>DATGVJ010000255.1:0-5184 GCA_035300505.1 Xanthobacteraceae bacterium
CCTATCTGCCGCCGTGAGGGCGGACTTCGTAGGATGGGTAGAGCGATAACGCGTTCTTCACGCGTTATTGCGAAACCCATCAACTTGCGGCCAGAGAACCCATCAACTTGCGGCCAGAGAAGATGATGGGTTTCGCCAAAAAAACGCGTTTAAGACGCGTTTTTTTGGCTCTACCCATCCTACATAATACGACCAATTACTTCAGCTGATCCGCCACCTTGGCGATACCGGCCTTGCCGCACGCCTCTTCCTGCGGGCCGCCATTCGGGGCGCCGCTCAACCCGACAGCGCCGATCGTTTCGTTGCCGACCTTGATCGGAACGCCGCCCTGGAGCGGAATGACGTCCGTCAGTTGCCGTTGGCCCGGAACGTTGGTCTCAGTGCGCTGCATCCATTCGAGGGAGGTGCGCCCAAACGTGCCAGCCGTATAAGCCTTGCGGCGGGCGAGTTCGAGATTGTGCGGGGCCGCGCCATCGCCCTGCAGGAACAGGCGCATGCGCCCGGAGCGATCGACGACAGCAATCGATGTCCGGTTGCCACATTCGGTGAGTGCAGTTTCAGCGATCGTCAGCGCCATCCTGATCGAAATATTCTTCTCCATCAGGACCTGAGCGCCGGCGGCGCCCGGAATGGCAACGAGGGCAGCAGCTGCCGCGACGGCCAAACGAATAGACATAACTTCCTCCCAGTGTTGCAAGCCGGAGAACCCCCGGCTCTGAAATACGCCTTGTAGCGACGCGCTGCGGCCTCAACCGGCACCAGCGGGTGCGGCGACTATGTTACGGGTTTTCGGAGAGTCAATCCTGGCCAAAGCCATCGAGTACGGATTTCTCGAAATCGAGAACCTTTTGCACGCTCCGCCGCGCCTTCATGCGCTCGAAATGCGCCGCGCAGTTTGGAAAACCGCTGTGGCCGGCATCGAGCTGCACGCCGCGGCGCAGGCACCAGAAAAAGTGCGCATCGGCGGCCGTGAAATGGTCGAAAAAGAATTCGCGGCCCGCAAGCATATCGTCGGCAATCCTGTAGGCTTCGAAGAGCATCTCTTTGGCGGACCGGCGCACGCTTTCATCGGCACCCGATATATCGCAAACCCGCTTCGTATTGTTAATCCGGGACAGGAACGGATGGATGCCTGAGGCGCACCAGGCAAGAATCGAGATCGCCTGAAGTTCCTGCCAGGGGTCGCCCGGCAGGAGTCTCGTTTGCGGAAACTGGCGTGCGACCCAGGTCTGGATCGCAACATTTTCGCTCAAGCCACGTCCATCGACGACCAGAAACGGCACTTTGTGCTTGGGGTTGAGCTTCAAATAATCCGCAGACATGTGCTGGTGTTTACGAAAATTGAGGGTGCGAACTTCGAACTTGGCGTCGGCTTCGGTGAGCGTCACGTAAGGAACGAGCGAACAGGCATTCGGGGCGTAATAAAGTATGATTTCCATAGAGGACTCGCGCTAACGGCTCCATCCGGATAGATACCTACTTCTGAGGCGCGCCGCTGGTCACTTTCCAGCGCTGGATGCGCTTGCCTTCGAACACTTCGGAGGTGAACACATTGCCGCGCGAGTCGATCGCGACATTGTGCACGCCGTAGAACTGCCCGGCCATGCGGCCGTAACGGCCATAGGTGCCGACCACTTCGCCGTCGGAACGGCGCACCACGCGGAATTCGTTGTTGCCGCCGTCGACATTGATCAAGTAGGTCTGATCGCGATCGGGCCACAGATACAGATCCCAGACCGACCCGGAACCCAGCGTATCCTTGAGATAGACCCATTCGCGCACGAACGTGCCGTCCTTGCGGAACACCTGGATGCGGTCGTTGACGCGATCGCACACGTAGACGAGCCCGTCCTTGGCGATCTTCACGCAATGCACGGGGTTGCGGAACATGCCGAAGGGCGCCGCCTTCGGGTCATAACCGCTGGCACCGCCCGGATCATGGGAAGCGACTTCCTTCTCGACCTCGGGTGTCTTGCCATAGGCTCCCCAGTGACGCTTGTAAGCACCGGTATCGGCATCGAACACGATGATGCGGTGATTGCCGTAGCCGTCGGCGATATAGGCTTCGTTGGTTTCGGGATCGATCCAGATGTCGGCCGGCTGGCCGAGCTGGGTAATGTCATGATCGCCCTTACGCGGACCGGCCTTGCCGATCTGCTTCACGAACTTGCCGTCGCGGGTGAACTTCAGCATGAAGCCGTCGTCCTTGTGGTTGCCGCCGAACCAGACGAAGCCCTTATGGTCGACGCGAATGCCATGCTCCTGCTTCGGCCAGTCGTAGCCTTGCCCGGGGGCGCCCCAGGCCTGGACCACATTGCCTTCCGGATCGAACTCGATGACGGAGGGAGCCGGCACGCAGCACTTTGCAGTCGGCGGATTGGTCGCCGCCAGCCGTTCCCCGCGCGTAAGGCTGCTCGGACGCTGGATGATCCAGACGTGGTCGCGCTCGTCGACCGCGATGCCGCCCACCTGCCCAAGCGTCCAATTGTTCGGCAACGGTTTCGGCCAGAACGGATCGACTTCGAACTTCGGCACCGGGGCAGGTGCGGCCGGTGCGCCCTGCCCCATGACCGTGGTCGCCCAGGCCAAAAACGTCGCGCCCGCCGCCAGCCCCATCCATGCGGATGTCTTACCCATATGATTTCCTCCAAAAAGGGTTTTTATCGTGTGCGATTGTAGAACGGAGTGTGGGGGCGCGATAGCGGGCGCGTACGATCCCGTTCGAAGTCCCGCCTCCAGGCAGCCTTTCTTAGAATCTCTCGGCTGGAAAGAAAGTCCGCGTAAACGCGGGACTCCAAACCTTCACGTTCTGGCGTCTTCCAGAGCAAACGCCTTTTCCATGTCGCGGCGCACGCGCACAGCCAGCGCTTGGGCATCGCAAGTAACGTCCGACCATTTGACGCATTGGCCTTGTGCGACCGCGTGCCTGAGCGCCACTCCTTGCGCAAGCCCAAGCGGCAGCAGGCCATCGGTGAGCGATCGTGCGGCCGGAATTTGCCGGCCCCAGACGCAATGGCCGCCCTCCCCGTCGAGCACTTCGCCTTGTTTGAGCGCACGCTTAGCGACCGCCACCACGTCGGAGCGAAAACCCGTGGGCGCGCCGGTCGCTTCCTTGCGCAGCGCCACCGAGGCAACCGAGATGCCGAGTTCAAGACCGATCATATGAATCGGGCGGTAGAGCGCGGCATAACGCCCGCTTGTGTCAGGCAGCATGTGATATTCGCGGAAGCAACGCCGCGCGTAGTCGGTTGCGCCTTCCACGACAACAAATGTTCCGAGCGCCAGATTGTGCGGCACGTCACGGCCGTCGCGCGTCACCGACGACACGACCTCGGTCACGCCCGCTTTCGCAAGCGTGCCGCCGGCGGCTCTCGGCTTGCACACATCGGCAAGCTCGAAACGCGAGGCCGGCGGAAAGCCCAAGCCTTCGTCTTGCGGCATCAGGCCCGTGGCATTGCACACCGCTGTCATCTCGATCGCCGACTTCGAGCCGTCGATGAAACTGTTGAACATTTTTGGGTTGATCGACTTTCGATCCTCGATCTGCAGGTATCGATCAAGAATCTCCCACACGGTCTCGGGTGTCGACGCGTGATAGTGCGGCTCGTAGCGGGTTCCCTTGCCAGCCGCCACGACCTCGAAGCCGCAGGTGCGCGCCCAATCCACTTGTTCGCAGATAAGGGCCGGCTGGTCCCCATAGGCGAGACTGTAAACGACACCGGCGCGCCTCGCCTTGTCGGCAAGAAGGGGCCCCGCGAGTGCGTCGGCTTCGACATTGACCATCACGTTATGCTTGCCGTGCTCGATCGCCTTGAGGGCGTGGCGGATGCCGGCCTCAGGGATGCCGGTTGCCTCGATCACCACTTCGATTCCGGGAAACGCGAGCAAGGCGTCGGCATCTTCGGTGAGATGCAATAGGCCCGTGACATCTGCGCTCTCCAGCGAAGGCGCAGAGATCGCCTCCAGGTTCCACCCGGCGCCTTGCAGCTGCTTGCGGGCCCGCGCCACATCGAGATCCGCGACACCCACAAGATGCATGCCATCCGTCAAACGTATCTGTGCGGCGAACATGGTACCGAATTTGCCGGCCCCGATAAGGCCGACGGCGATGGGGCGATAGGCGGCCTGGCGAGCGCGCAACATGGCGTGAAGATTCACGGGAGCGAGGTCCTTGCCGGGGTCAGGAATCAGCGGTCAGGAATCAGGGATCAGGGAATTGAACCACATGATATCGTTGCGGGCACGCCGAAACGCGCGGCGTAGAAACCGATCAACCCACAACCCTATTGGCACACGGCGCGCGACACAAAAGTTTCCATCGTGCATGTGCCGGGCTCCGGCGCGCGGCCAGACCGCCGCACCGAAGCCGGGCATTTTTCCGAGGACCTGATGTCGATGCTGCGGCCGGACGCAAAGCCCTTGTTGCGGCACAGCGCAACGGAGGCGGTCTGGCAATCAGGCGCCCCATTTGGCGCGAGTTCGCAACGCTCGCGTCCGTCGACGATGCGCGCGGCCGGCAACCCGGCCACTGCGTCGGTTGCCTGTTGGGCGACACCAACTGCGTCGCGGGCTGCGTCTGCTGCGTCGCGAACAATTGTCGTCGCCCCTTTGCCGAGCCCCCCGAGCACTTCCTGCGTGCTCTTGAGCTGCTCGTCGACCTTCGCTTTTGAATCCCCGAGCCAACGCCCGAGCGCATCGAGCAAGTTCGGCCGGAAGGCATCCTCAGGCACCACGGGCGGCTCGACAACAGGCGAATCCTTTGGCGCCGGCATCGGCTGTTGCGCATGAGCCGCGACCGCACCGCCGCACGCCACGGCGCACAGGATGGCAAACGCGGATGCACGCAAATAAAGCGGTCCCTTCCGCGGAAGGGTCGCCAATCGGACCTCTATGCGGTTCTTGGTCATATCGGGGCACAATCTATGTTGTCGAGATGGCGAAATTGCGATTGGAACAGATAAGGAGTGTCGCCCCGAGGCAGCCCCAAAAGCGCGCCCTAAAACAACAACACCGCCGCCACGATCCCGGCCACGAACACAATCGCGGCCAGCGTCACCCAGAATTCCAGCCGCTCCTCGAGAATGGCGCGCGCACGCACACCGTAGCGGTGGATCAGGAAGGCAACCAGATAAAACCGCATCCCGCGCGAAATAAACGACAACAGAACGAACGGGATGATCGGAT
>DATGVJ010000256.1:0-10081 GCA_035300505.1 Xanthobacteraceae bacterium
CCCACGATACGGTTTCCCGTATACACGCTTTCCAAGCGAGCGCCTTCAGCCACTCGGCCATCCCTCCGCGCAGACTCAGGGCCTGCGGCGGGCGCACTATAGTCATGGCGCGCCCACTTACAACGTCATTCGGACAATCGGTGGCGGCGCCAAAGAGCCCCAGTTGACCTGCCATGGTCCACCGATCCCGGGTCTACCGGGATCGGATCGTTGAGGATAACGGCAATTGCGCGCGTGGCACTTGCAAACCGTCATGGCAATACCTTGATTCTCGTGCATTCTCGCATCGGGTTTCACCCCCCTTCCGCCTCCCGAAGCGACTTGCAACAAGCCAAAACCTTGCAACAGGCTAAGACCTTGCAACAGACTAAGACGATGAAAGATCGAAACGAATCTGCGGCACGCGGATGGGCCAGTGGCCGAGCGGCAGTGAGCCGGCGGCATCTCTTGTCCGGCAGCGCCGCCATGCTTGCCACCAGCCTTGCGCCGTTAACCGCCCGCGCCAAAGTGCAGGTGCCTTATGACTGGAACGCCTCCCCGCCCACCGAGCGGCGGGCCGACTATGTCGACTGGATGGCCGTCAACCGGGGCGAAGATCGCATGTATCTCGGCCAGCGCTGGGACCGGTTCAAGCAGCTCATCGCGGCCAAAGACCTCTGGGACGCGCGCAGCATCCGCGCCTACCTGACGACCCCACGTGAAGAATTTGTCACGCGGGAGAATCTCGGCCGCGTCTATGAAGTGCATTATCTCAATATCGGGTTCGGGGTGACGATCACCGGCCCGCACACGGTCTCGCGCATGACCAATGCCATGGATGTGCAAATGGGCGACAAGGTGCTCGAAATCGGGACCGGCTCCGGCTACCAGTCGGCATTTCTTGCGAACCTCACCGACAAGATCTGGTCGATCGAAATCATCAAGCCACTGGCGGAGCGCACACGCCAAGTCTACGACGCGCTCATCGCGCGCGGCTATACGGAATACCAGTCAATCACCACTCGCAACTCCGACGGCTATTACGGGTGGGAAGCGGAAGCACCCTTCGACCGGATCATCGTTACCTGCGGCATCGACCACATCCCACCGCCCCTGATGCAACAGCTCAAGCCTAACGGCGTCATGCTCATTCCGGTCGGTCCGCCGGGCGCCCAGCATGTGCTCAAGATCGCCAAGCGGCAGGTCGAGGACGGCACCATCAACGTGACGCGTTCGGACATCTACAATGGCAGCAGGCTCTCCTGGGTACCGTTCACCAAGCTCGAAGGCGGTACGATCAGGGGAACGCATAGCGGCAAGTAACATGGCCCGGAGCCGCTCGTCGTTCGGACTGTTCGGTATCTTTGGCCGATCGTATGATCTACGCCAATTCGATCAGTCGCTGCGGGCGCTCGATGTGCATCCGGCACTCGTTCCGGAAGCCGTCAAATTGACCGCGGTCAATCTGCTCAAGGACCATGCCGATGACGACGATCCCTCGCCGCAGGCCTACAAAGCTGCGGCGGAAATCATCGGCTATTGCATGATCGGAGCCGAAGGTTTTGGCGGCGCCAACACGGACGCTCTTGCCGCGCAAGTGGAACGCCGCATCGAGGCGGCCCTGGACTATACGGGCACACTCGATGCACAACTGGTGTTGCTGGCCTTGCATTCGAAGATCATCCAGCCCAGCGTCGTGAGCATGTTTGGGCTTGAAAGCGCCGGCGATTGACGGTTCTGTTGGACTGACAATTCTATCGAGGAGGGGCTGACATGCCACTTGATCGTCGCGCCTTGGTCGCCGGACTTTCAACATCATTGGTGGCGCCGCACATGGGCCTTGCCCAGCCGGCGCGAGTGCGGAATGTGACCGACGCAGCCGGGCGCGCGGTGCCGGTGCCAGCGCGCGTCGAGCGGATCTTTCCGGCCGGCCCGCCGGCTGCCATTGCGCTTTACACCGTAGCGCCCGATTTGCTGCTCGGCTGGGCACGGGCGACCACCGCCACTGAGCGCGAGTTCCTCCTTCCCGACGTCGGCAGCCGTCCGGAAGTCGGCCGCATCACGGGACGCGGCAATACGGCCAATCTCGAAGTCGTGCTCGCGCTCAAGCCCGATCTCATTCTCGACATCGGCACCGTCAATCCGACCTTCGTGTCGCTGGCTGATCGCGTTCAGCAGCAGACCGGCGTGCCCTACGCCCTGCTCGACGGCCGGTTTGATGGGATTGCGGGTTCCTATCGGCTCATCGGCGAACTCGTCGGGCGTCGCGACGCCGCCGAAGAGCGCGCACGCTATGTCGAGAACACCGTCAAGACAATCACAAGCCGCATCGCCGATATCGCGCCCGGAGAGCGGCCGCGCGTTTATTATGCGCGTGGACCGCGCGGCCTGGAGACCGGTCTAGGCGGCTCCATCAATGTGGAAACCATCGAACTGCTGGCGCGCAATGTCGCGGACGAAACCCGCGGCGGTTTGGGCACGGTGTCGATCGAGCAGGTGTTGCGCTGGAACCCGGATGTGATCATCACAATTGATCGGGAATTCGCAGCCAATGTTTCAGCCGATCGTACCTGGGCTCCTATCGCCGCAGTACAGTCCAAACGCGTTCATCTGTCGCCGCAACTGCCGTTCGGCTGGGTCGATTTTCCGCCATCAGTCAATCGATTGATCGGAATGTGGTGGCTGGCGAAGATTTTCTATCCGGAGCGCTTCCCGGAAGATATGCGCACGCTCACGCGCGAGTTCTACGGTGTCTTCTATCACGTGAGCATCGACGACCGGCAAATCGAACGCATCCTGGCGGGGGCGTGAATCCCGACAATCATGCATCGCTCAGCAGCACCCGGCCTCTTGATCGCGCTTGCCGTGTTGGCAATCGGCATTGCGATAGCTCTCACGGTGGGGCGCTATCCGGTGGCGGTAAGCGACCTGTTCGATGTGTTGTGGTCACGGCTGGCGGGACGCACGTCAACGGCCGCGCCCGCCGTCGAAAATGTCGTGCTGCTGGTGCGCGGTCCGCGCGTGCTAGCAGCCGTGCTGGTGGGCGCAGCGCTCGCCGTTGCGGGCAGCGCATTCCAGGGATTGTTTCGTAATCCCCTCGTGTCGCCCGACATTCTTGGTGCCTCGTCAGGTGCAGCCCTTGGCGCCGTGATCGGCATCTATTTCTCACTCGGCGTCATCGGCATCGAAAGTCTCGCCTTCGCGGGTGGGCTCGCGGCGGTCGCCGGAGTTTACGCCATCGGGGCATTCCTGAGTTCCCGCGATCCGATGCTTGTCCTGGTCCTCACCGGCGTCGTCATAGGCGCGCTATTGGGGGCCGCCATCGGCCTCGTGAAATATCTTGCCGATCCCTACAATCAGCTTCCCGCCATGACATTCTGGCTGCTCGGCAGCCTCGCCTCGACCACGGCCGCCGACCTCCTGCCACTCACATTGCCCATCGGGCTCGGCACCGGCGTGCTGGTGGCGCTACGCTGGCGCATGGACGCAATGTCGCTGCCGGAGGAAGAAGCGCGCGCGCTCGGTATCGCCACCGGAGTCTTGCGAATCGCGATCGTTATCGCGGCGACGCTCGTGACGTCCGCCAGCGTCGCGGCCGCCGGCATTATCGGCTGGGTCGGTCTCGTGGTTCCGCATCTGGCGCGCACCCTCGTCGGTCCCGACTTTCCGCGCCTGCTGCCGACCGCTGCGCTGCTCGGGGGCGGGTTTCTCCTGTTCATCGACACGCTGGCGCGCACCATGGCCCCGATCGAAGTGCCGCTCGGCATTCTCACCGCCGTTATCGGCACGCCCTTTTTCATCTGGCTGCTCGCCGGCATGCAACGGAACTGGTCATGACGCTCGCCGGCCGTGCGCTGAGCATCGGCTATAGCGACCGTGTGGTCGGACGCGGTCTCGACGTACGCGTACAGCAGGGTGAAGTGCTCGCACTGCTCGGCCCCAATGGCGGCGGCAAGACCACCCTGCTCAAGACGCTTCTCGGCATCCTCAAGCCGCTCGGCGGCGAAGTGCTGATCGACGATCGACCGCTTGCCAAGTTTTCGATACGCGAACGCGCGCGGCGCATCGCCTACGTGCCACAGACGCACGCGCCGACCTTTGCCTTCACGGTCGAAACCGTAGTGCTCATGGGGCGCACGGCCCATGGTGGTCTGTTCAGCAGGCCATCGGCTCATGATCGCGAGGTTGCACGGCACGCGCTCGAAGAATTTGGCATCGGCCATTTGCGTGACCGCCCCTATACGATGATTTCCGGCGGCGAGCGACAGCTCGTATTGCTCGCGCGAGCGCTTGCGCAGGAGCCGCAATACATCGTGCTGGATGAACCAACCGCAAGCCTCGACTTCGGCAACCAAGGCAAGGTCATGCGACAGATTCAGAACCTTGCGGTTGCAGGCCATGGCGTGCTGTTCACGACGCATGATCCCAACCATGCATTGCGCACCGCCGATCAAGCCTATCTCTTGCGGGGCGGCGAGCGCCTCGCGCACGGTAAGGTTGCCACCGTGCTGACCCATGCAAATCTCGAAGCTCTTTATGGCGCGTCGGTCGAAATGATCAGCGACACGGAGAGTGGGGCTAATGCATTCCTGCCAGGATGATCGTACCGCACCCCTCAGCCGGTTTCGATGAAATCACCGGATTGAAGCAGGGGTCGCCGTCGCCTAACATTGCCCAGCATTTTGCCGGTCAAAACGACCGCATGAACCCAGGACCAGTATCGATGCAAAGCGCGCTCTTGATGAAAGCGGCCGCATTATTTGCTGTCGGCGGCAGCGCTTTCCCCGTCGCTTTCTCCGCCAGCCTGGCTTTCTCCGCCAGCCTAAAGGCGCGTCGTCTTGCGACCCGGTTTGCGGTCTTGATCGCGATTGCGGGTTCTTGTGTTGCGGCCCTGGCGATGCAGAAGAGCGTCGCGCGCGATATCGATTTTCCCATCATTCAGGCAGCGCTCGGCACGACCACCCAGGATTCGGTCGACATCGATGTATGGAATCGCACTTTAAGAATAAATCATTTCACGTTCCGTTCCGACACGCAGCCGGAGATAATCTTGAAAATCGATCGGATCGAAGCATCCGGTCTCGGAATGGCACCCGGTGTCCTCACCGCCGATCGCGTCCTTATCGACGGCCTGGAGCTGGAACGTGTGGGGCAACCGTCAAATCAGTCAAGTTCGCGTCTTGTCTACAAGGCGCCCGAAATCGCCATCGACGGATTTTCGATGCCAATCAGGGAATTTCCCACCACCAATTCGGCGACCGCACTCGATATCGTCCGGCTTGCGTTCGCGCGCCTGGCCGAAATCCACGCAACCAGGGTATCGATACCAGCCGGATGGATCACCACCGAGCCGGCGCAATCCCGAAGCGCCTTCGCGGGTGCCGGCACAATCGAACATACGCTTTTCAACCTCGTCATCCGCGATCTGCGTGAGGGACAACTTGCCGCGATCTCGCTTGACCGAATGATCACACTAGGCACTCCCGCCTCCTCCGGCAGGGGACGAACCGCAAACGAAATCGGCAGAATCTCGATCAGTGATTTCGACCTGCGGACGCTGGTGGCCATGGCCGCCCCCCTTGGCGCGGCCAACAATGATTTCATGCGCCTGTTTCGCGAAGCCGCCGTGAGTTCCCTTGCCGGCACTCTGCCCAACGGAAGCACTGTCAATATTGGCTCATTTGACGTCAGCGAATTTGCCTTGCGACCCGCGGCGGTAAATCTGGATGAATTCGATGCCCTGGCCGAGGCGGCTGACGCGGCCGACCGGATACAGTTGCCTGGTCAACAGCGCAATTTGGCCGAACAGGTTGCTTCCTTTTTGACGGGACTGCGGATCGCGCAATTCGAATTCCGCGGATTGAAAACCCACTCCACGGCAGACGGTCCGATTGAAATAGCGGCGCTGCGCATCAAAGGGCTCGAAGACGGCCGACTGTCCGATTTCATCCTCGAAGACCTCTATGCGCCCCGCCTGAAGGACCCGCTTCGCGTTGGCCAAATCGCATTCACATCAGTCGACGTCGCAGGCCTTATCCGGAAGTCGGCAGAATTCGCCATCCTCCATAACCCCCCGGCACCTGACCAGCTTGCCGGCCTGATGCCGATGATCGGAGGGATGGAGTTGAACGGATTTTCCGTGCCCGACAAAGACACCGGCCAGCTCATCCGCATTGAAACTTTCTCAGGCTCTTGGAGCCAATTCGTGGGTGTCGTCCCAGGCACCGTCAAGATTGCCGCCAAAATGGCGCTTCCCGTCGGTGGTGGCGACAACGGTCCATTGAAAGCGCTCGCGGCGGTGGGCTTCCGGCAGCTTTGGCTGAGGTTCGATGCATCTGCGGAGTGGAATGAAACCACGCAGACCATCGCATTTCCGGCCCAAATCGAATTCGACGGATTGTTTTCGGTATCCGCAAGCGTCGCGATCAACAATGTTACGCGGCGACATTTCCAACCCGACCCCAGCAAATTTGGCGAGGCGGCCAATGACCTGGAAGCAGGTTCGGTGGAACTGTCGCTACGCGATACAGGCGGCCTTGATCTGTTGATTGCGCACTTTGCCAAGTTACAAAATATTTCGCTTGAAGCCGCCCGACAGGAAATTAAGGAAAACATCGACAGAACCCTCCTCCCGGGGCAACTTCAAACCAGCGCTGAATTGCAGCGCCTTGCAAATACGCTCGGGCGCTTCGTAACGACGCGCGGGGCAACTCTCAAAGCAAGCATCACACCCAGGCAGCGTGTGAACCTGATGCAGTTGATGGACATGTTAGACATCGATCCGCTGCGCGCACTTTCGCAGTTCAACCTGGAACTCTCGGTCGATCGTTGAATTTCATCAGAATGCCCAAACGTCCCAAAGAATTCATCATACGGCCCGACCCGCTCGATCCGCGCCTGACCGAGCGCGTGACGGGCATCGACCAGACCGGAGCTGCGATCGAGACCCGAGTCACGGTCGAGCGCGCGCTCACGATTTTTCTCAATTCCCAGGAAATCGTCACCGCCATGACGATCAATGATTATCCGGAATATCTGGCGCTCGGCTATCTGCTCAACCAAGCGATGCTGCTGCCAACCGACACGGTGACGGGCGTCGACTATGACCAGGAGTTGAGCCTCGTCGTGGTGCGAACCAAGCGCAAGACCAATTACGAAAAGAAGCTCAAGAAGAAGGTCCAGACCTCCGGCTGCGCCCAAGGCACGGTGTTTGGCGATCTCATGGAGGCGCTCGACGACGTCAAACTGCCCAAGGCGGAACTGCGCACGTCATGGCTCTATACGCTCACGCACAAGATCAACACCGCACCTTCGCTCTATCTTGAAGCCGGCGCCATCCACGGCTGCGTGCTCGCACAGGAAGATCGCCCGCTGGTCTATATGGAAGACGTCGGACGCCACAATGCGGTCGACAAAATCGCGGGCTGGATGTTCAAGCATCGCGTCTCTCCGCGCGGAAAGATTTTCTACACGACCGGCCGGCTGACCTCTGAAATGATCATCAAGACCGTGCGCATGGGCATCCCGATCCTGATATCGCGCTCAGGCTTCACGGCCTGGGGCGTGGAACTGGCGCGCAAGGCCAATCTCACGCTGATCGGACGCGCGCGCGGCAAACGCTTCGTCGCCCTTGCGGGCGAGAGCCGCATCGTGTTCGACCAGGACCTCGCTTATGTGGAGGAGGAAAGCGCCAAGCATCGGCGGAAGGCGGCCGTAAGCGATGAGTAACGAAACCCTCGGTCTCGTGCTCGCCGGCGGCTTGGCGCGCCGCATGGGCGGCGGCGACAAGGCGCGCATTCGGATCGGGGGCCGCACCATTTTGGATCGCGTGCTGGAGCGTCTGAAGCCGCAATGCCACGGCGTCATTCTCAATGCCAATGGGGATCCGTCGCGCTTTGCCGATACGCGGTTGCCCGTCGTCGCCGACAGCGTGCCGGATTTTGCCGGTCCCCTTGCCGGCGTCTTGGCGGGACTCGATTGGACGGCGGAGCATGAGCCAGGCATTGAATATCTGGCAAGTGTTCCGGGCGATTGCCCCTTCCTGCCGCGCGATCTCGTTGCGCGCCTTCACGAGGCGCGTGAGGCCTCCGGCAAGCAGCTTGCCTGCGCGCGTTCCGGCGACTGGCGCCATCCGGTGGCCGGCCTGTGGGCGGTTGCCTTGCGCGAGGATCTCCGCAATGCCTTGATCGATGAAGGACTGCACAAGATCGAAATCTGGACCGGTCGCCATGGCGTGGCGATTGCGGAATGGCCAATAGATCCGGTTGATCCGTTCTTCAACGTCAATACGCCAGAAGATGTGGCGGAGGCCGAACGCATCGTGGCGCAGCAAGGCGATGTTGCTGGTGGTTAAGCGTCACCCGACGAGCGTCGCATAGGACAGAAACCCGACCGTGTCCCCCGGCGCAACGGTCGTTACGTCTTCCATCAATTCAATCAGCCCGTCGGTCTCCGTGAGCGAGGTCAATACGCCGGCGCCATCCTGAGCGAATTTGTGCGCGTCGGTGCCGCCATCAGGGGCGCGCACGAGCTTGACCCGAACATATTCGCGCCGGCCGGTGCGCTTGCGATACTTGAAGGCCGCGCGTACCGGCAGTGCCATGAGTCCCGCGGGATCGGCGCCAGCAAGCCGCAACAGCAGCGGCCGCACCACCCGCACGAAGGTGACGAAGACGGCGACGGGGTTGCCCGGCAGCCCAATGAAGGCTGCGCTGCCGCCATCAGGACCGCGAATGACCGCCATGGCGACCGGCCGGCCAGGCTTAATGCCGACGCGCCAAAACACCAGACGGCCGATGGATTCAACGGCCGTGCGTACGTGATCCGCTTCGCCCGTCGAAACGCCGCCGGAGGTGAGCACCAGATCATGATTGTCGGCCGCCCCCGCAATCGCACGCGAGAGAGATTCCTTGTCGTCCGGCAAGATGCCGAGGTCCGTAGATAGCGCGCCGAGGCGATCGATGAGACCGGCCAGCAGATAGCGGTTGGCGTCATAGAGCGCAGGCCCTGGCCGCACTGCGCCAGCCTCGACAATTTCATCGCCGGTGGAAAATACCGCGACCTTCACACGCCGTCGCACGGAAAGCCGCGTGAGACCAACAGCAGCCGCGAGCGCCACCCCGAGTTCGTCCAGGCGCCGTCCCGCCGCCAGGATCACGCTTCCTGCGCGCACATCTTCGCCCGCGAGCCGGCGATTGGCGCCGGGCTTGAGGCCGGACGGCACGACGACATGCGAGCCATCAAGGCGAACATCTTCCTGCATGAAAACCATGTTGGCGCGCGCCGGCATGGGGGCGCCGGTGAAGATGCGGACTGCTTCACCCGCACCGGGCACGCGCGCGGGCGCATGTCCCGCCATGACACGTTCGATTACATTCAATCGTGTTTCACCCGTGGGCGCCACATCAGCGTGACACACCGCGTAGCCATCGACCGCCGAATTGTCGAAGGGCGGCAGGCTGATCGGCGCCACGATATCGTCTGCAAGCACACGGCCGCGTGCCGCATGGAGCGTCACATCTTCCACCTCGGCAACGGGTCGGACCCGCTCGGCAATCATTCGTTCGGCATCCGCAATCGGCAACAGCGGACCCGAAAAGGCGAAGCAATCGTCGGTGAGTTGCGCCATCAGGATTTTCCGATTTGTGCCAAGATAGCGTCGCGCGGCGCCGCGTGACGGATGAGCACATCGACGATGCGCTCGACATCGTCAAGATGGACCACCGGCACCGTTGCGGCCGGCAAGGCGATATCCGACGCGACCGCCATGATTGCGGGGTCGCCGGGCGTCAGCAGGGGGGCACCCAGCGCTCCACGGTGGACTTCGAGCTTCGGATGCGGTCCGCCCTTGTAGCCCTCGATCAGCACGAGATCGACCGGCGAGAGCTTCGCCAATAGCGTATCCAGTGTCGGCTCGCACTCGTGGCGCAATTCGTGCATCAGAGCCCAGCGCCGGCTGGATCCGACCAGGACCTCCGTAGCACCCGCCATGCGGTGCGCATGGGAATCCTTGCCCGGCACATCGATGTCGAAATCATGATGAGCGTGCTTGAGCGTCGATACCGTGAGGCCCCGCGCTACGATGCGGGGGATCACTTTCGTG
>DATGVJ010000257.1:0-7227 GCA_035300505.1 Xanthobacteraceae bacterium
TCGGAAGGGTCCGGATCCTTGGGCTTGTGGGCGGCGCAATAGGGGTTCGGTGCGCCGGCGCCGGCGAGTGGCGTCTTGATCGTTTCGCCGGCGGACGCGACGATTTGCCAGTCGAGCCCCGCGACCGGAATTTTGTCGCCCGGCTTCGCGATGGTGCGCCGGGCAGCTCCATAAAGCGTTTGATAGACCTTGCCGAGAAATTCGTCAGAGGCGGGCTGCGGCTGAACGGTCGGCCCGTGGTCAATGAAATGCTTGATCGGAATGCGTTTGGCGAGTTCCGCCATGCCGCCGAAATGGTCGCCATGCCAATGCGTGGTGATGAGGTGGTCGATCTGCGTGAGACGGGCGTCCTTGACTGCCGCCATGATGCGCTCGGCATCTCGCACAGCACCTTCTCCGACGTTTCCGGTATCGATCAATACGGATTCGCCTGACGGCGTGACGAAGAGCGTGGCGTTGCCGCCTTCGACATCGATCACGTAAATATCGAGCGTCGTTCGGGTCTGTGCGGCCGAGGGGGCCGCGCTGATCAGGATTGTAGCCAGGGCCGCAGCCGTGGTGTGCAGAAGTTTCGTTCGCATGTTCAGGGTCCTTTTGATCTGCCGTTGATTTGCTGTTTATCTGTTGTGTTATCGCGCTGATGCGGCACGGCGGAATTCCGTTTGCCATTGTGCGGTCAGGTCAGCACGCGGAACCAGGGCCCCGCGCAGATAGACCTGGTTGATGCGCCGCGTATTGGTGATGTCGTCGAGCGGATTGGCATCGAGCACGACGAAATCTGCGCTTTTGCCGGCTGCGACCATTCCGAGATCATCGAGGCCCAGAATGCCGGCCGACGTGCGAGTGGCGGCAACCAGCACCTGATTTGGCGTCATGCCGGCCACGACCATGTTCTCAAGTTCCGCATGCATTGTCCAGCCGACGAATTGGTCGCCCTGCTGCCCGCCGCCGTCGGTGCCGACGCCGACGCGCACGCCTGCCGCAGCAAATCGCGCGACACCGCGCGCGATGCGCTCCCAGGCTTGCGGCGCATTGGGCGAGGGCTTCACCAGGCGATCCTGCAGACGCTTGATCTGCGTCGGCCACACGGTCTCGGTAATGAGCGGATGGGGTGGATTGAGCCACGGCGAATAGAGCTGGCGGCGCAGTCCTCCGAGCGCGAGCATGAAATAGACGTTGGGCCGCGCCTTGAGCAGATCCATGAGTTCGTCGTCGACGGTACCGACCATATGGGCCAGGCCATCGACATTGGCGCGCAACAGCTCCTTGACGTCGGCAAGGCCGGTCGCATGCACGATCACGCGCTGATTGTTCTTGTGCGCCTCGTCGATGATCGCCTTGTAAAGGTGAGGCTCGAGTTTGCGAACGGTTCCGCCGCGGCTGTCGACCCAGGTCTTGATCATCGTCACTTTGCGAGCACTAAGCTCGCGCACCGCCTTGCGTGCGTCGTCCTCGGTCTCGACCAGAATGGCGGAGTGGCGCATATTGTTGGGCTTGATCTCGTCGATCGGCGCAAGTCCACGGCCGGCGGTGAGGAACCGCGCCGCGGCCGGATACTTGCCGGCCGCAATCTCGTCGCGCAATTGGTAGGGAAGTTCGCCGAAATCAGAACCCATCGCGAGACTGGCGGCGACGCCGAAATAGGCGAACTTGTGCATATGGTCGAGAATATTCTCGCGCGTATAGTTCTGCGGCCCACTGGTGAGATCGCGCATGTAGCCGATGTGGGAATGCGCATCGATCAAAGCCGGAATCACCGTTTTGCCCGAGAGATCGACGCGCCGTGCCCCAGCCGGGACGGTGACCTCGCCGCGCCGGCCGACCGCAACGAACCTGTTGTTTTCGATCACGAAGGCGGAGTTTTCGATCGGCGTGCTGCCGTCTCCGGTGATCAGCCGCGCGCCTTCAAAGACTGTGATCGCGGCTGGTGTCTGGCTACGCGCTTCGCCGGCGCCCCATACCGTGACGAAGCACCCCAGAACTGCGGCGGCGGCCGCCATTCGTCGTGTTGCACGCAAATTCAACAGGCTTGAGCAAACGTCATCAGCCCGCCCATACGAGCGTCGGGTCATTGCAGGATCCTCCCGTCGTTCCCGTAAGGTTTGCCTGTCCCCACGGCTCTTCCCACGTTTTTTTTGGGGCGCCGAACCACCAGCGCCTTGTGACGGCTTTGCGCCGCACTTAACCTCTAACCTACTCCCAATCCCGAAAGGTGGGCTAGTACAATCACACTGCACCGAATCCAAAAAGTCAGGGTTCCGGGAGCCCCTGGACGCGAAAAAACAGCGCACTTAATGTAGGCACTTGATGTATGAGACCCACGGTTGCGGAAAAATCGTCCAAGGAACATTTTTTCCTTTGCCGCTTCCGTGCCATATTGTGAGTCGATCAATGAGGCGTGCTGACCCGCACCATGACACAAGATTTGGACCCACTCAAACTATCGTCGCCCCGGATTTTTTTGATCCGGATGGTGGTATTCTTGATATTGTGTTCGCTGATCGTCGTTGTCCTCAATAAGCAGATGCTGGTCGCGTTTATGGCCAATCCTGGCCTTAACGCGCTTATCATCGGTGTTCTGCTCATTGGCATTGCGTTGGCGTTTCGGCAGGTCATCCGGCTGTTTCCTGAGGTAAATTGGGTCAATAGCTTTCGTTTGGCCGACCCAGGCTTGGCGCTCGAGCGCCCGCCGGTGCTGCTTGCCCCTATGGCGGCGATGCTGGGCGATCGTATGGGGCGGATGGCGATTTCCTCGCAGATCATGCGGGGGATTCTCGATTCGATTGCCGCCCGGCTTGACGAGGCGCGCGATTTGTCCCGCTACATGACGGGGTTGCTGATTTTCCTCGGCCTGCTCGGCACGTTTTGGGGGCTTATCGATACGGTGAGCTCGGTCGGCAGAGTGATCGAGAACCTTAAAGTAGGCGGCGACGCCGGCGCGGTATTCGATTCATTGAAAGAGGGGCTCGCTGCGCCGTTGAGCGGCATGGGGATTTCGTTTTCGTCGTCGCTGTTCGGCCTGGCCGGCTCCCTCGTGCTGGGGTTTCTCGACCTGCAGACCAGCCAGGCACAAAACCGGTTCTATACCGACCTTGAGGATTGGTTGTCGACAACAGTCCGCGACATGGGCCTGACAGGCGACGGTGCGGCGTCGGTCGCGGGACTTCCAACCGAATTTAGGGTCTCGATCGAGCGGCTTAGAGAGGCCATGGTCGAGAGCGGTTCGAGCCGGGCGGCAACCACCGCTATGGCCAATCTTGCCGAGGCAATCCAAGGGCTGGTCCACCACATGCGTACGGAGCAGCAAATGATCCGCGACTGGGTTGATTCGCAGGCCGAGCAACATCGCGAAATCAGACGATTGCTGGAAGTCCTCGTGCGCGAAAGCGTCAACAAGTAGCCGCCTCGGAAACCCAGGAACCGTCATAAGGCAAGGGCTCTCACGGCAAGCCCTCATAAGGTAAACTCATGCCCCTCGCACGCGCCCGCCGCAATAGCGAATTGAACTTTTGGCCCGGTTTCGTCGACGCTTTGTCGACACTGGTTCTGGGCATCATCTTCCTACTTACTGTCTTTGTGGTGGTTCAGTTTTACCTGACCCAGGAAGTGACCGGCAAGGACAGCGCTTTGTCGCGGCTGAATGCACAGATTATGCAATTGACCGAACTCCTGTCGTTGGAAAAAACCGACAAGATCAATGTCGAGGACCAGGCTGCGCAATTGCAATCGAGTCTCTTGGCGGCTGAAGGTGAGCGCGATCGATTTCGCGGGCTTTACGAAGGGGCGGGCAGCGGCGCCCAGGCTGCGCAGGAGAAAGTGTCCGAACTGACCACTGCGCTCGACGTCGAGAAGCGCGCAACTGCACGCTTCCTTGCCCAGATGGAAGTACTCAACCAGCAGCTCGCAACGTTGCGCCGGCAACTCGGTGCGCTGCAGGATGCACTCGATGTAGCAGAAAAAAAGGACCGGGAGGCGCAAGGCCAAATCTCCGACCTTGGACAGCGGCTGAACGTTGCATTGGCGCAGCGCGTGCAGGAATTGTCGCGCTATCGTTCCGACTTCTTCGGCAGGTTGCGCACCATTTTGGGCAATCGTTCCGACATTCGGGTCGTTGGCGACCGCTTTGTGTTCCAGTCGGAAGTGTTCTTCGATACGGGAGCTGCCGTGTTGCGGGCGGAAGGTCGATCGGAACTTGACAAGCTGGCGACCGCGCTGGCGGAACTCGAACGTCAGATTCCGGCTGAAATCGGCTGGGCGCTCCGCGTCGATGGCCATACGGATGTTCGCGGAACGACAGGCACGAGCTTTCGGTCGAATTGGGATCTCTCCGCGGCACGTGCCATTTCGGTTGTGCAATATCTGATCGCGCGTGGAATTTCGCCGCAACGGCTGGTGGCTGCCGGCTTTGGCGAGTTCCAGCCGATTGATCCTGACCGTACCGAGGAAGCCTTCAGCCGCAATCGCCGGATCGAACTCAGGCTCACGGACCGGTAAGATTGTGCACGCTGCGTCCTTATGCGACTGCGGATGAAGATGCCACGATCGAGCTGTGGCAGCGCACTTGGCAGCAGCATTATCCGCATCTCGACTTCACGGCACGCGTTCCATGGTGGCGCGAGCGCTGGCGCAACGAACTGGTGCCGAAGGCGATGGTCACGGTAGCAGAATGCCAAGGCGCGGTCGTCGGCTTCGTCACGGTCGATCCTAAAACGCGCTATCTCGATCAGCTCGTCGTGGCTCCGGAGGCCTGGGGCTCGGATGTCGCCCCAGTGCTGATGGCCGAGGCGCGGCGTTTATCGCCTGCCGGCCTTGAACTTGCAGTCAATGCCGACAATGTGCGGGCCATTCGCTTTTATGAGAAGCAGGGCTTTGTGGTGACGGGTAACGATGTCAATCCGATCTCGAAAGCGCCCATCTTAAAGATGAGCTGGCTACCGAAATAGAACGCCCTCTCGCCAATGGCGGGAGGGCGCTTACCCAATGCAGTACAGGCGGGTAATTTTTACTTCGCGAGATAATTCCGGTGCACCCAGGCCTTCGGCGCGCTCGGCGACGCACTGGCCCGGGCGGTTTCAAAGAAGAACGCTTTTTCGCCCTCGCGCGTGTCGAGCTTTACTCCGACATTGAGCGGCTTTTCGGAACCCTTGCCTTTCTCGGCGTCGCCAAGAAATGCCATCACGGCGTCGATCGAAGGCGCGGCATCGCGCGATTCGTCCTTGTGGCCCAGGGCTTCGGTGGCGCTCGCATTCAGCAACTTGGTCCACATTTTGCGGAACAGCCCGTTGGACGGATAAACATCGGCGCTGTTGAGCTTGCCGTTGACGGCGAACGCGTAACCCACGATGTCGCTGTCGGCTTCGCCCGCGGCCCTCAGGGCTGCGACATAGGAGTTCTGCTGGGCGACGACCTTTTCGTTTTCGAGCGCGAGTTGCAGGCTCGAAGTCGATTGTGCCGCGCTGACGGGAGAGCCGACATTGCGGGAGAGCTTGTCCTGCATCTTCTTCACGCCTTCCCAGACCGCGCCCTGGCGGGCACTGGTTTCGGCTGCGGCGCTCGCAAGAGCCGGTCCGCGTCCGCGCAGTTCGGGTACGGGGACTGGCTGTGGGACCTTCATGGCGAGCTTCATTTCGCGCGACGGCACCGATGCCGAGGCCGTCGAGAAACTCTTGACGTCTTCGCGGCCGCGCGCGGACCATCGGCCCTGTTCGACGCAAAATGACGCTATGGGAACGCGGCCGGATTTCGCGGGCAGGATGAGGCTGACCATCAGCGTGCGGTCTTGCTGGCCCCCCTTAACGATGTCGCCGGATTGGATGAAGACTTCATCGAGCCCAAGATTTTCGAGTTCGAGCTGGTTGACATTGCCGGTCTCGCGCACCTGGACGACGCGTTTGGCCAAGGCTTCGTCGAGCGTCAGCGGCACTTTGCCGGGCGTCGAGGGACCGTGGATGAAATAGACCGTGAGATTTTCGTGGGATACAGGACCGGAAATACGCTCCACTCCGGGAGTTGGAGTGGCGGCCAAGGCCGTCAATCCGGACAAAAACAAGGGTGACAAAGTGATCGCAGCAATCAGCGAATTCCGCATGATGTTCTCCAGTGCGGCGTGTTCGCCCCCGGGAACATCGATCTCATGTCTTGATGGCTGCGGTACGGACGGGCGGTGTCACAATTGCGTCCCGGCCGGGATAATTAGAGCGTGCGTTACGGCGATTATGGCGTCACCAGGATTCCTTGGGAAACCGGCGATCAAATTTCCGTCAATGCTGTTAGCTCGCCTGGAACTGCAGCTTGGCGAGCCGCGCGTAAAGTCCGCCGGCTGCGGCGAGCTGCTCATGCGTGCCTTGTTCGACAATGCGTCCTTCATCCATCACAATTATGCGGTCACAGGACAGTACCGTCGCGAGCCGGTGCGCGATGACCAGCGTGGTGCGCTGTTCCATCAGGCGCTCAAGCGCCGTCTGCACCAGTTTCTCACTTTCGGCATCGAGCGCGGACGTCGCTTCGTCAAGCAGGAGAAGCGGCGCATTGCGCAGGATGGCGCGAGCAATCGCGATCCGCTGACGCTGGCCGCCTGACAGCGTTACGCCGCGTTCTCCGACCTCGGCCGCAAATCCTTCCGGCAGCCGGCGTATGAATTCGGATGCAAGCGCAAGTTCTCCCGCATGCACAACATCGGCGTCGCTTGCGTCAGGCCGGCCGAACCGGATGTTGTCGGCAATTGATGCAGCGAAAATCGTCGTGTCCTGCGGCACCAGCGCAATGTGCTGTCGCAGCGCATGCGGGTCGGCGTCCGGAAGCGCTACGCCATCAAAGCGAATGGTGCCCGAGGCAGGATCGTAGAAGCGCAGGATCAAATTGAAGATCGTACTCTTGCCGGCGCCCGACGTGCCGACGATCGCGACTTTTTCGCCGGGGCGGACATTGAGCGTCACCTTGTCGAGCGCCGGGGCCTCTGGCCGTGTTGCGTAGGCGAAACTGACATTGTCGAATTCAATGGCCCCGCGCGCGGGTTCCGGCAGGGCGACTGGTTTTGGCGGTGCCGTAATCTCCGGCTTGACATTGAGGATTTCAAACAATCGTTCCGCGGCGCCTGAAGCTTGCGATAGTTCTCCCCATACTTCCGACAATTGGCCAAGCCCGCTTGCCGCAAACACGGCGTAGAGCACGAACTGGGACAGGCGTCCGGGTGAGATTTCATTGTTGATCACACCCTGGGCACCAACC
>DATGVJ010000258.1:0-21054 GCA_035300505.1 Xanthobacteraceae bacterium
ACGCTGCGCCTCAGCGGTTAGCATTGGGGTGAAGTTTGGCGCGGTCAATCAAATTGACAAGCGTCGTGTGATCCATGCGTCCATACTTTTCTAGATACTCTGCTACCCGTTTAATGGCCGGCCAGCGCTGGTCAACAAGGGTGGCAGTTTTTCGCACCAGCCGAAAGTACTCGTTCTGTATCTTGCCCCACATAGCCGGTCCGATGTTGACACGACCCTGTGGGATTGGTTTGCCGTCCTTGAGGCAGATCATTTTTATAATTGCAATTCTGGCGCTGTCCGCATCGGTATCTTTACGCGCGTTGATCACATCGTAGATGGGCAAACGTGGGTTCTCATGCCTGTTGGCCGCAAGCCCCGCCAGCGCCACGATGGCATCTTTCTCGCATGCCTCCATCTGCGCATGAACATCCGAGTCCCTGGCGAGATGCGCTGCGACGAGACCAAACTCGGCCCCCAGCACCGCGTAACCGGCCTCGTGTACTGATGTTTGGTAGCGCAGTTTACTCATCATGTGCTTCGGTTCCAATCTCTGTGAGCACCGCTCGCACTTCGGCGTCAATCTCAGCCACGTCATGCGCCGTCAGGTGTCTATTCAAACTACCGAGGCCGGCTCACTAAGTGTCGAGCGATTGAGGTTGACGTATGATATAATTCAAAACCATTGTTAACGTCTTCGAGATGTCGCAACTCAATGTCGATCCGTCCCCTGCGAAAGCGAACGAGGAAGATGCAGACGAGTTTGCTGCACTTCTAATTCAGGAGTATTCCCGGGCCGGACCATCCATTGATACTTCCCCGACGGCAGCGCGTCCAGCTGCGGAATGGTTAAACGCAATCAACCACGAATCAATCGTGAATGCCTGGCCTTGTTTGAATGGTTTCAACGTCACATTTTGTTCATTGAGACGACGAATTGTTTCACTGCCGGCCGACAAATCTGACATATTAAATCTTTCGGCAATATGCACGCATTATTGCCGTCACCTGCGATGACGACGGATGGCCCTCGATTATGTCCTCCAATGGGATTGAGACTGGATCTCCGGAAGATCCACCCTCCGCGCGAACTCAGGCGAATCTTCTCGGTGACGAAAATCACAAATCATTCCGACGCAGACTAGGAACCCTCGCCATCATCCTGCTGCTCGTCAATCTCGCGATCGGTCTGACTGCCCGCGGGCAACAGCGTAGTTTGGCCGATTATGCAATCCGCATCTACGACACGACCATCGTGTCGACCAACTACATCCACCAGGCGCAAATCTCATTTCGGGACTATGCCGAACAGCGTATTCGAACCAACGGCTCAGCGGAGTTCTTGAGAGCGGACGAATCGCTAACCAAAGCCATTGCTCAGCTCGATGCCGCGATCGAACGAACGAATTCCGCACAGGCTCGCACGGCGGCGATGGCGGCCAAAGAAAAACTAGCCACGCTTTTCGAAACAAAGTCGGAACCTGCAGATTTGGCTGCCCAGCTCAAGGCAATTTCAGGAAATATGGAACAGCTCGGCGAAATGGGAACGGATGTTGTGCTGAGCGCCCGTGACGATGTCGCGGAACTTGCAGACAAGCTTGAACGCTCGCTGTTCATAACGATCATGACCAGCATCATGCTGGCCGGGCTCGCATTGTTATCCCTCGACCGGATGGTTACGACTGTAAATCGCTCACGCGCGCTGTTCTCCGCCTCTCTGGAGGGCATGCCGCAAGGCCTGTCCGTGATTGACCGCGATCTCCGCCTGCTCGTCTGCAATTCTAAATATGTGCAAATGTATGGACTTGACCGTGAACATACGAAATTCGGCACACCGCTTCGAACCATCCTGATGCGTCGGTCGGCGACCGACACCGGTCCGACCGATTTTAAAACTTTCATGAATGAAAGTTTGGCATCGGCAGCCGATCCAACGCCTGGCCCCATTGAACACCAATATCGTGACGGACGAATCATAGCCGTGACAAGTGCGCCTCTGCCGGCCGGCGGCACGGTTTCCATCCACACGGACGTGACCGAGCGGCGCAAGTTCGAGAAGGAAGTCGAATTCCTCGCCTGTCACGATGCGCTGACTGGTCTCGCCAATCGAGTTCAGCACCGCGAATTCATCGAGAATCGCCTGGCGCAACTGACACAAGGCGCGAGTTTCACGATTCTTTGCCTTGATCTGGACCATTTCAAGAATGTCAACGATACGCTCGGTCACACCTATGGGGACGCCTTGCTACGCGCGGCAGCGGAGCGTTTGCGCACCCTGGTACGCGACACGGATCTGATTGCTCGAACCGGTGGCGACGAGTTTTCCATCGTGCAAACCAATACACCGCGGCACTTGGCGGCTGCCGCGAGCCTTGCGGAGCGAATTATCGCGGCCATGAGAACGCCGTTCGATCTTGGCGACCATCAAGTCGTGGTCGGAGCGAGTGTCGGCATCGCAATTGCTCCGTGTGACGGCACGAAGCTGGATCAAATCATGAAGAATGCCGACATGGCGTTGTACCGGGCAAAATCTCACGGACGCGGCACATACCGTTTCTTCGAAGCCGAGATGGATATCAAAGCACAGGAACGACGCTTTCTTGAACTGGCGCTGCGCCAGGCCCTGACGGCCGGGGAGTTCGAGCTCGAATACCAGCCGTTCGTCAATCTGGCGCAGAACAGGATCAGCGGCTTCGAAGCATTGCTGAGGTGGAACCATCCGACGCGTGGCAGGATACCGCCAGACGAATTCATCCCGTTGGCCGAAGATACCGGGCTCATCATCCCGATTGGCGACTGGGTGTTGCGGACCGCATGTGCGCAGGCCACGACATGGCCGGACGATTTGCGCGTGGCGGTCAATGTATCGCCGTTGCAATTCCGCAACAAAAACATGGCTGCCAGCGTCGCATCCACGCTTGCGGCCTGCGGCCTATCGCCCAACCGGCTGGAGCTTGAAATTACCGAGGCCGTGCTCTTGCACAACGACGATGAGACACGGAACGAACTGCACGAGTTTCGCACACTGGGCGTGAGAATTTCCATGGACGATTTCGGGACCGGATATTCGTCGCTGAACTATCTTCGCAGTTTCCCCTTCGACAAGATCAAGATCGATCAATCCTTCGTACACGACCTCACCGATAATCCCGATTCCATTGCCATCATTCGCGCGGTCGCAGCTCTTGGCAAGAGCTTTAGCATGGTCACGACGGTTGAAGGCGTCGAAACCCTGGAACAGCTGGAGCAGATGCGCGCCGAAGGCTGCACCGAGGTGCAGGGATTCGCCTACAGCAAGGCCGTACCGACTTCAAGAATTGTCGCCGTGCTGGAGGATTTTGGCAAACTCGCCAAAGCGGCGGCTTGACGAACGGCTTTTGCCGGCTTCCGGACCTCGTATGGCCAAAATATTGAGCCCTCCCAGGAAGCGCCCGTGGTAGCGATATGCTATCCGAGCTTCCCGCCGATCCGAAAGGGGACGGAGGCAGAGGGCACACCGACGTTTATTGCACCTGCTCAGGTCCGCTGCTGGCCCGAGGCTTCCGACCCGGTACGCCCCAGTTTACGGAAGCTATCGGACGAACATCGGAAAAGTTATCCTCGCCTTGAGCATTTCAGCCGGTGACCCGAAGCCGTCATTCAGATCGATGTTACGGTCGGGGAGGTTCAGTCGGCAGTCGGGTCTCGCTAAATACGCAAAGCGTCGGCGAGGGCGAGCCACGCGCGCGTGTCGGAGAGCACATAGTACAGCAGTGGCTTGAACCCAACAACCAGCGCGCCACCAAAAAGGGTCGCTGGATGGACGCGGCCGCGCGAAGCGAGATCATAAAGGACGAGCACCAGTACGAAAACGTCAGTGCCGAAAAACAAATTCGCCGGCCCGCCCATGCCCACTTGCCCCAAAAATCGCGCGACGGCGGCAGTCAGCAGCGAGATCGTTGCCACCAACATCAACCGCTTATGCGCTTCCGAGTGCCTTCTCTGGACGACGGCCAGGCCGACCAAAGCGCCGAACACGATGATGTCGCCGAGAGGGATGGCAAAGAACTTGCGTGGATCATCGCCGAACGGCCCGCCATTGCGCCTTAGCGTCTCGACCGATACGGCAACGCCGACGACGACCACGACCGCGGCCAGGACAATTCCCGCAACGCCCAGGGTACGATGGATGTCGGTGCGATGTGCCGCCACCAGAGCAGTTTGAGCGACCAGCAGCGCAATCCATGCCGTAAAGACGGCCCCGTGCATCTGATAGAGCAGTGTAAGGGAAGAAAGTTCCGCACTGCGATGGAAGTAGCTCGGCAGAAATCCGAGGAACAATGTAAGCACCGAGGCCAACGCCATTCCTGTAAAGAAGAGCCGGTCGGTTTTGCTCGCTCCAGTTTGTCCAATTGCTATCGACACGACTCTCCTCCTATTGCTGTCCCGCACGACATCGGCACGTCCATCGCTGTCTGCATGATGCGATCGTAAGTGACGTTTTGCGCCATCGCTCTATCCCCTGTTTGCTGGTGTCGAGGATCGAGGAAGACAAGATAGTAGTCCTGCAGAATTGCGCCTTTCTTTTTGCACGAAACGATCGGTGCGAGCGTAGGCCGGTTAGTCGCGGCGCACTTTGCGGTAGGCAGCCGGGGTGGTGCCACAGGCTCGCTTGAACAAGCGGCTCAGGTGCTCCTGGTTGGCAAAGCCGCAGGCTATTGCGATTTCCGCGATGCCGGCATTGGTTTCGGCCAGGCGGCGTTTGGCCGTCTCTACCCGACGCTGCATCAGATATTGATGCGGGGCCTGGCCGACGCTCGCACGGAATTGGCGGGCGAAATGGCTGGGGCTCAGGCCGGCGGCATCGGAAATCGCCAGCAGGCCGATCGACCGGTCGAGGTTGGCCTCCATGAAATCGATAGCCTTACCGAGCCGGCCTTTAGCCATGGTCGTCGGGTAGTCACGGCGCTGCGTGCTGGATGAGGCTGAGGAATGCTGTTGGACCAGGCGCGCGGCGACCGCACGGGCGAGATAATCGACATACATTGTGGCCGTCGGATCGTCGTCGCGCAGCACATCACCTATGCCGAGAATGAGTCGCTCAATCAGCGGATCGCGGTCCCCAAACCGTGGCAGGATTTCGATATGTGCGGGGTCGCAATCCAGGATATCAGCGGCGACCTCCTGCAAGAGGGCACGCCGAAGGTATAGATGGAGCGTCCGAACAGCCCCGCTAACCCGAGCACCAAAGTCCATGCCGCCAGGCATCATGAACATGCCCCCCACGGGAATGAGGCGGCTGTCCTCTCCCTTGGCCACACGACGATGAACCATTACCGGCCCATCGAGGTGGAGAACCACAAGTTGATCTTCGACGGCGCCAAACGTGCCCTCGAAAGGTAGTTCTCGCTGCAGCGAGGCGTATAGCGAGGACCAACCCCGGTTATCGCTTGACGCGCGGGTTTGCACGCCCGGTTGCCAAAGCGGCCCGTGTGTCTGGCGAACTGTAAAGTTTTCCGGGACAGGTGACATAGCCGCCTCAGCTTGGGAGTCGAACCGCAAGCCAGCGTATCAGGGACGATGGATGCTGTCGCTTGGCAAGTTCTGTGCGTTTTCACGTGTTGTGCTTGCTCACCCGCTTCAGCAGATCGTCGTGCGCATGGCGAATGACCGTTGCCGGACGCCGAATTCAGCGTGCTTTGGATGGCCACGCTGTCTTTGCAGTTTGTCTTGCTAGCTTCACAGATTGTATAGTGACATCCCGGCCTGGGAAGCACGATCGAATCCCGACGCGGGCTTATGAACAGGAGAACAGGAAATGGAAAGTATCATCGCAAGATTGGTCCACGATTTCGAACAGGGAAAAATGGACCGGCGGCAGCTCATCAAGAGCTTAAGCTTCACGGCAGCAGCGGCGGCCGGGATGGCGCCAGCAGCCAGGGCCGCGGGCAAGCCGCTCGAGGCCCTCTACGTCAACCACATCTCCTATCAGGTGAACGATTACAAGAAGGTCCGCGACTTCTACGTGGATCTCCTCGGGATGAAGGTCACCGAAGACGACGGAAAGCAGTGCCGCCTGGTGTTCGGCACTAACATCCTTGTTCCCCGGAACCGGGGCAGCGGTCCAGCCAAAGTGGACCACATTGCCTACACCATTGCGAACTGGGACGCGGAGAAGGATGGGGTGGAGGCGGAGCTGAAGCGCCGCAATTTGCAGTACACGGGAAGCGCTAAGACCAGCTTCCAGGTCAAGGACCCGGAGGGGTTGGGAGTACAGTTCGGCGGGTTGCATCAATGATCAGGTCGGCAGTGAGGGTAATAGCGATGACCGATCACCCCTTCTTGTCGTACAAGTGGCGGAATCACGATCGTGGCCTTTATCACACGCCGATCGTTGAGTGATTTTGGGGATTCCCAGGCACAGCCGCGAGCGAGGAACAGGCACCGCAGGGATGGTCCGTTCGTCTCGCTTCCCGAAAAATAAAAACGGCGCGGTTGTAGTAGCAACCGCGCCGTTTGGATAGCCAGATCAGTCACGATCGCTGACTACCTCCTACTCGTCAATTTCCGCTATGTACGGAGCATTGGGATGCGCCGAATTCGGCTCTGCGCGTTCTGAAAGTTCCGGACAAGGCAGGTGATGAGTCCGGACTTCTTGTAGCGACAGCGCCTGCCACCATTTCCGGGAATTTTCGGCGCAACGAACTTCATTGGTCCTCCCAGGAAGCGCCCATGGCAGCGGCATGCTACCCGAGCTTCGCGTCCGTGCGAATGGAGGCGACAACAGGGGCGGCAAAACGTGGCGGCAGCATAAGGTGCGCCAACTTTATTGCATTGCGACATTCCGCTTGTGGCCCAGGCTGTGTGAAAAGTCGAACCGGTCAAAAATACGTAGAATCGATTTCTCTATTGCCTTCTCGTGAAGGCGGTTATGGCACTGTTCGTTTATTAAATCGACGAAATCGAGAAGGAAGTTCTAAACGCAAATTGAACTTCCGACTGTTCACACAGCCTGGGCCCGGAACAGGCGTGCCGCCAGGTCTGCTATCCGATAGCCATCCAAGCGTAAGCGGACGTAGGGCGGGTATCTCGGAACCTTCGAATAACCCACTGCCGCGCGCGCTATGATTGGCGCATAATGATTGCAGTCCGCCTCCTTTGGCCCCGTCCAAGGCTCGATACCGCCTTGTCCCGATGTGCTACGTTTTGTGCCGCCTGGAGCGACCCTGAGCCCTGCTTTCCGAAAGTTGTGGTGATTGCCGGGCCTGACAACGTCGCGCCCATCGGTTAATCTTGCGCCCAAAGGGACGGCAGGGGGATGTCCGGTAGAATTTTCATTAATTACCGGCGTGGTGACGAGCCCGGCTTTGCATTGGCGTTGTATGCAAGGCTCGAAGAGTCGTTTGCGGCCAACCAGCTTTTCATGGACGTGGAAGGCGGCATTCCAGCTGGGCACGACTTCGTGGAAGTACTGGAGAGACAGGTCGCACAGTGCGACGTACTCCTGGTGCTGATTGGCCGGGGCTGGCTTGCCGTCAAGGATGAGAACGGGGCGCGGCGCCTCGACAACCCCGATGACTTCGTGCGCGTTGAGATCGAGTCGGCGATGCGACGTGGCAAACGTGTCATCCCAGTACTGGTGAACAATGCCGAGATGCCGCGCGCGGGGGAACTACCTGAACCGCTCAAGCCGCTCGCGCGGCGTCATGCGGTGCGGCTCACGCAGGAGCGGTTCCGGGCAGACGTGCGGGGCCTGATTGAAGTGCTCAAAGCGGCGCTCCGCGAGACTGAGGCTGCGAAGGAATCCGCAAGCACGGCCGCATGGCTACCTAGCCGAGATGAGAGCGCGGGGCGGATCAAGGAAATAAAAGGCATGCCGACCCGACGCTGGCTCTTCCTCAGCTTGGGCGGAGCAGTTGTCTTCAGCGTGTTCGGAGGTACTGTCATATCTCGACTGCACCTTGGCGGTGATGCTTTGATCCGCACGTTCGATGGACATCTCAGCGCCGTCAATGCGGTCGCATTCTCGCCCAACGGCGCAATGGCCCTGTCCGGCAGCGACGATCGCACGCTCAAGGTGTGGGACGTTGCGACTGGCGAAGAATTTCGCACCTTTGGTGCGCATTCGAATTCAGTGCGCTCGGTCGCATTCTCACCCGATGGTCGCACGGGATTGTCCGGCAGCGCCGACAACACCGTCCAGTTGTGGGGCGAGCAGCGTCGCATCCTCACGGGGCATTCGGATGAAGTCCGCTCGGTCGCGTTCTCGCCTGATGGGCGTTCGGTATTGTCCGGTAGTTCGGATAAGACCCTCAAACTCTGGGACGTGGCAACGGGTATGGAGGCCCGAACCTACAAGGGGCATTCGAGTAACGTGATTTCGGTCGCATTCTCGCCTGACGGGCAGACGGTCGTGTCCGGCAGTGCCGACAAGACGCTCAGGGTCTGGGACGTAGCGACTGGCAAGGACGTTCGCATTTTCGACGGCCACTCGGATGCAATCAACTCGGTCGTGTTCTCGCCTGACGGGCGTTCGATATTGTCTGGCAGTTCCGATAACACCGTCAAACTCTGGGACGTGGCGACGCGCAAGCTGCGCACCTTCACTGGGCATTCGAATGCAGTGCGCTCGGTCGCATTCTCGCCCGATGGCCGCACCGCATTGTCCGGCAGCTCCGACAAGACGCTCAAGCTCTGGGATGCGCCGAGCGGTAAAACAGTCCGCACGTTTACGGGTCACTCGGATATAGTGCACTCGGTCGCATTCTCGCCGGATGGGCGGACTGCGTTATCCGGGAGCTCCGACAAGACGCTTAAGCTCTGGGATTTGCTGTGAGGATGGTCAGCCTCGACGTAAGCGGCCGATAAAGGATCGGTCTGCTTAACCTCGCGATGCGGCACAAGCTGCCGACCGCCAGCCCCTAGCGCGGGTTTACGGCTGCGGGCGGCCTAATGAACCAAGTCGGGAACATCAATTATTCATCGCGCCTAGCAGGCGTCTGTATCGGCCCCGTTCCCAATGGGGCCAAACCGCCGCACTGCCGGAGCAATCCACGAAATTGGAATTGGTCGTCAGCCTCAAGACCGCCAAGGCGATCGGGATCAAGGTGCCGGACATGGTGCGCGCGCGCCGACGAGGTGATCGAATAAGGGTGCTGTGTGCTGCAATGCCGTAGTCTCTTATTGGCCCAAGGCATCCGATCCGGCGCGCACCAGTTCACGGAAGCTATCGGACCAACACCGGAAAAGTTATCCTCGCCTTGAGCATTTCAGCCGATGACCACCTCGGAACTCGACGGACGGCCAATGGTGCGATGCGAAACGTTCATTCGCGCGACACGAATGCCGTGCTGCTGCTGCACGGCACGAACGGCAGCGGAAAATCCATTCTTGACAATCTTGGCAGCGAACTCTTCGGGAGCGGGCTGCCACTCGATAGCGCAAAATACTATCTGATCATCCCAGATGCCGTCGGCTATGGCGGTTCCAGCAAACCGAGCGACGGCTTGCGCGCCAAATTTCCGCGCTACGGCTACAGCGACATGGTTGACGCGCAGAGGCTGCTCGTCTCGGAGGGACTTGGTGTCAATCACCTGCGGCTGGTACTAGGCCTTTCAATGGGCGCCATGCGCGCGTGGATATGGGGCGAGAAATTTCCTGATATGATGGACGCCCTGATGCCGCTGGTCGCGATGCCGGGGCCGATTACTGGCCACAGCTTGCGTCTTGATGATGGCCGAAAAAGCACCGACATCATCCGTTGCGAGAAACCGCTTGCGCCCGCACTTGAGGCGTGACTGGAGACGCTTCTAGTTGGGACCTTTCTGACGCTCCCGGGGGCCGGATTGCTGCTGTTGCGGCGACGATCCTCGTTGCATCTGCGGTTGTTGCATCTGCGGTTGCGGCGACGGAGCCCTTTGTGTTTGCTCGGCACGAGGCGGTCCAGCACCGACCGTGCCACGCTCCTGAGTCCCTCGTTGGATCTGCTGTTGCTGCGGCGACGGAGGACTTTGTTCGCGGCGAGGAGGCGGTACAGCGCCGACCGTGCCACGCTCCTCAGTTCCTCGTTGGATCTGCTGTTGCTGCGGCGACGGAGGACTTTGTTCGCGGCGAGGCGGCGGTGCGGCGCCGACCGTGCCACGCTCCTGAGTCCCTCGTTGGATCTGCTGTTGCTGCGGCGACGGAGGACTTTGTTCGCGGCGAGGAGGCGGTGCAGCATCGATCGTGCCACGATCCGGAGTTCCTCGTTGGAACTGCTCGCGCCCGCCGCGCTGTTGTTGGTCGCGGGGTGCAATGCCGGTCGTTACCGGCGGCCCGTTGCGATCGGGCCGACCGCGCTGTTCTTCGCGCGGTGTGGCAGGCGTGGCGTCGCCGCGGCCTTGAAATTCCCGCCCACCTTGTTCTCGGTCGCGTGGGGCAACTCCCGAGGTGCCGGGCCGATCCTGCGCCCCTCGCTGGTCCTGGCGCTGCGACGGTTGCGGCGGCGGGGTAGCGGTTTGCTTGCTCCGGTCCTGAAGATCGCGTTCGCGCGTCCGCGGTGCATTACGGCCGCCCTGGTCTCGGCCCTCCGGTGCAACGCCGACCGAATTGCCACGCTCCTGAACATTGCGTCCGGGCGCATTGCGCTCTCTGTCGCCGCGCCCTCCCTGCTCCTGGCGATCAGGAGCGGCGCCGATAGTGCCTTGCCGGCCAGGGGGGCCGCCGCGCTGATCTCGTGGCGGTCCGCCCTGCCGAGTTGCCAGGCGCGGGGGGTTTTCACCCAAAACACCGGCATCTCTCGGGCCAATTGCTCGCGGCCTTTCAATATTGCGAGCGGGACCTATGAGGTTCGCGGATTGACGAACATTGTTCTCACGCAGCTGCTGGCGAAAGTCGTTGCGACCTTGAGCATCGGCGCGCATCTCGATGGCGCGCGGAATAGCGGCGGTGCCGGCGAAAATTCGCGGTCGCACATCATAGGTCCGGATGGGCCGGCCGATCGCAGCCGCGAAGAACCCGGGTGCGATACCGGGGTTGACGGCGAAGCCCTGGTTCTGGATCAGGACCGTTCGGTTGACGACAACCGTCTCCCCGAACCGAACAGGTGCCGGATTCACGTACACCGCCAATAGGTTCGTAGCGAATATCTCCTGCGGCTCGACGAACATCCAGTAACGCGGGCTTTCGCGCACCTCCACAATGATTTCGTCGGGCGGTAGCGGAGACCAACCCACCAGTTGTTCACCTCGGCGCCATTGCACCCAGGCAGGACTCCATTCGTCACCCGCGACCCAGCACCAACCGAGATCGGCGTCCCAAACCCATCGCCCGTAATGATACGCGACCCAACCCCACTCCTGCTCCTCTTGGTCGGCGTCCCAGTACCAGCCGTAATCGTCGGAATAGACCCAATGCCCTACGGTGTAGGGTCGCCACTCTCGATTGACGCGCGAGGGAACCCACACCTCGCCCCACCGGGAGTGCTCACGGAATTCGCCGTACGGTTGGAGCGCAAGACGGAATTCTGACTTGATGGCGAAACGTTGCGCTTGCGCCGGCGGCACAGACGAGAAAACCATCATGAAACTGAAGACGACAGGCACCAGCACAGCCAGCGCCCTGTATCGCACGACAAATCTGAGGCGAAACATTCTGCTCTCCTATTTACCTGTCATTAGAACTGAAACGCCTTGAGAGCAGTTCAGGTTCCAGTCCACTTGCAAGGGAACTGGTGGACGGAACCTTGCCACAATGGTGATCAACATCTCGCTTTCAAGCTGAGCCACCGATTGCTATAATTTGATTCATGAACGAAATTTTTCTCTCGCCATTCGGGCGACCGGGCACACAGGCCGCGGAAGGATTGCCGCGCTGGCGTTGGACTGTGGAGGAAATCGAGCGGATTGCCGCCACGGGAATTTTCAACGAGCAAGATCGATTTGAGTTGATTGGTGGGGAGATCGTGCCGATGTCGCCAAAGGGCCTCCGTCATGAGCGCCTCCGCAATATGTTGGACTATCGCTGGACCAAGATGGCGCCTGACAACGTCATGATCGCAGGTGAATCGCAATTCAATCTCGACGTAGATACCTTTGTGAACCCGGATATCCTGGTGCATCCGATGGCGATCCATACCGACAAGTTGCGCGGTCCGGAGGCGCTGCTTCTCGTCGAAGTTGCGGAAAGCAGCTTGATTTATGACACCAAGATAAAATTGCCGATGTATGCATCGCACGGCGTGCCGGAATATTGGATCATCAATGCGGTGACGCTTGAGACAACTATTTGCCGCCAGCCTTTGGGGCAGACTTATGCGATCGCAACGGAATTTTCCGCCGACGATCGTCTCGTCCCGTCGCTGGTTCCTGAACTCGCAATTACGTTAAAGACGCTTCGCCTTGATTGATCCGTTTGGAGTCCGGCGTTCACGCGGTTCGCCTTTCTAAGCCAAGAAGTTCGCGTTATCGCAAGGGATCCGCGCCAAGAGTTTCTTTAGGACTAATATATTGGTCGCCGCCGTTGGCGGACGCAATCCGGTTCGACCTGCTGTCCCAACGGTGTTAAAAGGTCGCCATCTGGCACATATGCTGCGGCATGAAGAACCTTTCGGGGGAAATCTAGGAAATGACCAACAAGCTTATTCTGACCGGTGACGTCAATCTCATGAACGTCACCGATGCGACGGTTCCTTTTCGGCATGTTGCGGCCGAACTCAACGCGGCCGACGTCGTTTTTTCCAACCTCGAATGCTGCCTGCATCTCTCGACGCAGACGCACAGCAACGAGGGGTTCTTCGCTGATCCGATAGCCGGCGGCGAGGCGCTGCGGCTTTCCGGAATCCGGGCCGTGGGCATCGCCAACAACGTCAATTACGGCGCCGCCAATATCGCGGCCTCGATCGCAAGGCTCGACCAGCTCGTCATTCCGCACACCGGAGCCGGTCCCAATCTCGCGGCAGCGCGCGCACCGGCCATCGTCAATCGCAATGGGTTGCGGGTTGGCGTCGTGCAGCGCAGTTCCGTCTACTGGCCGACCGATCACGAGGCCCATGACGATGCGCCCGGGATTGCGGTTCTCCGCGGCCACACCGCTTATCACGTGCCGATGGGGCGCATATCTCCGACCGTTTCGCCGGCGAACCGGCCCGGTGTTGCGCCGCTCATCGTCACCTGGGCGGATGCCGCCTATCTCAAGGAGTTTGGTGAGGACATCAAAGCGTTGCGCGCGAAAGCCGACATCGTGGTGGCGTCCTGCCACTGGGGGCTCAACCGCGATCACCTGCAATACATGACGGAGATCGCCCATGCGGCGATCGACGCGGGCGCCGATGTCGTGCTGGGACACGGACCGCATTACATATTGCCGGTCGAACTCTACAAGGGCAAACCGATCTTCTATGGCATGGGAAATCTGACATTCAACACCGGCCATCTCGGCCGCAAACACGCGGGCTGGATTGGTTGGCTGGCGGAGTTTACGATCGAGAACGGTGGTGTCGCAGGGTGTCACCTCCGCTTTGTGCGCAGCAATGACAACAACGAGTCATTCTTCTGCCGCCTTGCCGATGAGGGCGAAACGCTCGCCGATCTCACGGCGCGCAGTGGCAAACTTGGCGCGACCCTGAAACCGGAAGGCGATCACATACGCGTCACACTGTGAGGACAACACCATGAACGTTCCCCGTCGACAGTTTCTGCAACTGACTGCGGGCGCCGCCGCTTTGCCGGCGTTCGCGCGCGATGCTTTGGCGCAGTCCTATCCGTCGCGGCCGGTGCGCTGGATCGTTGGGTTCGCGCCTGGCGGCGGCAATGACATCGTGGCGCGCCTGATGGGGCAATGGCTTTCGGAGCGGCTCGGCCAGCCCTTCATCGTCGACAACCGGCCGGGTGGGGGGGCCAATATCGCGACCGAAGCGGTCGTGAACGCGGCGCCCGACGGCTATACGCTGCTCATGGCGGGCATCCCGAATGCCACCAATGCAGCGCTCTACCCCAATCTCAAGTTCAATTTCATGCGCGAGATCATGCCGGTCGTCGGCATTCTGCGCATACCCAACGTCATGGTGGTCCATCCATCATTTCCGGCCAGGACGCTGCCGGAATTCCTCAGCTTCGCGAAAGCCAATCCCGGCAAGATCAACATGGCTTCGCCCGGCACCGGCAGCGGCGGGCATCTTTCGGGCGAATTGTTTAAGCTGATGGCGGGCGTCAATCTCGTCCATGTGCCGTTTCGCGGCAACGGACCAGCCCTGACGGCCTTGATCGGCGGCCAGGTGGATGTGCTGTTTCCCTCGCCTCCGTCGTCCATCGAGCATATCAGGGCAGGGCAGCTGCGCGGCCTAGCTGTTACCAGCGCGGCGCGCTCGGCGGCGCTGCCGGACCTGCCCACCATCGCCGAGTTTGTTCCGGGCTACGAGATGACGGCGTGGTTTGGCGTCGGCGTGCCGAAGGGCACCCCGGCGGACATCATTGACAGGCTCAACCGGGAGATCAACTCTGGCCTTTCCGATCCGAAATTGCAGGCGCGGTTTGTGAGCGAGGCCGGTACTGTGATCGGGGGCTCGCCCGCCGATTTCGGCAAGCTCATCGCGGATGAAACCGAAAAATGGGCCAAAGTGATCGCTGCGACAAACATGAAACCGGAGTGATTGCCATGATTACCCGTCGCCGCATCATGAAGTTTACCGGTGCCGCCACGTTGGCACCCGCGCTCGCAACCCGTAGCTTCGGACAGAACTGGCCGAACCGCTTCGTGCGTCTTGTCGTTCCGTTTCCGGCCGGCGGCGGAACCGACGTGGTGTCACGCATCATCGCCAATCGGCTGTCGGAGATCTGGGGCCAGCAGATGGTGATCGAGAACAAGGGTGGCGCCGGGAGCAACATTGGTGCCGACGCGGTTGCGCGCGCCGAGCCGGACGGCCATACCCTCCTCATCGGCTCGCTGCCGATGGCCGTCAACCGCTTTCTCTATCCTTCGCTGAGCTACGATCCGATCATCGACTTCGCGCCCGTGTCGTTGATGTGCCTCTATCCCAATCTCATGGTGGTGCCGAACTCCTCGCCGGCGAAGTCGGTCGTGGAATTCATTGCGCATGCCAAGGCCAACCGGGGCAAGATCAGCTTCGCGTCGGCCGGCACCGGAACCTCGACGCATCTCTCCGGTGAACTATTCAAGCGCCTGACCGGCATTGAAATGACGCACGTGCCCTATCGCGGCGCGGGGCCGGCGTTGAACGACGTCATCCCGGGCCGGGTCGACGTGATGTTCAACACCATCGGCGGCATGCTGCAGCAAGTGCGGGCCGGACAATTGCGTGGTCTCGCGGTGACCACTGCCCAGCGCTTTCCGACCGCGATGGAGTTTCCGACCGTGGCAGAATCGGGCGTCCCGGGTTTCGAAGTTTCGTCCTAGTATGCGCTTTTCGCGCCCGTGAAGACTCCGCCTGAGATTGTGAAGAAGCTACATGCCGACACCGTCGCCGTGCTCGCCGAGCCCGCGACCAGGGCCGCGCTGGAGCGGGTCGGTGTCGTCGTGGTCGGCTCGACATCGCAAGAACTTGCCCAGCATCTCAAGGCCGAGACCGAATTGTGGGGACCGGTGATCCGTGCCGCCGGAATCAAGGTCGATGAGTAATCGAAAGTCAAATCTGGAGGTCAAGACATGAATCTGAAATTCGGACTACTGGCTGCGGTTGCGATGACGGTACTTTCGAGCGCCGCGCGCGCGGACGACAGCGACAAGTTCCTCATTCGCGGCGAGGCCACGAAGGGCATGATGGAGCAGAACCAGGTCAATGTCGCGACTGCCGAAGCGATCAGCAAGGCTTGCGTCGAGGAGGCGGTCAAGCGCGGCGTACGCATCAGCATCGTCGTGCTCGATCAGTTCGGCGAGCCGGTCTATTTCTACCGCATGGACGGGCAGGGGAAGATCAACATCGAGACAGCCTTCATGAAGGCGCGGACCGTGCTCAACACCCGCCAGCCCAGCAAGGCCTCGATGAACCAGGTGCTCACCGGCCGTTCGTCGGAAGCACGCCAGATATCATTCGGCAATTTCCCGAATTCCGGCGCGCTGCCGATCATCATCAACGGCAACCAGTTCATCGGCGCGGTGGGAGTGGGCGGTTCGGCGCCGCAACTCCCCGAGTGGAGCGACGAAATCTGCGCCTGGCGCGCGCTCACCAAGGTTATGGGCCCGCAGCCGCCGTTGCTCCCGGATGTGCGGCCGAATGCAAGTCCGGCGACGCGCTAGTGGGCTGCGTCATTCAAAATGAAGGGGTTCTTTGTAGGGGCGGGTTTGAAACCCGCCCCTCCAATGTAAACCACAGTAGACAATTCCGGCCTGTAGGGGCGGGTTTGAAACCCGCCCCTACGAACCCGGCGGCCGTGCGCTGATCGCTAGGCCCCTCGTAGTCAGAGCGTCGGCGACCATGGCGTCGGGACGAAGCCGTATTGGCTGCCTTCGCGGACGATGCGTCCGTGTCCGGGGAATGGAATATGGGCCCCGACGACAGCGATGCGGTCCGAGGCAGCCCGATCGAACGCGCTCTTGCGCGTCGCGGCTGCCTGCGCGGGATCGGTGTCGAAGGAAATCGTCCAGTCGGGATGCGCGATTTGCAATACCATCGCGTGAACGATGTCGCCCCAGATCCAGAGGCTGTCATTGCCCGACGAAACGATGTAGCCCGTATGGCCGGGTGTATGACCCGGCTGCGCGATGGGCGTGATGCCGGGCAATATATCGGCATTGCCTGAGATACGCCGGATCTGACTAGCGTAAGGTTTGGTTGCGGCTTGCGCCATTTTGAAGAACGGTTGCGCATCAGCCGGCGCGCGACTCATCACGGCTTCATCCAGCCAGAAGTCCACTTCCGTTTGCGGGATGACGATCTCCGCATTGGGGAAAAGCCGGCTTCCATCGGCCGTAATGAGTCCGTTGACATGGTCGGGATGCAAGTGAGTGAGCAACACGGTATCGATCGCAGCGGGGTCGATGCCGGCAACCTTCAGGTTCGCAGGCAAATCGCCCATGGTCGGGCCCATGAGCTTTGCCGAACCGGTGTCGACGAGCACAGTCCTGCTGCTTGAGTTGACAAGGAACGCATTGACTGGCGTGCGGATCGGTGCGTTGGGCATGAGGCTTCTGCCGAGCAGCCGTCCCGTCTCGGCCGCATCCGCAGCCGGGAACAGATTGTGCTCTATATCGAGATAGCCGTCGAGCAAGGCCGTCACCTCGAGCGATCCGACCTTGTAGCGAAAGACGCCGGGGATTTGGGCGCCGGCCAGTGGCGCCTTGGCCTGCGCCGGACCGAATGACATAACGGCCGCAGCGAAGGCAGCCGATTGAGTGAGCAGGTTGCGGCGAGAGATGGACATGGGATGCTCCGTTGGTTTGAATTTGACTGGAAGGTGAATGGATCAGCTTGAATAGCGCCCTGTGTTATTCAAGCGCTCGCTGCGTTTCCACAGCGTAGCGTTGCCCCTGCCGTAGCAGTTCCGCGGTTCCCATGATGTCGTTGAGTTCCTTGAAATCATACATCCGGTCGCGGAACGGCGCATTGGTGCCATGTTTCTTGAGGCTCGCGTAGTAGTCACATGCGGTGCGGGCCAGCGCTCGGACAATGCCGCCCGGGAATATCACGATACGAAATCCGATCTCTGCGAGTTCATTGGCGGGCAAGAGCGGCGTGTTGCCGCCTTCGACCATGTTGGCGAGCAGCGGCACGGTGTTCCCAAGCTGTTGCGCAACACGCTCAAGCTCGGCGCGCGTGCGCGGCGCTTCAATGAACAGAATGTCGGCGCCGGCTTGCACATAAAGCGCGCCGCGTTCGATGGCGCGATCCAATCCTTCGACGGCGGCCGCATCGGTGCGTCCGATAATCAGTGTTGCGGCGGAGCGGCGCGCATCGACGGCAGCCCGAATCTTGCCGGCCATTTCGGCGGCCGGGATGACTTCCTTGCCGGCAAGGTGACCGCAGCGTTTGGGAAAGACCTGGTCTTCGATCTGGATTGCGCAGGCGCCGGCCTGTTCGAACAGCCGCACCGTGCGTTGCACATTGAGCGCATTGCCGTAGCCGGTGTCGGCATCTACGATAAGTGAAGCATCGGTGCGGTCGCGGATAAGCGTGATCGTCTCGGCGACTTCGGTGCTCGTCACGAGCCCGATGTCCGGGCGTCCCAGGCGGCAATAGGCGATCGCGGCGCCGGAAAGGTAGAGTGTGTCGAACCCGGCATCGGACGCGATCGCGGACGTGAAGGCGTCATGGACACCGGGCGCGACAACGATGCCGTGGTCGCGTTGCGCGGCTTGGAGGCGGGACACAAGGTTGGTTGACGAAGGTGATGTCATGATATGTCGGTTCGGATTACGGCCGTTGTGATGGTGAATATCTTCGTATGATAGAGTGCGGGCTCCTCCAGCGTTCGGAAACTTATCCCATGCCAATGACGCTTGCTGAAAAAATCGTGGCGCGCGCGGCCGGCCGGAGCCAGGTGGTGCCGGGCGAAATCGTCACCTGTGCGGTTGACCTTGCCATGATCCACGATTCCGGCGGGCCGCGTCGCGTCGTTCCCATTCTCAAGCGCTTTGGCGTCGGACTGTGGGATCCCAAAAAGGTCGTCCTGATCAGCGATCACTATATTCCGGCGAACGATGAAGAGACCCGCCGCATCGGCGAGGTGACGCGCAAATTCGCTGCCGAAAACGCTCTTGCGGGATTTTACGACGGTGAGGGCATCTGTCACGTCGTGCTGCCCGAGCGCGGACATCTCAAGCCCGGCATGTTCGTGGTCGGTGGCGACAGTCATTCGCCGACCGGCGGGGCGTTCGGGGCCTATATGTTCGGCGTCGGCGCGACCGAAATGGCAGGCGTGCTGGCAACCGGTGAAATCTGGCTGGCGGTGCCGGAGACGATCGAGATCGAATGGCTGGGACGGTTTGGTTCCGGAGTGGTCGCCAAGGACGTGATGCTTTATCTGTGCGGGCAGCTCGGCATGGAAGGAGGGCGCTCACAGGCGGTGCACTTCCGTGGCGAAGCCATTCGTTCGCTTGACATGCAGGAACGCATGACGCTGTCGAACATGACGGCGGAACTCGGCGGCCAGGCGGGCCTTGTCGATCCCGATGAGACGACGACCGCCTTCATCCGCGCGGCGGGCGCGGAGCCCGGCGACATCGCGCAATGGCGATCGGACCCTGACTCCGCGCCGTCGGAACGTCATCGCTATGATGCCGCTGCGCTCGCCCCGCAGGTCGCGGCGCCACACAGTCCGGCCAATGCGGCACCTGTCGGGGAATTCGGTTCGGTGGCTATCGATGTTGCACATGTCGGGGCCTGCACGGGTGCAAAGATCGTCGATCTGCGCATGGCGGCGCGCGTGCTCAAGGGACGCAAAGTGGCACCCGGCGTTTCCCTGCTGGTCGCACCGGCTTCGCGGCGTGACCAGGAGGCGGCCGCCTGCGACGGCACGCTGCAAATTCTGGTCGATGCGGGAGCCAAGCTTCTGCCGAATGCCTGCGGCATGTGTGCGGGCTACGGCGGCGGCGAGCTGGATGAGAACGCAACGTGCGTGTCGTCGATCGCGCGCAATTTCAAAGGCCGCATGGGCACCGCGAGCGCAAGAATCTATCTCGGGTCGCCTTACACGGTCGCGGCTTCCGCCGTGCGCGGCCGCATCACCGACCCGCGCGAGATGTTGTGATGACACAAACGAACCATGGGCGCGCTTTCGTGTTCGGCGACGGCATCGATACCGACGTGCTGGCGCCTGGCCTCTATATGAAATATCCGATCGCGACCATCGCGCAGCATTGCCTGGAATCGATCGACCCGGATTTTGTGAAAAATGTCCGCACTGGCGACGTGGTGGTCGCCGGAATGGGTTTTGGCATCGGGTCTTCGCGTGAGCAGGCGCCCGAAGCGTTGAAACACCTGGGCGTCGCGGCGGTTCTTGCGCGCTCGTTTGGCGGCATTTTCTACCGCAATGCGCTCAATCTCGGGCTGCCGGTTCTCGTGTGCGACGCCGTCGACGGGATCGGTGCCGGCGATCTCGTCCATGTCGATGCCGCGACCGGCGTGATCGACAATCAGACGCGCGGTACAAGATTGTCCGCCAAGCCGCTGCCGCCGTTCCTGCTGGCCATGATCCACGACGGTGGGCTGGTGCCGCATCTTGAGAAGCGCTTTGCGCAGGGTAGGGTCACCGGCTCGTCCGGGATCCAAGACCGGTTGGGGAGTACTATCCCAATTCCCTAGTCAGCTGGCTGTTTCATGCCGATATTGCTTCGGTGGGCGGTACTTTGGTCATAGGACGTCAGGACCACTCGTCATGTACCTCCGGATGATTCCGTGCCCATAAATTATTTTTTATACGGTGACTGCAGCATTCGCTGGAGATTCCGATATGCGCCTCCGATGCCGCATCATCCGGTCCCGATGACGCGGCGGCTCCGGTCGAATGCCTGACATCGCGCATCGCCAATCCTGAGGTTATCATGCTGCACCATGCCGATGCGCTGCCGCTGGCTGTTGAACGCGCCGTTGAGCCACCGTGCGACGGGCGGCACTGCGATCAATTCAAGACCGCTGTGATGTCTCCGAATTCGATAAGCCCGTAATCACGGAGTAACTCGATGGAATCTCAACATGACCGGCGTGACGGCCGAGCTCAGTACCATGTGACGCCTCTGCAGGACGAATCGGCAGGACGCGCGGAAACCGACGGCGGCAGCCGCCGCAAGCCGATTCTTGTTCGCATCTTCCTGGCATGGGAGGCAGCACATCGGCGCAGGACCGATGAGTTCATCCAGAGGCACAAGAATTTCAATTCCTTCTACTAACGAGGCCCTGCCTCAGACCGACGAGGCGTGTGGTGCGTGTGGCTGGTTCGTCAGCTTCCTCGTCGGTCTGAGGCAGGGCCTCGTTAAATTAGAGATTTTCCTGGAGGCAACCCTGGCTTGACGGCTTGCTGTCATATGAAGTGGCTCCGATCGGCGGTACATGACGAGCTTTGGTATAACCAAGCTCAGTGGACCTTGAGGGTCAAAGTGCCTGCAAGAGGCAAAACCGACCGACCGGAGCCGGGATCATGATAGCACAGAGCGTATCGGAAATCTTGA
>DATGVJ010000259.1:0-3216 GCA_035300505.1 Xanthobacteraceae bacterium
CTCACTACTCAGTGTCGGTCTTACGAGCGCTGCAAGTATCCCCTTTGAGCATGAACTTCGGCTGACCATGCTAGGATACATCGCGGACCTTGACGGTAGGCTACGCGTGACCACGAGCGGCAACGCGCGGATAGCAGCAGCCGGATTTGAAAACCGGCCACTGCTAGATTCAAATTAGGCCCCGAGGATTGAAACAGGCCAGCGCGCCGCGCGAAGCTGAACACTTTTGGAAATGCAAATCGTGCGGTGGATATTTCGGCATGCGCGATCTCGGCGCGGTGCTTGAGCACGAAGAACCCCTGCCCCATCCAGTGGAAGATCAAGTGCAGTAGCGGTTGTTGGGGTGATGTCTGCTTTCGGGGGTGACACAGACATCCGATTCCAAGGACGTCACGTCGGCTTTTTGACCCAAAGGCGACATCAAATGGGTTACCCTCCCTATAAATCGGTCTGACAACCTGACGAAATGCAATGGAGTTTAGAGTTCGCCAAGGTTGAAATTGTTTGGTACCTTAGGACTCTTCTCTAGGAGGAGAGACCGGTGCAAGGGCGCGTACATATTGTCGATGACGATGCGTCCTTCCGGACAGCGATGGAACGTCGCTTGAAATTCGCCGGTTACGAGGTCGCGACCTATGCTTCGGCTGGGCATCTGTTGGACCGATTGCCGAGCGAGAGTGTGCCGGGCTGCGTCCTCCTCGACGTGCGGATGCCGGGACTGAGCGGTCCGGAGCTGCAAGAGCGCATGAGCGAACTCGGCGCGACATTGCCGATCATATTCCTCACCGGCCATCCCGACATTCCGGCCACGGTACGCGCCATCAAGGCAGGTGCTGATGACTTTCTGACCAAGCCCGTCACATCGGACGACCTTCTTAAGGCAATTGCGCGAGCGATTGCGCAACATGAAGTGTCGCGTGGGCTCAAGAGCAAGCTGGACATGATCCGCGCCCATATGGCGGCGTTAACGCCGCGCGAGCGACAAGTTTTCGACCTTGTCATTCGCGGCGACACCAACAAGCACGCCGCCCGCTCGTTAGGCTGCACCGAGCGTACAATCAAAGCCCATCGCCACATGGTGATGGAGAAAATGCAGGTCCAATCCTTGGCGGAACTTGTGTCCCTTGCCGAGCGCATCGGCGTTCTTGCGTCGGCTCCCGGACAGACAGCCTAGGCGATCCTGTTTAGACTAACGGTCGTCGCGCACGGTCTTGACGAACAAATTGCGTTCGATTTTATTTGAGGCTCCAAGACGTGTCGTTGGACAGGTCAGCGATGTTGAAAGATCGGAACCTCGTTTTAGTGGTTGACGATGACCCGGGGATGCTGAGGAGCGTCCAGCGGCTGCTCCGGTTGCATGGATACGAAGCCATCCTGTTTTCGTCCGCGCCAAAAGCCACACCGATTTCGAGAAGGCGGCTTGCGTCGTCCTCGACATCAACCTGAACGACGGGTCAGGGATCGAGCTGAGACATGGTCTCAAAGCCGCAGGCGTTTCCGCGCCGGTTATCTACATTACCGGGAACGACAGCCTTGCCATTCGCGAAGCTGCGCTGGCCTCTGGATGCGTCGCATTTCTTGAAAAGCCCTTCTCCGCGCAATCGCTCATTGAGCCGCTCAAGAAAGCAACGGCAGGACGTTCATAGGCTCCGTCGCAGTTCGCTCGTTGATAGCTTGTTCAACGTCTGCACCTGCATGTCCGCATTGGGACCTTTGAGACATGCCGACCCTTCCGATGAATGTCGGCTTTCAGGGCTAAACCGGAAGTGACAAGGACATCGCCAAACCGACCCGAATGACCCTCAGCGGGCGTCACGACCGTACGGCACTATTATTGTGAAAATCATGCACGCCTAAAGCCCGCTGGCTGATGGAGCCGACGATGCCTTTGAAAAAGGACTTTTCTGATCTGCGCCTGTCGTTCGAGCCGCTGACGCTCTACCAGAAATTCGAGCAAGTCTGCGTCCTGATGCTGACCACGCTGATCGCCATCATCATTGCCCTCGCGCTGTGGAATCTGACGCTGAAAATCCTGCTCAGCATCTGGGCAACCAATTTCGATCCGACCGATTATGGTGTGTTCCAGACGGTGTTCGGCATGATCTTTACCGTCATCATTGCACTCGAGTTCAAGCGCTCCCTGCTGGTGGTGGCGGAGCGGCGCCACAGTGTTGTGCAAGTACGCTCTGTCATCCTGATTGCGTTGCTGGCGGTGGTACGCAAATTGATCATTCTCGATCTGTCGAGCACGGATGCCTTCCATCTGCTGGCGCTCGCCGCAGCCATCCTCGCGCTGGGCGCCGTCTATTGGCTGGTGCGCGACCAAGGGCAGCCGCGCGAAATCATCGCGGCGGGAGACGGATGAGGTTGCATTGCAAGGCGGTCGCTACAAAAGCTGACAAAACGAGTTCAAATTCGAAGTTCCTAGCCTGACGCGAGCAAACAGGTTGCCAGCAAACCGACCTGCACTTCTGTTGTTGGCACCAAACGGACATGGCGACTGCGTTGCGCGATGTCCGCTCTCAGGGGCAAAGCGGAAAACATATCCTCGCAGTGAGCTTTTTCCGGCTTTGACCCGGAACGGACGTCGCGCCAATCCAAGCTCCTCGAGCGTGTTGTGTGAGAGTGTGCGATACCTTTCGAGGGGGACGCGCGTCGAGAATTCTTGGTATCATTGGCTGCGGTCGTCTGGCAATTCAATGTGATGAGGCGTTCACGGAGGTTACTCGCCTCTCATGGCCTCTCAAGGCTTCTAGAAGTTCTTCGGCCGAGAAAGGCTTGATCAGGACAGAGACGCCTTGCGCAGAAATCGAGTCCACCGTTTGCGATCTAGTGTCGCCGGTCATCACGGCGGCCGGTACGTTCCGGCCAAGGGCAGCGTGCAGGTGCCTAATCGTCTCGATACCGTCCGGTGAGCCACGCAGGTTGTAGTCACACAGCAGCACAGCCGGGCGCAGGCCCTGCTCTCTGATCAGAGTCAAAGCTTCCGTCGCCGTTGCAACAATGGTGGCGTCAACCCCTCTCAACTTCAACAATCTCCCAAGTGCCAAGCGCACGGACGCCTCGTCCTCGATCGCGAGAACGCTGCCCCGGAAGGCATCGTTGCGAGGATGCACCGGCGGCGCTGTTTCCGCCCCCTCGACACTGGATCGACCGCGCGGGACCTCGATGAAAAACCGTGTTCCCTTGCCACGGATCGAGCGTACCTCGACCCTG
>DATGVJ010000260.1:0-32620 GCA_035300505.1 Xanthobacteraceae bacterium
GTCGATGAAATTCCCCGAGGCGATCTGGGTAAGGTTCAAAAAATACGACTCAAGGATATGTTGCTCAAATTGAAACGCGGTGCATAGACCGAAGCGTGTCGGCCACGGAAAGTACGTCCGCATCTCTCCCAGTGGGACACCTGTCCGCAGATCACTGGTGCCGCGCCACTGCCTGTTTGGCGATTTCCGGGAGGTGATGCCGGTCGACTTTCCCCATCTCGTTGCGCGGTAAATGGTCGGCGGCAATGAAATGTGTAGGAATGAATTGCGGTAAAAGTTGTGTGGCGCAATGCGCCTTGATCTTTGCAAGGTCAAGGGCTGCCGGACCCACGACTAGGGCATAAACTTCGTTGATGCCGAGTTGGTTGGGCAGGCTGCATACAGCCGATTCGACGACACCCTCGCAGGTTGACAGGACCCGTTCGACGGTCTCGGGCGCTATCTTGTCGCCGCCAAGATTGAGCATTGTCTTTTCCCGGCCTGTGATGACCAGCAATTGATCGGAACTCAATGTTCCAATGTCGCCCGGATAGAACCAACCGTTACGAAACGACAGGGCGGTTTCTTCAGGCGCGTTGAAGTAGCCGGCAACTGAAAACTCACTGCGGATACGGATTTGGCCTTCCGTATTTGGAGGCAGTATGGTGTCGGCTTCGGCAACGACTTGCACAGTCACGCCTGGCGCAACGAAACCGACTGCGTCCGAAGACTGGTTGAGGGCATGTGCCGTCGCCGTCGCCGACATGCTCGCTTCGGTCGAGCCGTAGGCGGCGATGACATGTGGGCAGATACGGGCACGCACGCGTTCGGATAGGGAAGGAGGCAATTTGTCACCGCCGCAAATGATCGTCTCCATATTGCTTTGATACTCTGGAAAGCGATCATACCACCGCCACAGGACCTCGAGTCCTGATGGCGGTGCCACCATGGCCTGGACTTTGTACTGCTCAAATGCCTGTAGAGTATTTTCGAAACTGTCGCCGGGCAGAAACAGCGTACCGCCGCGCCATAGCGTGTAGATCAGGAACTGGAAGCCGAGGGATGTCGAGATCGGGGCGTCACTGTAAATCCGAGCGCAATTCGCAAGTCGTCTGCCGAAGACGGTTCCGTGGCGACTCATCCGGTCGATCAGCAGTCGGTGGCTGATCGCAACGGCTTTCGGTGTTCCCGTGGTGCCGGATGTCGGAATAAGGCGACAAATGGAATCGGGACTGATCTCAGGGAGATAATGGCTTTCGATTGGTTCGTCGCTCCCCTCCGTCCACGACATGTCGGACTGTATGGCCCGATCGCCGGATCGAAACCCCAATGGTGCGTCGGAGATGAATGCATCAACTTTGATCGGTGGTATCGAATTCTTGCGCACGGAAATCGTGGCAATGCCCAACCGCGTCAAAGCCAATACCATTGCAGCATGGAAGATGACGTCGTCGATGCTGACCGCAGCGATGGACCCCGGCGCCAGACCATAGGAAAGCAGGCGTCGGCTGATGTTGTGGATAAAGTATTCAAGGCGCCGGTAGCTGATCAGGCTAATGCCCGCGCCCGGCGCACAGATTGCGGCGGCCGGTGGTTGCTGTCGGCACTGAAAGAGAATTGGATCGACGATATTCATCTGTGTGTCACTTCGTGGCCAGCACGGTCTTTGCGTATTGTTCCAGCCGCGGCCTTTCGATCTTGCCTTGAGCACCGCGCGGAATTGCTTGAACCGAGGCAAAACGAACGGGGACAAAGTTCAACGAGAGTTTCGCGGCACAGTGATCGCGCAATGAAGGAACAGAAACCAGGGATTTGGCGACAAAAAGTACCTGTATTTCATTCACCCCGAGTTCGTTGGGGACTGCCACCACGGCGGCATCTTCAACGCCTGGAAATGATGTCAAAATCTCCTCGATGATTTCCGGGTTGATTATATCGCCGCCGATATTGAGAGCCGTTTTCATGCGCCCAGTTATAACAAGCATGCCATCGTTTCGAACATGTCCAATGTCGCCCGAATAAAAGCAACCGTGACGAAAATATTCCGCCGTCGACTCGGGATCGTTTGCATAACCACTGGCCATATAGCGGGTACGAATGCGGACAATGCCATCTTGATGCGGGGGCAGAATTTGTCCATCGTTGTCGACGATCTCGACCCGAATTCCAGGCAAAACAAATCCGACGGCCCCGGGGACCGTATCGGTCAGGGTCGCCGGGCCGAAGGTTACAGCTGTCGTCTCGGTGGAACCGTAACCAATATAGAGGTTCGAACACATCCTCGCCCGCGCCCTGCGCGACAGCTCTTTTGATAGCAGGGCGCCCTGACAAGTAATATGATCGAAGTTGGTGTCGAATGCCGAGTCTGCTTCATAAAATTTCATGAATTCACCAAGGCCATAAGGCGACGTTGCCATTCCTTGGATCTTGTGAAGATCGATGATCTGCAGAATATCGGCTGGTTGCGGACCTAGAAAGTAGACGGTTGCCCCGCGCCCCAATAAAGCAAGCACGTATCGTAACCCGGGTCCGGTCGGGATTCCGAGATCACACAGAAAACGCGAGCAGTGAGCAAAGCGAGGGCCTCTTGAATAGCGTTGCGTTGCGAGCACCTCTGAAAACTGCCGGTGTAACCAGGCCGCGCCCTTCGCGCGACCCGTAGATCCGGTTGTCAGAATGATGCAGCACAGATCATTCTCTTCTGTCGTATGAATACCGTCATAATCAAGTGTATGGCCCGGACCCTCAAGCCACGAAGCATCGATGCGGAGGACATTTGTGGTCGAATTGTTGTATAATTCACTTCGGTCTGTGAGCACTGCATCCAAAGGTATTTCCTTTGGTCCCGCCGACTGTCGAAGTGAAAGCGTCGTGATACCTAAACGCATTAGACTGATAACCAGGACGGCATGCAGGATCGGTTCACCGACAAAGATCCCAACCCGTTGACCGGGTGCCAAACCGGCCTTGAGAACGCTGCCCGCCACGTTATGGATGAGCTTTTCGAGTTGGCCATAACTGACGGATTCAATCGGCGCCCCGGGTACATAGATTGCAGTGGCCAGCGGATTGAGCTTGCACTGGAACAGAATTGGTTCGACGACGTTCATCTATCGGATTTCCAAACGAAAAATATCATGGTCGACTGACCATATTTAGTGCCTATCGTATGGTGTCAAGAATGGGGCTGAGGCGTGCCAAACCGGTCTGGCCGGCCTTCCCACAATGCAACGGCTCAGCCAAGATTTGCATCGACGTAGACGTCGTTGACGCGGCACTTCAGTCCGAATTCCGGCAAGGTCAGATCATCGGTCCCATACAACGCCTGTCGGTGCCAACCATCGGGCCCCCGAAGCTCTACGGAGATTTCCATCCGATCCTGCTCGATGAGCAGAATGCACGTGCATGACGTGTGCGCCCGATACATGTCACGCTTACTTTCGATGATGTCCTTGTTGCTTTGGGAGAGCACCTCCGCCACCAGATAAAAGCGCTCCACATAGCGCGGGTCGGGATTTTCGTCTTCCCGTATCACAACGACGTCGGGTTCCGGGTCATACGGGACCGTTGAGACTATGTTTACGCCAATCGCTTGATAGGCGGAAAGTTTCGGATCGTAACGTTTAAGCGCCGCGTTCAAAAGTGATTCAAGATTGCTTGCAATTCGCTGGTGGCGGCGATTTGGCGGTGCCGTCATCAAGGGTATGCCGTCAATGAGTTCCCAATGCTCTTCGTCCGGTCGCGATGTAAGCCATGCCCGGAACGAGGGCACCGACAGGATTGGGGCTTGCTGGCGCGCGGCGCCGACCATGGGGCGTGGCTCCATTTGCAAGGATATCGCCAAGAATTGATGGCGCGCCCTGGGGGACTCGAACCCCCGTTACCGCCGTGAAAGGGCGGCGTCCTAGGCCACTAGACGAAGGGCGCAAAAGAGGCGCGACATATAGAGAGGTTTGGTCCGCCCGGCAAGCGATCTGGATTCACCAATGCCCGGTATTGGCCATGGATTTCCAAGGCTCTTGCGGGGGCAGGGGGGTGCCTTTTTGCAACAATTCGATCGACTGGCGGTCGGGCGAGCGCACGAAGGCCATGTTGCCGTCGCGCGGCGGGCGGTTGATCGTGACGCCGGCCTTCATGAGCCGCTCGCAGGTGGCGTAAATGTCGTCAACCTCAAAGGCGAGGTGGCCGAAATGACGCGCCTCGCCATAGTCCTCCTGGTCCCAATTGTAGGTGAGTTCGACCAGCGGTGCGTCGCGTCCGCTGCGCTTCTTGTCCGCGGGCAGCGATGCGTCCTCGGGTGCGGCCAGGAAGACATTGGTGAAGCGACCCTGTGCGCTGGGGTGGCGGCCGACCTCCTTGAGGCCAAGCTTGTTGCAGTAGAAGTCAATCGCGGCGTCGAGATCGCGCACCCGCAACATGGTATGAAGATATCGCATCGAAACCTCTCTTGAGAACACGTCAGTTCTTATGGAGCATATATGATAGCGTCCGACCTTGAGACAGGCATCACACGGTTGCGCGAACTGGTCGAATCTTCGCGCGTGATCGTCCCGTTCACCGGCGCCGGCATTTCCACCGAATGCGGCATTCCGGATTTCCGCTCGCCGGGCGGTATCTGGACCAAGAACCAGCCAATCTTGTTCGACGACTTCCTCGCAAGTCAGGACATGCGCAACGAAGCCTGGCGGCGACGGTTCGCCATGGAAGAACATTTTGGCGGCGCCAAACCGGGGCGCGGCCATCGGGCGCTCGCGAGCCTATATCGGGCCGGAAAATCGCCGGGCGTGGTGACGCAGAACATCGACAATCTGCACCAAGCCTCCGGAATTGCGCCGGAGGATGTTGTCGAACTCCATGGCAACAGCACCTATGCGGTGTGCCTGGATTGCGCCAAGCGCTATGAACTTTCCTGGGTCAAGGAGAGGTTTACCACGTCAGGTGGACGTGCTCCGGATTGCCCCGCATGCGATGGCCACATCAAATCGGCGACCGTTTCGTTTGGACAATCGATGCCCGAGGCCGCGATGGCGCGCGCCGATGAACTCACGTTGGCGTGCGATCTTTTTATCGTGGTTGGTTCATCGCTGGTCGTGTGGCCGGCGGCAGGATTTCCCGTGAAGGCCAAGCGCAACGGTGCGCGATTGGCCATTGTCAATCGCGAATCCACAGAATTTGATGCCATGGCCGATCTTGTGATACGCGACGACATCGGCACGGTGCTTGCCCCGCTAATCTCCCATTGAATCAGCTGTTTCAGCGAGATTTACACAGGAGAATGCCGAGTCATACACAGGCTGCACTTTATTCGCTTCCCACCGCGCCTCCCGGTGATATCTTCAATTCTTGAGATTCGGGGGGCGCCGCGTCGGCGCCGGTAACTAGCCGCTACACATAAATAGTGGCTGAACATGGCAATGCGCGGCAGTCATGGCGGCGTCGGACGGATTAGCACCCAAAGGACTTGGCACCGCGCTTGGAGCGGGCCAAGGTCTTGATGACGATTTTGCTGGCGAGGCCGCGAGCATCATCGAGCTTACCGGCAGCATCAAATGGTTTGATGTCTCCAAAGGATTTGGATTCATTGTACCGGATAATGGGTTGCCTGATATTCTGCTTCACGTAACATGCTTGCGGCGCGACGGGTATCAGGTTGCCTATGAGGGTGCCCGCGTGGTCGTCGAGGTGCTGCAGCGGGCGCGCGGTCTGCAAGCCTTCCGTATCATTTCCATGGACGAGTCGACGGCCGTGCATCCTGCACAGATGCCTCCGCCGCGCACCCATGTGACGGTAACCCCCACAAGCGGTTTTGAACGGGTGCAGGTGAAGTGGTTCAACCGCCTTCGTGGCTTTGGGTTCCTGACCCGCGGCGACGGAACCCCGGATATTTTTGTCCATATGGAAACGCTGCGCCGTTTCGGCCTCGCCGAATTACGCCCTGGCCAATTCCTCCTGGTGCGATTCGGGCCTGGACCCAAGGGCCTCATGGCTGCCGAGGTTCGCCCGGAAGGCCCACTGCACGGCCCTGCATCTCACTGATTCCGACATTACTCTGTAGGATGGGTAGAGCAAAAAAGCGCGTCTTGGACGCGTTTTTTTGTGAAACCCATCGTCTTACCGCGCGTGAGATGATGGGTTTCGGCAATGCGCGCAAGAAAGAGCGCGCATTACCTCTACCCATCCTACTCCGAACCGTGTATCCAAATCGCGCCGGGGCATAGCGTAGTCTGGTAGCGCGTCTGCTTTGGGAGCAGAAGGTCGCAGGTTCAAATCCTGCTGCCCCGACCAAATCCGATTTCGTTCCGAGAGCTTCATCAAGGCGACCAAGGCACAAGCAAGGCGAGAATGGCAGCGCGGATATACAAGCCGGCAAAGACGGCGATGCAATCGGGCAGCGCGAATACCAAGGACTGGGTTCTTGATTTCGAACCGGAGCAGCCGCGTGAGGTTGAGCCCCTGATGGGCTGGACGAGTTCCGGTGATATGCGCCAGCAGGTGCGCCTGCGTTTTGAAACCGCGGAAGAAGCAGTGGCCTATTGCGAACAGCACTGTATTGCGTTTCAACTTGTGAAGGAAAAGCCCAAGGCGCTCCGGACGATGTCTTATTCGGATAATTTTGCGTTCAACCGTCGCGGCTCCTGGACGCACTAGCGTCGCGCACTAGCGTTTGGCATAAATATCGCCCGAATTGGCCGCGTGCGGCAGGCCCTTTAGCCAATGCGCGATTTCTTCGGCCGTTTGCCAGGTCGCGTGCGCGAGAATCTGGCTTTCACCAAGCGCCGCGTTGAAGCACACAAGCCCAAGCTCACTACAGCGTTGGATGCAGGCAATTGCGATATCGCGCTGGATGGTCGTGAACTCGAATGAGAGCGCCGGCACGGGTTTTGTCAGGCCGGCGAGCGCCTCTGCCTCGAATCCTTCAATGTCGATCTTGATGAAGGCCGGCAGGCCATGTCGTGCAATCAATACATCGAGCGTGGTAACCGGCACCCGTATGCTGCGTGTCCAGGCTTGGCCTTCCCATCCGGGCGCGCCGGCGGCCGCGCGCACGAAGTCGTCAGAGGCTGTCGATACTGTCGGGTTGTCGACATTGAGCATGAGTTCGATATCGCCCGACGTGCGTCCGATGGCCGTCGGTTCGATTGTGACCGCCCGATCGCGTCCGTAGAGCAGGGCAAGCGTCTTGGTCAGCGCCGGTTGTGGTTCGACTGCGACCACCGTGGCGCCAAGCCGCCGAAAGGCTGCGATGCGATCTCCCACATGGGCGCCGACGTCGAAGACGAGATCGCCATCGTGCACGAATTGACCATAGAGGCGATCCATCGCGGCGCAAGAGTGGCGATTGCCATAGTAGATGCGCAGGGAACGCACGACGCCCTTGAGCGTTCGCCAACGATCGCACCAAGGATTGATCAGAGAATCGATCCGAGAATTGACCCTTGAACCAGACCTCGCGCCGCCTGGCTTTCCCGGTGAATTCACTGCGGCAGCCCCGCGAGGCCGGCAGGCTTGCTGATTTCTTCCGGTAGCCCGCAAATGCCGAGCCTGACCATTGCTCGCCCGACCCCTGGCAGCGAGGTCACGATCGCCAAGGGGACCGAAAGCAGCGGGCCCGCCGCGATGAAGAGCGCGTAGGGGATGGCTTCCGGCACGGTCGCGGCAAGAACTCCGATGCTGCCCACGCCCAGAAGCGTCTGTGGCCATAATTGACGAAACGCGATCAACACCGGCACCATGTGATCGCTTCGCACCTGCACGGTCCAGCCGATGGTTCGGCCGATCAGCAGGCGAACCAGGAATATGGTGTGGCCAAACCACATGATCGGGGCGAGCAGTTGCGCAAAAATCGTTTCCGCCAAGGCGCCAAGGAGAAAGAGCGGCGTTCCGCCGAATTGGCGTCGCAGTTCAGGTCGAGTCAACACGTCGAGCACGGTTGCCCATTTCGGCGAAAACCACATGACCAGCACAATGATCAGCGCCGGCACTGCTGCGTCGGCTCGGATGAAGTCTTGCGGCGATTCCGCAGAGAGCAGCGCGGCTGTGCCCAGCAGCAGGAGGCCGATCCATGCCGGTGAGCCGATGAACATCAGGATTGCAAATCCGAGCTGGTAACGGCTCACAGGTTTGATATTCGGCAATTGCAGGAAATGCCAGTACTGCATGTTGCCCTGGCACCAGCGCAGGTCGCGCCTGATGAATTCGAGCAGCGTCGGCGGGTTCTGCTCGAAACTCTCGCCTTCCTCAGCCAGAACGCGCACTTCCCAGCCGGCGCGCCGCATCAACACGGCTTCGATCTGGTCGTGGCTGAGCACATGGCCGCCGATCAGTGCGTTGTCGGGCAATGGCGGCAGCTCGCAATGGGCCATGAACGGCGCCAAGCGAAGAATGGCGTTGTGGCCCCAATAGGGACCGCAATCGCCCTGCCACCAGGCGCTGCCGAGCGTGTAGGATCGCATGGCAAGCCGCATGCCGAATTGGAAGACGCGGGCGAAGGCACTGGTCGAAGGGCGACCGATGACGAGGCTCTGCGTGATGCCGATCTGCGGATCGACCTGCATGAGACGCACCAGCCGCAGCACGGCCGGCGCCATCATCACGCTGTCAGCGTCGAGCACGACGGCAAATTCGTGATCGCGACCCCAGCGGTCGCAGAAGTCGCGAATATTGCCGGCCTTGAACCCGGCATTGTTGGTACGGCGGCGGTAGGTGATCGGAATCTTGTCGCGCCACGCTGCCGCGAAGGTCGCGATTTCCTTGTCTTCGGCTGCTGCGATCGCAGGATCGCTGGTATCGCTGAGCACATAGATATGAAACCGGTTGCCGACGCCGAGGACGACAAGCCCCTCCAGCAGGGGCTTGATGAACGCCAGCGTGCGATCAGGCGGTTCGTTGCGAATGCATAGGAGGATCGCGGTCGAGGCGGTGATCGGCTCATTGTCGTGGATTCGTCCGGCAGCGGGTGTTACGGCGGCGACCGGGTCAGGGGAAAAGCGCATGAGCAGGAAGCCGATCATGGCGTTCCAGAATCCGATCACGACCCATGGCAGCGTGACCGCAAACATCACGACGAGAATGAAATCGACGACGCTGAAACCTCCCGGCGAAAGCGCGATGCAGGCAAGCCAGACAAGTCCCGCGATGGTGAGGCCAACCACCGTGAAAAACCATATTCGTCGCATGGTGAGAACGTGCGAGGACGTAGCGGTCGCAGCGCCATAATGGATCGGCTGGTCGAGCATGAAAGGTTTTTCGCGGCTTTTGTGGTCACAAATGAGGGTGAGGCAGGATATAGCGGAAGTTACCCGTCGGGGTAACCTGTTAAAGAGTGCCTGATAAAGGGAAGGTGCACTGCGGGATACGGTACGACATGCGCGATCAAGCTCTCTGGTACGTGGCGCCCGGACAGGCGGAATTGCGGGACGAGGCAATTTCCGCCCCGGAAGAAGACGAATTGGTTTGCCTCAGCGCCCTGCATGGCGCGATCAGCCGCGGCACCGAGCGCCTCATTCTTGCCGGCCGCGTCCCGCCCGATGAATTCGAACGCATGCGGGCGCCCTTCATGGCCGGTACGTTTCCTTTTCCAGTTAAATACGGTTACGCGACGGTCGGGCGAATTGAACATGGCCCCCGCAAGGATGAAGTCGCCTTTGTGCTCCACCCCCACCAAAGTCGATTCGTGGTCCCTGCGGCGGCGGCGCATCGTGTGCCGCCAAATGTACCGCCATCAAGAGCCGTGCTGGCGGCCAACATGGAAACCGCCCTCAATGCGGTTTGGGACGGTGCGCCGGCCCCGGCCGATCGTATCGCCGTGGTTGGCGGGGGCATCGTCGGCCTCCTCGTCGCGCGACTTTGTGCGCGGCTGCCGGGTGCAGAAGTGATCGTTGTTGACGTGGCTTCGGCGCGCGCCTCTCTTGTTCAACGGCTCGGCGCGCTCTTCGCCTTACCGGATGCTGCTCCGGTCGACTGCGATGTGGTGTTCCATGCCAGTGCCAGCGCGGCAGGGCTCGCGACTGCGCTCGGGTGTGCCGGCGACGAGGCAACCATCGTGGAACTGAGCTGGTATGGCAGCGGGGAGGTCCCTGTCCCCTTGGGAGGCGCGTTTCACAGCCGTCGGCTGCGGCTTATTTCCAGCCAGGTTGGCAAGGTTGCGCCCTCGCACCGGTCGCGCTGGAGTTACGGACGTCGGCTTGCCGCAGCACTCGCCTTGCTTGACGATCCAGTCCTTGATGGCCTACTCGCCCCTGCGGTTCCGTTCGGGGAGTTGCCGGCCCGTTTGCCGACAATTCTTGCGGCCGATGGCGACGCGCGCTGTCCGCTCATTCGCTATAGTGATGGTTAGAACTCGGAGGTCGATGTGTACGCCGTTGAAGTGTCCGGTCAGATCATGATTGCGCATTCGTTTCGCGGGGAGGTGTTTGGCCCCGCGCAAGCACTCCATGGCGCCACATTCGTCGTGCGGGCGGCGTTCATGTCCGAGAAGCTCGATGCAAACAGCATCGTGGTTGATATCGGGCTCGCCCATGAGGTGCTCAATGCGGTGCTCAAGCCGCTCAATTATCGTAATCTGGACGACCTGCCGCAGTTCAAGGGCATCAACACGACCACAGAATTCCTGACGCGCCATGTCTACGACCACCTCGCCGATGCGGCACGCGCCGGCAAGCTTGGCCGCAATGCGCGCGAACTCAACGCCATACGGGTGACCGTCGCCGAATCCCCAAGTGCGCGTGCCTGGTACGAGGCGCCATTGTGGTGAGACGCGTCACGTTCGCTGTTCCGGGCGACCTCGCGACACCGACTGGCGGCTATGCCTATGACCGCAGGATCATCCTGGAACTTCGCTCGCTGGGTTGGTCGGTCGACGTCCTCGATATCGGGACGGGTTTTCCGCGTCCGACGGATGAGACCCGCGCGCAAGCCCGGCAACTCCTTGAAACCGTGCCGCTTGGCGAACCCATCGTTGTGGACGGACTTGCCTATGGGGTCATGGCGCAGGAAGCTAAGAACCTGTGCCAGAACCATCCCGTCGTTGCGCTCGTGCATCATCCGCTGGCGTTCGAAAGCGGTTTGAGCGCGGCCGATGCCGATGCGTTTCGCGCCAGCGAACGTGCTGCGCTCGCATGCGCAAGTCGCGTGGTGACAACGAGCCAAATGACGGCGCGGCTGATGGGTAATGAATTCGGCGTTGCAGCGGAGCGGCTCGTGGTCGTGCAGCCAGGCACTGACCGCGTCGCCCCCGACCGGAGCGCCATTTCTGGCACGATTATGCTGCTTGCGGTCGGGGCCGTTGTGCCGCGCAAGGGCTACGACGTGCTGCTTGCGGCGGTCGCGCAACTGCGAGGACCTTGGCGGTTGATCGTCGTGGGCGATCGAACCCGCAGCCCCGAAACGGTTCGTCGCCTCGATGATGCCGTTGTGGAACTAAAGCTTACCGGCCGTGTCGACTTTGTCGGTGCGGTTTCGCCTCAGGAACTTGCGGATTTTTATACGTCCGCCGATGTGTTCGTTCTGCCCTCGCGATTTGAAGGTTACGGTATGGCGTTCACCGAAGCGATTGCGTACGGGTTGCCGGTGGTGGCAACGAATGCGGGGGCGATACCGGATACGGTGCCCAAAGGTGCCCGTATCTTGGTGGCACCCGATGATGCTGAGGCACTTGCGAAAGCGCTGCGGTGTTTGATTGATAGCGCGCAGGAGCGGGAGAAATTGGCGGCAGGCGCCCGCGCGGCCGCTCGATCGTTTCCGTCCTGGCGGGATTCGGCCACACTCTTTGCGCAGGTACTCGATCGCGTTGTGGACGGGAAATGATGAGCGGGTTTTCAGCAAGCTGGTTGGCGCTACGAGAGCCCTACGATCGCCGGGCACGCAATGCTGACGTGCTCAATGCGATGGCGGCGCGTTTTCGCGAGCAGTCTTCGATCGCAGTAGTCGATCTCGGCTGCGGCACGGGCTCGACCTTGCGCGCGATATCGCCACGGTTGCCGGCGCAGCAGAGCTGGCGCCTTGTGGACAACGATCTAAGTTTGCTTGCGCATGCGGCAGGCCTCGCGTGTCCCCCGAAGGTAACGGTCGCAGCGCGTACCGTCGATCTTGCGCGCGATCTCGAACTCGCACTTGATGGGCCGGCCGATCTTGTAACCACATCGGCGCTTCTCGACCTCGTCTCGCAGGAATGGCTTGATCGGCTGGCCATTGAAAGCGCGGCGCGACGACTGCCGGTATATGCGGCACTGACCTATCAGGGGCAGGTCGAGCTTGCTCCCGTCGACGACCAAGACATCGTCATCGTCGCAGCCGTCAACCGCCATCAAAATACCGACAAGGGATTTGGCCCGGCGCTCGGACCCGATGCGGTGAAACATGCGGTCAAGGCGTATGAGAAGGTCGGCTACGGGGTTTTGCAGGGTCCGTCGGACTGGGTTTTCGAGCCAAATGACCGCGAGATTCAGCTCGAGGTCCTCTCCGGCTGGGCGGGCGCCGCATTGGAACTCGACATGTTGTCGCAAGCTCGGATCGACTCCTGGCTCACGCGCCGGCGCAAACTCGTCGAGGCTGGCCGCTCGACCATGCGTATCGGTCACAGCGATATTTTCGCCGCGCCAAGGTCGTAGGTGCCTACGATCGGCTTTCGTAGAGCGCTGAGATCGCAGTCGAGCAACACTTCCTGACCGAGGGAATGTGCGTGAACCTTTGTTCGCAAGGCTTCATCGACCCGGTCGATGGCGGGCAGTGTGACGCTCGACCGGCCCGCCCCGATGATGATCGGGGCGATTACGACGTGGAGCCGGTCGAGACAACCAGCTGCGAGGAAACGCGACACCGTGTCGGCGCCGCCCTCGATCAGGATCCGGTGAAAGTCGCACTTCGCAAGCGCGCCGAGAATCGCAGCAGGGGCCATGTGCCGATCCGGCGAGGGGAGCGCGATGGTCTCGACACCTGGGGGTACCTTGGGATGTGTCCCATTCCGGGTGATCGCAAGCCTGCGGATACCGTCCTCGGCAAAGAGGCGCGCCGTCATGGGCAGGCGCCCTGCGGGGTCGAGAACCACGCGTGCGGGGCTTGGGCCAACCACCCGGCGGACAGTCAATTGCGGGTCATCGGCTATGGCTGTGCCAACCCCGACCACAACGGCGTCGACCAGGGCCCGCAGGCGATGCAGATGGGCAAGGCCTGCCGGGCCATTGATGTAATGGGAAGACCCCGTGGAGGTCGCGATCCTGGCATCGATCGATTGACCAAACTGGCCAACGACCACCAACCCGTCGTTGGCTCCCTTTCGTAACGGCCCAAAAAGTTCCCGCCATGGCGAAGGCAGGACCTCGTTTGGTTGGCGGAACATCCGGGGAATATCCGTCCAACTGGTATCATCCTGGGAAAAATCGGTCATCATCGGAGATGCATTTTCATCAATTGAGGTTCTTTCGTCCCGTTCATCAAAGTGCCATGATAGGTTCTGTAAGAGAAATCGTGAAATCGCCCGTATTGAAAGCAAAGCTGCCAAGGCCCTGTTATAATTGGTCCTTAGGGGATGTGTGTTCCGTGAGTGATGTTAACCAGTTCATGAGCCTGTTTGGGTCTCCCGATCATATCGCGGTCGAGCGGGCACTTGCGGAGTTCCGTTCCGGGCGGCCCGTGCTCGTCGCCAATCCGGAAGGGATTGTCTTGGCGATGCCGGTCGACGGCATCGACGACGCGCGTCTTGAAGCATTTCGAAAGCTGTGCGCGCCTGCGGCCGCCCACCTTGTGGTGACGTCGCAGCGGGCGCGTGCGCTTGGACTTGATGTCAGCGGTCCGGTCGCGGTCGCACTTGACGACGGCGAGGATGCCGCCGCAATCGTCCGCCTTTCGGCGGATGCGGGCGATGAGCGCGTCTTAGCGCTTTTGCCGGCGTCGCGGGCAGCCGATGCTGCCATCGATCTTGCCAAGCTGGCTCATCGTTTGCCGGCCCTTTTGATGGCCGATGCTCCAACCGTCAACGAGGGTGGACCTCCGTTCATTACCGTACGAGCTGAAGCCATTACCATGTTCCGGCGCAAGGCCATCGAGTCACTTGCGGTCGCCGCCGAAGCCAATGTGCCCTTGAGTGTCGGCGTACAGGGACGCTTTGTGGTATTTCGGGACGCCATCGGCGGCAGTTCGGTCGCCGTGATCGTCGGCCGGCCGGACTTCAAGGAACCAATGCCGGTTCGGCTGCATTCTGCCTGTTTGACCGGAGACGTATTCGGGTCCCGCCGGTGCGATTGTGGTGACCAACTCCGGTTGGCATTGACACGTCTCGATGAACAAGGCGGCGGGATCATCATCTACCTGGAGCAAGAGGGGCGCGGGTTGGGCCTCGCCAACAAGATGCGTACCTATGAACTGCAGGACGTAGGCCTGGACACGATCGACGCCAATGCGGCTCTCGGGTTCGATGACGACGAGCGCGACTATGGGGTCGCTGCCCGCATGTTGCAGATTCTCGGATGCCGCAGGGTGCGTCTGTTGACCAATAACCCGACCAAACTTGACGGTCTCGTGCGGGCCGGAATCGAGGTAGTAGGGCGTATTCCGCTCCATGGTCCGGTCAATCCGGACAATCGCCGTTACCTGACCGCAAAGGCCGTGCGAGCAGGCCATAAGCTTGATTACCTGCTGAACGCATATCCTGAGACGGCGGACCAGCCGGACGCGCAAGTTGTGCCGCCGGCAACACGTTAAGTTGGTGCGCTAGTTTGGATTCCTGGAGGCCCCATGAGCGAAAAGCCAGTCCAAAGTCCCGATGGGCAAGCGGCCTACACCGTAACCGCGCGTACCCTGCACTGGCTTGTGGCCGCACTTGTGTTGACTCAGGTTCCGCTCGGCATCGTCATCGCCAACAAATTGGGCGGACCGCTGCAAGAGTGGCTTTATGACCTCCATAAGTCGTTTGGTGCGCTCCTCGTCCCGCTCATATTCGTTCGCGTGATCTACCGGCTGACGCATACTCCCGAACCCTTGCCAAAGGATGTTCCGCCGATGCAGCAGGTCGCTGCACGTGCGATGCATTGGACGCTTTATACTTTGCTGATCTTGCAGCCGATGATCGGATGGATTGCGACCTCGGCCTATCCGGCGCCGGTGCCGGTTTTTCATTTGTTCAATATGCCGCTGATCTGGCCCGACAATCGGGATCTGTCGGGTCAATTGTTTACGATTCATCGCTGGCTTGGCATTGTCATCGCAATCGTTGCCGCCGGTCATATCGGGGCCGCGCTCCACCATCATTTCATAAAAAAGGATCGGATCCTGATGCGCATGATCAGCGGCACCTGATGGGTGCTGCGCCCACGATGTCAGGCCGAAGCATCGGCGAGTTGACGTCGCCCGAAATAACAAGCCGGATCCGTGCAACATCCATCTTGTGCCTGCCGCTAGGTGCGATCGAGCAGCACGGGGCCCACCTGCCGCTCAATACCGACGTGGTCGTCGCCGAAGGTGTTACGCGGCGTATCGTGTTGCAGTGGGGCGATGAATTCGACCTGTGGCAGCTGCCCTCAGTGCCGGTCGGACTGTCGCGAGAACACGACTGGGCGCCGGGCACATTGTCGCTTCCGCTTGTTGGGTTCGTGACCTTACTGCGCGATCTGGCGCGCGACATCGTGCGCGCATTGCCAGCGCGTAATCTCGCCATCATCAATGGCCATGGCGGCAATCGCGGCGTGCTGGAAAATCTGCTGCACGAGTTTCACGGCGATTTTGGGCTCAATGCCTGTGTCATTCATCCGTTCGACTTGGCGCAAGCGCCGAGCACTCCCGCCGCCCCCGACGTGCACGGCGGCCGGAACGAAACGTCGATCATGCTGGCGCTGGCGCCGGCTCAAGTTCGCATGGCGCTTGTCGAGCCGCCTATTGAGGCGCCCGATCAGCGATCCCTGCAGGAATTGATCTTCGATCGCGGCGTGACCTGGGCCTGGCGCAGCAATGATCAACGTCTTGCCCACGAGGGTATCATCGGGGACGCGAGCGGGGCGACGGCAGAGCAGGGAGAGGCGATGCTGGGCAGTATTGTAACGGGGGCAGCGCGCGTATTACGGCGGCTGTTGGAGAATCAGAAGGCCATAAATCGCTTGTGAGATGGCGCGCAGGGGATGCTCCTGTTCGCAGTTCCCTTGGTCAGCCCCTGCCATCATGCCGTCGGCGATTTCTTGACAACTGCTTTCGCCGTCAAAGCTGCGGCAGCTGCTAAGCTTGCGACCACGCACCAGTAGCCGTAGCGAAAGTCGCCCGCGACACCGACCAGGAAAAATGTGCCCAAATAGGCGACGCCCGAGCCCGCCATGGCCACGGCGAATGCGCCGGTACAGGTCCGCCGGAACGGCCAAGCCAGCGCGCCAATGACACCAGCACAAGCCAACCAGAATCCAAGACGAAACAGAAAGGTTGATTTCAGCCAATCGTGCCAGGTCAAGACGGCCTTGAAGGGCGGATGCTGAGCCAGCGTCGTCCAGCCCGGAACGTTAAGCTGGTGAATTTCGAAGGTGAGATTTTCACCTGAAATGAGCCGCCAGAAATGACTCGTCCGATGACGCAGATAGGCAAGCGGGTGAGCCGTCACTGCGGCCAGCCATGCGTTGCTCAGCCTAGGCGTGCCGAAGATCACCTCGCCGTTTGACAGGGTGTCCTGACCTTCGAGCCTTTTCATCACAAATAGACAGGGTTCGATTGTCCAGTAGGCGTCCCAGCGTTCGGTGTTGTAGCAACTGCTCGTGAGCATGGCGTTCTGGCTTTCGCTCCAGGACACCGGAAACTGATTGATACCGGTGAAATGCGTGATCCCGCCTAGATCGAAAACCAGCAACGAATGCAACGGGTTTTCGCGATGAACATTGAGGATGGTGTAGTACACCAGGTGAATGGCCGCATAGCCGATAACGATACCGGGCAGATAGATCAACGCCGTTCGCTGTAGTTCAAAGCGTGTTGGCCAGATCACGTAGGCCGCGAGGATCGGCGCCGCGATGATGGCGGTTGGCCGCAACAACACGCCGAAGATGACGAGCGCCAGGGCTAAGCATTGCGCAGATCTTTGGAAAATGGGTCTTTGGATCGGCGGAGCTTTTGTCGTGCTCCAGTAGACGATGGCGGCCGCAACCAGCCATGTAACGCCGAACAACATGTCGCGCCAGATCATGACAAGCATCATGATGGCGGGCGGTGTCAATGCCAGGAACGGTACGGCCATTCCGACCCAAGCCGACCGCCGCGCCACGGCAACGGCGATGAGCGCAAATCCAAGCCAGTAAAGTGTAGCGATCAGCAGGAACATGCTGCCCGATCCTGGCGCGATCGGATCGATGACCCACCAAAGCATGCTCATCAACGGTGATTGCCAGTCGCCGAACTTCCATTCCTGCATGAAGCCGTAGACGAAAGCGGAGTCTGTCGTCATGTAGCCTGGAAACAAGGCGAGCAATGTCGAAATGTATCCGGCCAGGCAAAGGCCAGCGACAATGAGCTTTGCGGCACGCGGTGGCGACGCTGTTTGAAGAGCGGGCGCAAACGGGCGATCCGAGTTTACGTTCATCGCGTCTTAAGCCGGAGTTTCATGCAAGTGTGACGCGCGGCCTAATGGCTGTTGCGTGGGGTCCCGCTTGTCTGGGCAACATGCTGGTACTTGACCGCCGGTTTCAGCACCATGCCTTCGGCGAGTTGGTCGACCAGGCTGCGCTGTATTTCCTGCCACGGTGTCTGGCTCGGCGGATACATGAAGCCGCCCGCCTTCGCGAGCGCGACCCGGCGCTTTACGAGTTCAACCTCCGAAGTCAGCACATCGGCCGTTCCCTTGTTGAGGTCGATGCGCACGCGGTCTCCCGTCTGCAACAACGAAAGCCCGCCGCCGGCAGCGGCTTCAGGCGACGCATTGAGAATCGACGGCGAACCCGACGTGCCGGACTGGCGACCGTCGCCGATGCAGGGGAGCGACGTCAGGCCCTTTTTGATAAGGGCAGCAGGCGCCTGCATGTTGACGACCTCGGCCGATCCCGGATAGCCGATGGCGCCGACGCCGCGCATGACCAGGATGGTGTGTTCATCGATGTCGAGAGAGTGATCGTTGATGCGGAGGTGGTAGTCCTCCGGGCCGTCGAACACGACGACGCGGCCCTCGAAGGCATTTGGATCATTTGGATTGGCGAGATAGCGCTGGCGAAATTCCTCGGCAATCACACTGACCTTCATGATAGCGGAATCGAAGAGGTTGCCGCGCAGCACCCGAAACCCAGCCTGTTCCTTAAGCGGCTGGTCGTATGGCAAGATGACGTCCGCATCCCGGGTCACGGTACCGCTGACATTTTGGCCAAGCGTGCGGCCATTGATCGTCGGCGCATCCGCATGCAGCCGGCCCGCCTTGAGCAATTCATTCAACACTGCCGGCAAGCCGCCGGCACGGTGATATTCTTCTCCCAGATACTTGCCGGCCGGCAGCATATTGACCAGCAACGGCACGTCATAGCCGATGTGTTCCCAATCATCCATGGAGAGGGGAATGCCGGCGTGGCGCGCAATGGCGTTGAGATGGATCGGTGCATTCGTCGAGCCGCCGATGGCGGAACAGGCCACGATCGCATTTTCGAAAGCCTGGCGGGTCAGGATGTCGGACGGCTTGATGTCCTCGAGCACGATCTCGACCGCTCGCTTTCCCGTTTCGTACGCCATCTGGCCGCGTTCGCGGTAGGGCGCCGGAATGGCGGCGCAGCCCGGCAGAGAGAGACCCAGCGCTTCGGCAAGCGCATTCATGGTCGAGGCTGTACCCATGGTGTTGCAATGTCCGGCCGATGGGGCGGCGGCTGCGACGGTGTCCATGTATTCCGGATAGTCAATTTCGCCGGCCGCCAGACGCCGGCTCGCCGCCCATTTGATCGTGCCCGAGCCGGCACGCTCGCCTTTCCACCATCCATTGAGCATCGGGCCGCCCGAGAGCACGATCGCCGGAATGTTGACGGTGGCGGCTGCCATGAGGGCGGCGGGCGTGGTCTTGTCGCAGCCAGTGGTAAGCACGACGCCATCCAGCGGGTAGCCGTAGAGCACTTCGACGAGGCTCAAGTAGGACAGATTGCGGTCGAGCGCAGCCGTGGGACGCTTGCCGGTCTCCTGGATCGGATGGCATGGAAATTCGAGCGCAATGCCGCCCGCATCGCGAATGCCATCGCGCACCCGCTGCGCCAATTCCAGATGATGTCGATTGCAGGGCGATAGATCAGACCCGGTCTGCGCAATGCCGATGATCGGCCGCCCCGAGGTGAGTTCGGCCCGGGTGAAACCGAAATTGCAATAGCGCTCAAAATAAAGTGCCGTGGAGCCAGGATCGTCGGGATTGTTGAACCATTGTTGCGAGCGCAGGCGCCGGTTTTTGGGCATCATATTTGCGGGTTGCGGTTCCTTGGCCATGCGCATTCCTTCCCTGCACGCGTCCTGGCGCCGGCCAGGAAGCTTTCGTAAGCGGCTGGAAGATGGCCTTATGGGCGGCGAGGCGCAAGCCAGCAAACTGAGGAGCTGCTTAAGCTTTCTCGGGAAGACGGCGGAGTATCTCCTCCAACAGCTTCGTATGCTGTTCCAACAGTTTGGTATGCTCGCCTAGAACTGTCTCGACGTTGCCCATGTGCGCTTCAAGGTTGGCCATGCGCGTCTCAAGACCGAGAAATCGTTTGCTGCTCCTTTGTTCGAATGCGGCGAACTGTGCCGCGAGGACTGCGATATCGGCCTTGATCTCTGCGAAATCGGCCTCGCCCAGCCGCTGTGTGGCAGTGAACTTCGTCTCCAGGGCGTATACCCGCTGCTCAAGGCCTTCAATGTTGTCCAATCGTGCCTCCTACGATCCACTGATCGTTCTTATTTTGTTCTACAATGTCAAAGGAGTTAGTGTCAAGGGACAACGGACTGGGATTCGTGGGAACTGCACCCCATTTCCCAGACGCAGGAAATGGGGCTTGTTTCTATTTGTGGTCAAACAACTGAGGCTTAGCCTCAGGTCAGCGTGAACATCAGATCACCAAGTTTTTCGATCGAGGTCACGAGTTTATCGCCTGGTTTCAACCACACACGTTTGTCTGCGGGGTAACCTGAAATCACGCCGGAGGGTGTGCCGGTGAAGATGATGTCTCCGGGCTTGAGCGTCATGTAGGTCGAAATATAGCTCACCAGCTGTTTGCAATTGAAGATCAGGTCGGAAGTGTTCGAACTCTGCCGCTTTTCGCCATTGACGGTGAGCGAGATCCCGAGCTTGTCGCCGTCAACGAGGTCGGACGTGACAAGCCAGGGGCCGACCACTCCGGAACCATCGAGTGTCTTGCCGAGCATCCATTGGCTCGATGCCCGCTGCAAGTCGCGTGCGGTGAAGTCATTGCCGGTCGCATAGCCGAAGATGTAGTTCGGAGCATCGGCTTCACTGACATTGCGAGCGGTGCGCCCGATCACGATCACGAGTTCGGCCTCGTAGTCGAATTCTTTGGCTTTCTCCTTGGACACCGCGACGGTGCTGCCGTGGTAATTGAGCGCGGTATTGAACTTGTTGAACAGGATCGGCGTCTTCGGAACTGGATTGCCGGTTTCGGCCGCATGGGCCCGGTAGTTGAGACCGATGCAGAGGATCTTTTCCGGGTCTGTAACCGCAGGTCCAAACTGCGCCTTGTCCTCGGCGATGAAATAGCTCGCCGCATTGGCGCTGGCGCGAGCCTTGCCATCAAGACGCCGCAAGCCGGCGACGTCGCCTTGGCCCTTGAAGATGTCCGTGATCGTCGTCGGTGCGTTCTCGTGAAAATCCTTCTCGGCCGCCACGACGTCAAGAATGCCGCGGTCGGTGCGCAGCCCGAGCCCAAAACCTTCCGGTCGGCGCAACGTCGCAAATGTCATGCCTCTCGGCATACCGCCGGAGCCGGTCTGCGCTACGGCCGTGGTCGCTGTCGCCACAGCGGCAGCGCCGGCAACGGTCGCGGCACCGGCGAGAGCCGTCGTCTTCAGGAATGATCGACGATCGTGTTCCATTGAAATCTCCCTCTTGAGAGCATGCGTTGGGTCGCACGCTTGTAATTGAGCATAAACCATTTCTAGGCGAAATTCCGCCTTTGGGCTAAAGGTCGCGGTGTCAACTTTGTCACACAGGACGTCCATGCCAGCCATGTCGCAGAGGCGGGTATTCATTTCCACGGTCTTGGCAGCTGCCGCTTGCATAGGACTACTGGGATCAACGGCGGCCGTTCGGGCTGCAGAGAAACTGCGTGTCGGGGTCTCGATCCCCGCCGCCATCGCATTCGTGCCGCTGCAAGTCGGCATTGATACCGGCATATTTGCCAAGCATGGCCTGGAAATCGAGCGCGCCGATCTGGGCGGCGCGGCGCGCGCCCATCAGGCCCTCGCAGCCGGGAGCCTTGACCTTGTGGTTGCGGGTGGACCGGACCTTTCGCTCGTTGCCAAAGGCAAGCATGCACTGGCGGTCGGCGTCATTACGACGGGGCCGCGCCAGACGACAGTGATCGTGCGCCATGACAATCCGATGAAAGAGCATGGGGAGCTCAAGGGCAAGCGCGTCGGCATCTCGACTGCCGGTGGACTGTCCGATTGGGTCGTGCGGCAGCTTTCGCGCAAGCTCGGTTTCGGATCGCAGGGCATCATTTCAGTGGCCCTCGGCCAGGACAGTGCGCAGGTGGCGGCACTGCGCACTGCCCAGATCGACGCAACCGTGATGGATTTTGCCTCGGGCCTGCGGTTGAAGAGCTCTCGGCCGGGCGCATCTTTCTCAAAGTGCGCGATTACGTGCCGGTCATGATCACGCAGGCGATCTACGCCCACAATGATCTCCCGGCCAAGCGACCACAGGCGGTGCGCAGCTTCCTCGCCGGCTGGTACGAAAGCGTGGCCTTCATGCGTGCCAACAAGGCTGCCACCTTGCCAATTGCAGCGCGGCGCATGGACGTGTCGCCCGAGGCGGCAAGCCGCATCTACGATGAATTGATCGACAATTATTCCACAGATGGCCGGTTCGAACCAGAAGGCCTGAAAGTTCTTGTCGATTCGCTCGTCGAGATGGGAACACTCGCCAGCCCCGACGTCAGGGCATTCACTACGGAAGCCTATCTGCCCGCCCGTTGATGCAAAGCCTGCCGGATTCAAACCTCTTCCGGAATATCGATCCTTCCGGCATCGATGATCAGGTCTTCCAGCAGTCGCTCGCGGCGCACGATGCCTTGTTGCAGACAATAGCGTTGCAACGTGTCGAGCGTCTTGCGGTTCCTTTGCGTCAAACCGAACTCCCAAGGGTCGGAACCGAGCACATTCAATTGTTCCTCAAGCGCATTTCGTACCCAGGCAAGCGCTACATTGCGTGGATTGAGAATGCGGCGGTAGGCATGTTCTTTGGCTTGGTTGAAGGCCTTCATCAGATTGTTCGGCACCCATGGATGGCGTTCGACAATGTCCCGTTTGATGAGCGTGACATGCATGATCGGAAAGATGCCGGTTCGCTTGAAGTAGCGGATTTCCTCCTCCTTGTTGTCCGGGAAGAGGCGTGCGATACGCTTGTCACCCTTGAGAAATGCCTGGGGAAGGTCGGGCGAGAGGAGGGCGTCGAGGTCGCCGTCCAGCATCATCTTCTCGGCGCGAATGCCCTCCGGTACACGCTCGTAGCGCAGGTCCGGAGGCGGCGTGAAATCGACGGCGTCGTTTCGTTCGGCAAACCAGGTGATGTCGCGGTGGGGAGCGCCGTGGTGTTCTTCGAGGATACCGCGCATCCAGACATTTCCGGCGGCAAGAAAAGTCGGGCCACCGACCCGTTTGCCGCGCAGGTCCGCCGGCGTTGAAATTCCTTTGGCCGGATTGACGAAGACGAAGCCATGGCGAAAGCGCCGATGCAGAAAAACCGGCAGCGCCATCCAGGGCACGTCGTGGTCCCGCGCCGCAAGGTAGGCGGCGGCGTTGAATTCGCACAGGTCGAATTCGTGGCCGTGCCCCATGCGATAATGGCGTTCGCCCGAACCCATCCCGCTCAAGATATTGAGGTCGATCCCGTCTGCCTTGATGGTGCCGTCGGCAAGCGGCCGCACGAAGTCGTAATTGCCGGCGGCAAAATTGAGTTGAAGGCGCATGGGGCGTTCGATTGCTCAGAGTTGACCGTTCGACGATCGGAAGTGGCTCGCCGCAACGTCATTTGGCAACAAGAAATGGCGTCCTCGGCGTGGTTCGAACACGCGACCTGCGGATTAGAAATCCGCTGCTCTTCCGGCTGAGCTACGAGGACTTGTGATGTCGGTACAACAACTTAGCGCTTGACACAATCGGGCAAGAATGGCGGCCACCCATTGTATCTTTTACTATTCTTGCCCGCCAAATGCCAGAGCGTCTGCCCGCGGCCGAGGACTGGGCAAGACCAATTGGGGCGTGGCAAATAAGCACGACTCCTTGGCGCGCGCGGCGGCGTTGGTGGACACAACGCAGATCGACACGATTGCCAAGGAGGCTGCCAGCGCGACTCCGAGGCCGACTAACGTCGTATCGGTCACGAGCCGGCCCAAGGTCGATTGGATGGGCGACGAGGCCCTGGAAATCATGATCGTTTTGACACCCGGTGCGCCGGCATTGATTGGCGGCGAGGCTGTCATTCAGACGCTGTCGCGAATTCACCGTCGGCTCCAGGAAGCAGGTGATGAGCGATTCCCTTTTATGCGATATGCCACAGAAGACGAACTGAAAGAGCTTGCGGAGGCTGACGATTAATTCACTTCTTATTTGCGGCCAGATAACGCCTTTTGAATAGGAGCCCACAGGGACGTATAATACCCGGCACCCGAAATTTTGTTTCCCCCTTCATCTTTCCCCGCGGCCGGCTCAAATTAGTCATCACCTGGACACCTTTTTGGTGTTTGGGATGGATTAGCCCGCGCGGTGGTGGCCGGCGGGAAGGGAGATCCAAACATGATTGCGCTTGTCCGCGCCGGTTTTTTTGCCGCGCTCGTTGGTCTTTTGTCGTTTCCGTTGCTATCCCTGCCCTTATCCGCGACTGCTTTCGCCCAAAAGGCGTTTCAACGCGACGAACTCGGCGATGCCGCGATCAAGCTCGAGGCTCAGATCAAGGCCGAGTCGGGACAAATCACCAGAAATGCCGCCACGTTGCGGCGCGACGCGGACGCTGCCTTTGCGAGAGGCGATTTCCGCGCCGGCTTGCAACTGCTCGGGCAGTTGGCGGTTGTCACCCCGGCGGATGGTGCGAACTGGCTGCGGCTTGCCAAAGCGGTATTGCAAATCCGACCCGGAAATGACCGCGAGCGCACGACCTTGCTGGAGCGTGCCGCAACAGCGTCTTACATTGCCTTCCAGCGCAGCACGGCTCCGGCCGATGAAGCCGAAAGCCTCCTGATCATCTCGCGCACCTATGCGGATCGTCAATTGTGGCGTCCGGCGCTCGATTCTTTGCGGGTTTCGCTCGATATCCGTGAGGTGGCGGACGTTCGCCAGCAATATGAGCGCATGCGAGAGGATCACGGTTTTCGTCTCCTCGATTATTCTGTCGACGCGGACGCGGTATCGCCGCGGGCCTGTTTCCAGTTTTCCGAGGAGCTTCCTGGACGGCGTACCGATCTTTCGCCATTCGTGGCCGTCAACGGGCAAGACAGGCCGGCGGTATCGGTCGATGAGAAGCAAATCTGTGTCGAGGGTCTGCGGCACGGGGAGCGCTACAATGTCACGCTGCGGGCGGGCATTCCTTCGGCGGCCAAGGAAACATTGGCCAAGAGCGCCGAGTTCAACATCTATGTGCGTGATCGCAAGCCGTTCGTGCGCTTTGCCAGCAAGTCCTATGTGCTGCCGCGCACGGGCCAACGCGGCATCCCGGTGGTAAGCGTCAATACCAGCGCGGTCGCGGTCGAGATTTACCGTATTGGCGATCGAAACTTGCTTTCGACAGTGATCGGCCGGGATTTCCAGCGCAGCCTCGACCGTTTTGACGTCGGCCGGCTGACGGAGGAGCGCGGCGTCACGGTTTGGAAAGGCCAGATGAACGTCGAGCAGACGTTGAACGCCGATGTCACCACGGCATTCCCGGTCGGGGAAGCGATCGGCACTCTATCGGCCGGCGTCTATGTCATGGTGGCACGGGCCGCTGAAACACCGGCGGATGACAATGAGGATATGGCAACGCAGTGGTTCGTTGTCTCCGACCTCGGCCTCACTGCTTATTTTGGCAATGACGGCATTCACACGTTTGTACATTCGCTCGAAACGACGGCCGGCCGCGGCGCGGTCGAGGTTCGCCTGTTGTCACGCGCCAATGAAATCCTGTCGACCAAGCGCACCAATGATGCCGGCTATGTCCAGTTCGAAGCGGGCCTCACGCGTGGCGAGGGCGCGACAACACCCACGCTGCTCGTCGCTTCCGACGCCCGTGGCGACTATGCGTTTCTGAGCCTCAAGAACCCGGCCTTCGACCTGAGCGACCGCGGGGTAGCCGGCCGCAAGGTGCCGGGAGGGCTCGATGCCTTCGTGTATCCGGAACGCGGGGTCTATCGTTCTGGCGAGACGGTCCAACTCACCGCCTTACTGCGGGATGGGCAGGGGATCGCCTCAACCGGCGCACCACTTACGCTCGTTATCGAACGGCCGGATGGCGTCGAATATCGGCGCAGTGTCGTCGCGGACCAGGGCATCGGCGGGCGCGTGCTGGCGGTTCCATTGGTGGCATCCGCCCCGACTGGGACGTGGCGTGTTCGCGCCTTTTCCGATCCCAAGCGGCCCCCAGTCGGCGAAGCCACGTTCATGGTCGAGGACTATGTTCCGGATCGGCTGGAATTCGAACTTGCAACGGCTGCGACGAGTGTTTCCAAGACCAGTTCGGCCGAGTTTACGATCGATGGACGCTATCTCTATGGTGCTCCTGCCGCCGGTCTTGAGCTTGAAGGCGAAGTGGTGATCGGGGTCGCGGACGAGCGTGCAGGCTTTCCCCGCTATCAATTTGGGCTGGCCGACGACAAGACGGAACGCCCACGCCAACCGATTGACAGCCTGCCGGCCACCGACCGCGCCGGCAAGGCCAAATTCACGCTTACTCTGGACAAGCAACCAGAAACAACGCGGCCGCTCGAAGCACAGGTCATCGTGCGCCTGGCCGAACCCGGCGGTCGTGCCGTGGAGCGAAAGGCCACGATTCCGGTAGCGCCAAGCGGTCCGATGATCGGTGTCAAGCCGCTTTTCACCGGCCGTTCACTCGGCGAAGGCGAGAATGCGACGTTTGAGGTTATCGTCGTTGCGCCCGACGGCGCCACGCTGGCGCGTAGCGCCATGCGTTATGAATTGCTCAAGGTGGAGACCCGTTACCAGTATTACCGTCGCGATGGTTCCTGGGACTACGAACCCATCAAGCTGTCTCGTCGCGTTGCCGATGGCCAGTTCAATGTGACGGCCGATACGCCGGCACGCCTGTCGATGCCCCTGCAATGGGGACGATATCGCCTCGAAGTATCGACTGGCGATCGTAGCGGACCTGTGACATCGATCAATTTCGATGCGGGTTTCTACGCTGAGGCGAGCGCCGAGACGCCCGACCTTCTCGAACTCGCGCTCGACAAGCGGGAATATTCCGCTGGTGAGGCCCTCAATGTTGCGGTCACAGCGCGTGCGGCGGGCAAGGTGACCGTCAACGTCATTGCGGATCGGCTCATCACGACCGTGACACAGGACGTTTCGCCCGGCACCGCGCGATTGCGCATTCCGGTCGGCAGTGATTGGGGCACGGGCGCCTATGTGGTGGCCACGCTGCGCCGGCCACTCGACGTGCGTGAACAACGCATGCCGGGCCGTGCCATCGGTGTGCAATGGTTCGGAGTCAATCGCCAGGCGAGAACGCTGGCGGTCAATATGACCCTGCCGCAGTTGCAGCGGCCGCTCGCCGCACTACGCATCCCCATCAAGATCAATGGGCTCGCCGCGGGTGAAGATGCTCGCATTGTTGTCGCGGCGGTCGATATCGGGATTCTCAACCTCACCAAGTACAAGCCGCCGGCACCGGACGATTACTACTTTGGCCAGAGGCAGCTCTCCACTGAAATCCGCGATATCTATGGACAGCTCATCGATGGCATGCAGGGGACCCGCGGGCAAATTCGAAGCGGCGGCGATTCTGCCTCGGCGGTTCTGGAAGGAAGTGCACCTGCGCAAAAACCGTTGGCGCTCTATTCCGGGATCGTTTCGGTCCGGCCGGATGGTAGCGCGGAGGTCGTGTTCGACATTCCGGATTTTGCCGGTAGCGCCAGGATCATGGCGGTGGCCTGGAGTCGCGACAAGGTCGGCCGCGCCGTAGGCGATGTCACGATCCGGGACTCCGTCGTTTTGACCGCGACGCTGCCGCGCTTTCTGCTCAATGGCGATCGCGGCAGCATGCACCTTGATGTCGACAACGTGGAAGGTGCTGCCGGTGATTATCGGGTCGACGTCCGGAGCGATGGCGTCAACGTGGTCGGCAATGGCACATCGCAGGTGTTGCGACTGAACGCCAAGCAGCGCAGCGCCATCACGGTGCCCCTGTCCGCGGCTGTGACCGGCATCGCCAATCTGACTGTGCGCATCAGCGGTCCAAATGGATATTCGCTCGACCGCGGTTATACGCTAGGCGTGAAGCCGGCTTCGCAAGTACTGGCACGCCGCACTGTTCGCCCGCTTGCCAAAGGCGAAAGCGTGACGCTGTCGCGTGACCTGTTCGCCGATCTGGTGCCGGGCAGCGCAAGCGTGGCGCTCTCGGTCGGACTATCGAGTGCGCTCGACGCGGCCGGGCTGTTGTCGGCTCTCGATCGTTATCCGTTCGGCTGTTCCGAACAGATTACGAGCCGGGCGATGCCGCTCCTCTACGTCAACGATCTCGCGAGCGAAGCACAGCTTTCTCTCGACGGGGCCATCGATCAGCGCATCCGCGATGCAATCGATCGACTGCTGGCGCGCCAGGGGTCCAACGGTTCATTCGGCCTTTGGTCGGCTGGTGGTGACGACGCCTGGCTCGACTCCTATGTCACGGACTTCTTGAGTCGTGCGCGTGAACGCGGGTTTGTCGTTCCCGACACCGCCTTCAAACTGGCTGTCGAACGGTTGCGCAACTACGTCGGCAACGCCGAAGAACCGCGCAAGAATGGCGGGCGGGCTCTCGCCTATGCGCTTTACGTGCTCGCGCGCAATGGCTCGGCGCCAATTGGCGATCTGCGTTACTACGCCGATACCAAGCTCGATGACTTCGCAACCCTGATCGCCAAGGCGCAGCTTGCCGCGGCGCTCGGCATGCTTGGCGATCGTACGCGCGCAGAGCGCGTTTACGGCGCGGCGCTGCAATCCCTGGCGCCGCAACTTGCTCTCGAATACGGGCGTACCGATTACGGTTCGGTCTTGCGAGATGCAGCCGCCCTGGTGACGCTGGCCGCCGAAGGTGGTGCGCAACGTGCGACCATCATCAATGCGGTCGAACGGATCGAGAGCGCGCGCAACCTGACTCCCTATATTTCGACACAGGAGCAAGCGTGGCTTGTGCTGGCGGCACGCGCGCTGTCGAAAGAGGGCTCGGGCATTTCGTTGAGCGTGGCGAGTGGCGGCGCACCTGGGGCCGCCCAAGAATCGCATAGTGGAACGTTCAATCGAAATTTCCGACAAAGCAGCCTCGACGGACGTGCCGTAACTGTCACCAATACGGGCGACAATACGGTGCGCGCCGTTATGACGGTCAGCGGCGCCCCCTTGGTGCCGGAACCTGCCGCCGAAAGGGGCTTCAAGATCGAACGACTGTATTACACACTTGAAGGCAAGCCTGCCGATGCCACCAAGGCGAAGCAGAACGATCGTTTTGCGGTCGTTCTTAAGATCACCGAGCCTCAACCTCAGTTCGGCCGTATCATCGTAGCCGATTATCTTCCCGCCGGGTTCGAGATCGACAACCCGCGGCTCGTATCCTCGGGTGACACCGGGACATTGTCGTGGATCGAAGATGCGGTAGAGCCCGTGAGTTTCGAATTCCGCGACGATCGCTTCAGCGCGGCCTTCGATCGCAAGGCCGGCGATGAGGCCGTGTTTACGGTCGCCTATGTGGTGCGCGCGGTATCACCGGGACGGTATGTGCATCCGCAAGCCTACGTCGAGGATATGTATCGGCCGGACCGCTTCGGCCGAACCGGCACTGGAACAATTGAAGTTTCAGCTGCACGATGAGCATGGCGAACAATATCGCTTCGCCCGAACTGCCCAAAAATCCCCTTGGGATGCCTCCCAAGGGGAGAGGACTGGGCAAGGGGAGAGAAGTGGGCAAGGTGAGAGAAGTGGGATGGTCGCGCACGTTGCGGCTGATGCTTGTCGCGACCGCGATTGCATTTGTCGCGACGGGGGCCTTTGCGTCCTGGTGGATCGTATCGTTGGGTCCGGTCTCGCTTGGTGGCGGCGTCGAGTACTCGACCCTCGTTATCGACCGCGATGGGCGCCTGCTCCGGCCCTACATCACGCCCGAAGGTCGATGGAGATTTCCAGCAACGCGCGACAGCGTCGATCCGCGATTGCTTGGCTATTTGTTGGCTTACGAAGACAGGCGTTTTCTGGAGCATCATGGCGTCGATCCGATTGCGCTCGGGCGGGCGGCCTTTCAGCTCATCGGCAATGGGCGCATCGTATCGGGCGCATCCACGATCAGCATGCAAGTGGCGCGATTGCTGGAGCCCCGGACTGAAAGATCTTTGACGGCTAAGCTCCGCCAGTTCGTGCGGGCCATCCAGATCGAGCACGCCCTCGGCAAGGATGAAATCCTGGCGCTCTATTTCAGTTTGGCACCCTATGGCGGAAACCTGGAAGGCATTCGCGCCGCTTCGCATGCGTATTTTGGCAAGGAGCCGCGTCGGCTTAATCTGGCCGAGTCGGCGCTGCTCGTCGCTTTACCGCAGGCCCCGGAGGTTCGCCGGCCCGATAGATTTGCCGCGGTGGCGCACCTTGCACGCAACCGCGTGCTGGATCGGATCGCGGCATCGGGTCTCGCGCCGGCCGATGAGGTTGCGCGCGCCAAGCTGGAGCCCGTTCCGGACGCCCGCAGGCCGATGCCGATGCTCGCGCCGCATGCGGCCGATGCGGCGATTACGGCAGCGCCCCGGTCGAGGGTTCATACATTGACGATCGATGCGTCGATGCAGAAGAGCCTTGAAGACCTCGCGCGGGATCGTGCGGTTGCGCTCGGACCCGGCATTTCGGTTGCGATCCTCGCCGTCGATCATGCGACTGGGGAAGTCCTGGCCCGTGTTGCCTCGGCGGATTATTTCGACGCCGGACGTGCAGGCCAAGTCGACATGACGCAGGCCTTGCGCTCGCCTGGATCGACACTCAAACCGTTCATCTATGGTTTTGGTTTCGAGGATGGATTCATCCACCCCGAGACCTTGATCGAGGATCGGCCCACGCGTTACGGCAATTATGCGCCTGAAAATTTCGATCTCACCTTCCAAGGCACGGTGACGGTACGCAAAGCATTGCAGCTTTCATTGAACGTGCCGGCGGTGGCTGTGTTGGATAAAGTTGGCCCAAACCGCTTTACCGCCCGACTGACCCAGGCCGGCGGCAGGCTGGTCTTACCCAAGGGCGAGGCGCCGGGACTTGCCATGGGGCTTGGTGGCGTCGGCGTACGCCTTAGCGATCTTGTGGCTCTTTATGCCGGGCTTGCCCGCCTGGGCACAACGGTGCCGTTGGTTGAGCGTATGGACGAAGCCCGGGCGCCAAGCGTTCCGATCCGGCTGATGGATCCTTCGGCGTCGTGGCAAATCGGCAATGTGCTGTTGGGCACGCCCCCGCCAGAAAACGCGACCGGCGGACGGATCGCCTTCAAGACCGGTACATCCTATGGGTATCGAGATGCCTGGTCGGTCGGATTTGACGGGCGGCGTACGATCGGCGTCTGGGTTGGCCGACCGGATGGTGCTCCGGTGTCCGGCCTCGTCGGCCGCAAGACGGCGGCGCCGATCCTGTTCGATGCATTCGCACGCACCGGCAAGCTGCTGTCGGCGCTCCCGCCGGCTCCAAAGGGCACGCTCATTGCGACATCGTCAAAGTTGCCGCCACCGTTGCAGCGGTATCGGGCGGGTGCGCTGGCGGGCGAGGGAAGTGAACCGCCGCTTCGCATCATGTTTCCGCCGAACGGAGCTCGCCTCGAACTGGGCGAGGGCGAAGACGGCCGGCCCGATCCGATTGCGCTGAAGATCGCAGGTGGTGTTGGCGCGGTGACCATGCTGGTCAACGGCCTGCCTGTTGGGGAAAGCATCGGCCGCCAAACGTTATTCTTTGAACCTGGAGGACCCGGATTTGTCCGCCTGACCGTGATGGATACGAAGGGCGCGACCGACAGCGTGGTTGTGCGGCTCCAGTAGTGGATTGCCCGTCCATCTAAGGGTCCCGAGCCCGCTCCGTCCTTCCCCCGGCCGGACGAATTCTCTATGGTTCGGCTGGAAGGGTGGCCCATGACGGTAATGACCGGCCGGGAGCGAAAAGATATCGCTTTTGCGCACTATTTTGATCTGGCAATGGATTTCGCGACGCGCTCGCACGGGCACGCCTTGGCGATGCTCGCGCTCGTAGCCCTGTTGAGCGTCTTGCCGGGCTTTTTCGCTATTCCTCCGGTTGACCGCGACGAAGCACGGTTTGCCCAAGCCACCAAGCAGATGCTGGAGACGGGAGACTATGTCGACATCCGTTTCCAGGATCAGGTGCGTTACAAGAAACCGGTTGGCATTTACTGGATGCAAGCCGCAGTGGTGAAAGCCGCAAGTGCGGTTGGGGTCCCGCGCGCCCAGACCCGGATCTGGCTCTATCGCATTCCGTCCCTGATCGGCGCCATTGGGGCTGTTCTCCTGACCTATTGGGCCGGGCTCGTGTTCGTCTCGCGACGGGCCGCGATACTCGCCGCGCTGATGATGGCGAGTTGCCTGCTTTTGAGCATCGAAGGGCGGATCGCCAAGACCGACGCCATGCTGCTGGCGACGACCGTTGCAGCGATGGGGGCATTGGCGCGCGTCTACCTGCCTGAGCAACGCGAGCGGCTTCAAGGGCGTGCCGCGTGGTTGCCGCCGGCTGTTTTCTGGACTGCGATCGGCGTGGGCATATTGTTGAAGGGGCCGGTGATTGCGCTGTTTGTGGTCCTGGCTGCCGGCACATTGATCGCTGTCGATCGATCCGCTTGGTGGCTCATGGCGTTGAAGCCGTTACCAGGAATCATCTGGTGTTTGCTGCTCGTGCTGCCTTGGTTTCTTGCCATCATCTCGCGGTCTGGCGAAAGCTTCTTCGCCGAATCGATTGGCCAAGACTTGCTCGCAAAGCTTGCCACCGGACAAGAATCCCACGGCGCACCGCCCGGATATTATTTCTTGTTGTACTGGGTGACGTTTTGGCCAGCGGCAGTATTGACCGGGTTTGCGGTGCCGGCGATCTGGGCAGCGCGGCGCGAGCCTGGCGCGAAGTTCCTTTTGGCTTGGGTCGTGCCGTCGTGGATCGTGCTCGAGATCATCGTGACGAAGCTGCCGCACTATGTCATGCCGATCTACCCGGCGATCGCGATCCTTATCGCAGGTATCGTGGATTCTCGGATGTTGGCGCAACATCGTTGGTTGGTGCGCGGCAGCGTCTGGTGGTTCCTGCTTCCGATTCTCTT
>DATGVJ010000261.1:0-5248 GCA_035300505.1 Xanthobacteraceae bacterium
GAATCGCCTAAGCTGGCGGAATGATCGGACTGTTCTGTTTCGTTCTGGCCGTCCTGGCCTCGCCATTCAAGTCGAAGTTGCGGCTTGAAGCTGAGAACGCGGCGCTTCGACATCAGTTGAATGTCTTGAGGCGTAGGCTGCATGGTCGCGTCCGGCTCACGAACCATGATCGCTGGTTCTTTATCCTGCTGTATCGCTGGTTTCCATCAATCCTGCAGGTTCTCACAATCATCCGGCCCGAGACGCTCGTGCGTTGGCACAGGGCCGGCTTTCGCTGCTACTGGCGTTGGAAGTCGCGCCCATTGGGAGGGCGACCGCAGATCGAAACGAAGCTGCGCGTATTGATCCGGCGGATGAGCATGGAGAATCCGCTTTGGGGCGCGCCACGCATCCACGGCGAACTGCTCAAGCTCGGGTTTGAAGTCGCACAGTCGAGCGTCGCCAAGTACATGGTCAAACGACGGGCGCCGCCCAGCCAGGGATGGCGAACCTTCTTGCGTAACCACGCGCCGGACATTGCCGCCATGGACCTGTTCGTTGTTCCAACTATCGGTTTCGACCTGCTCTATGCGTTCGTCATCGTCCGGCTCGACCGCAGAGACCTCGTCTGGATCAACGTCACGACGATTCCCACGTCAGAATGGGTCGCGCGTCAAATAACGGAGGCATTTCCTTGGAACGAGGCTCCGCGCTACATGATCCGGGACCGCGATCGGATCTATGGTGCCGTCGTCACACGCCGACTGCGTGCCATGGGTATCCGGGACAGGCCTACCTCACCAGCCTCGCCCTGGCAGAACGGCTTTGCCGAACGGCTGATCGGATCGATCCGGCGTGAGTGTGTGGACCACATCATTGTCTTGGGCGAGATGCATTTGCGTCGGGTCCTGAAATCCTACGCCGACTATTATAATAGCGTCAGAACGCATCGATCATTGAACAAGGATGCGCCGGCCACTCGTCAAATTCAGCGAATCGGAAGCATCAAATCACACGCCATCCTTGGCGGACTTCACCACCACTACGCCCGAGCTTAAGTTTTCGGTACACACAAGCATATGTTTTCCGCTTTGCCCTCGAACTCGGACATGGCTCGACGCAGTCGGCATGTCGCAAACGTGCAAGATTTGGAAGTCGCTGACCTTCAACCGACAAGCCGTGGCACTACGTCATCAATGGCGCAAGGAAAGGTCCAGTCACCTCAGCGACAATCAAGGGTCTATTCGACAAAAAGGAAATCGAATCTGACGCTCAGGTCCGGCGAAAGGGTAAGAGCGAGTCGAAGATCCCGCGCCAACGCATCTGCGTCAGGATTGATCGAGAGAACAGAATTCAAGATCAAGGCGGACTATCTTAGATAAGATAACTACCGCTTATCACTTGCAATTGCGCTTCGAACATCCGCCTGAGAGAGTCCAAATTCTTTGGCAATCTTGGTGGGCGTGACACCCGCTTTGAAGACGGCACGAACTGCGCTTAACTTCCCAGGAGTCAACGAAACAGCTGTTGCTTCAACGGATCGCTTGTTCGGGATATTATCGGGCACAGGCGATTTCATGCCGCCGCGCTGCAACCGTTCTGCGACAACAGCCGCGAACAGTTGGTTGAGTTCCTGATCGTCGAGGTGCTTAATCGCAGTTGGTAGATCGCTCGGCAAGACATGCCGCGAGACCGCAACGGTTCCGTTATTGCTGTTAGATTTAGGTGAGGCTGTACCCGCTGCCCATGCCGTAATGAAGCCGCCATTCACAGATGGCAATGCACAAAGCGGCTTCGCCCTACATTTGAACTGCCGAATTTAACGCGGCCACCGCCGAGGGAACCATCAACGGCATCATAAAAGACTTAAAGACTGAGAGATGATTTGGGTACGCAAGCAAGAGTCATTCGAACCGATTTCGGCGACGTGAAAGCCCGAAGTCGGGGTCTGTCCACGATTCACTTCCGGCTACCCAAGTGACCGCTCGGCAGCTGCGACAGCCTCGTCGAATCGCTGTTCGAGCCAAGGCGAAATTCCTCGCAGGCCGCCACGACGTTCTTGGCCCATTCAATATATTCCAATCGCCGCTTTACCGACCAATCAGCGGCTGGACTGGACGCGATGGCTCGAAGATTGCTGGTTTGTCAGCTAATTTGATCAGTTCGGCCTCCCTGCTCTTCTTTGGAGCGGTTTCGATCTGCTTGCGCTTTCGTTCGTCCTTCTGAAGCGTCTTGTTGTCAGTCACTTCCATGACGATATCGGCAACTTGTTTTCCGAATTCCCAGGCGATCATCTCGACCGGCACTTCCTGATCCTCAACGCCGTCGTGCAGCAGATGAGTACTGGGTGGCGCCACTCAAAATAACACTGCGAACTCTTATGTAGTTGCCATTGCTATATAATTTACAAGCCACCCGCCCCGAGAAGCGGGAGCATGAAGAAGCCTCTTCAAATCAGAGCAACTGGTTCTGCCGGCGTGGCGCACGAGATTCGCCAAGCGAAATCACCGTGTGGCTCGCCCTCTTTCAGAACGACGAGGATGTTCTCGGTACTGAGGCAGCTGACATCCTCGTGCGGCCTGCCGCGGACAATGATAAGGTCGGCCAGATAGCCATCACGAACTCGGCCAATCTCGTTGTCCATCCGCATGGCCTTCGCGCCATTGATGGTCCCGCAAACGAGTGCTTCCTCCGGCGTGTAACCGAACCACTTGACGAAGTGGTCAAGGTCGCGCGCATTGGTCCCATGTGGAGTCCAGGCAAAGCCGTAGTCGCCGCCGATCAGCACCCGCAAGCCGCGTTTCCGTAGTTCACGGTAGACATTGGCGCAGTTCTCGACCTGCTCAGGCAGGCCCCAGGCCGCCGCCTTTTCAGGCGTGATGCCCCATGGGGCCGCCTCATAAAGGGTGTTGTGAAGGAGCCCAAAGGCGGGGGCCAAGAACACTCGTTCCCTGTGTTCCTCCAGCATATCGATCGTGTGGTCATCGGCGAACTCGCAGTGGTTGAGGAATTCGATGCCATGCTTGAGCGAAAGCTGGACGGACTCGGATGAACGCGCGTGCGACATCACCCGCTTTCCGTATGCATGCGCCGTCGTGACAGCCGCCTCGATCTCGGCGTCCGTCATGATGGTCGCAGTCGGCGGCGCATTGGGCACCGTCTGGTTGCCCGAAATATTCAACTTGATGATATCGCAACCCTCACGGCTCATGGTGCGCACATAACGCCGGATGTCCTCGGCGCCATCAATGACCACGGCGAAGGATTCCCGATACATGTGCAGGAGGCGCTCGTCACCGAGCCCGCCGGTGACTGTAATTTCCGGCGTTGAAGCCAGTAAGCGCGGTCCCGGAATACGGCCAGCTTTGATCTCGTTGCGGATCACGATGTCGAGGCGCGGTTTGGCCGAACTCGCCCCCACGCACGACGTGAAGCCACCGAGGAGAACACGCCGAGCATTGTGCATTGTCTGAAGTGTATGCTCCTCCACCGGCACGAATCCGGTATCGACAACGTCTGCCTTCTCCAGGAAGGAGAGATGGGAGTGCCCATCCACCAAGCCCGGCATGAGGGTAGCGCCACCGCAATCAACCACGACGGCGTCTTGCTTACGATCCGCGGCCACCACAGGAGCGACGCTCGCAATCCGGCTGCCTTCGACTAGAACCTCGCGTGCCGCCGCCGATCCAACATCGCCGGTCCAGACTGTGCAGTTGGTGAACAGCAGCCTCCGTGCATTCTCTTTCAAGATTCTCTCCTCTCAATTTTTGGCTTAATTTGCACTGTACGGTGCCAAATTGCTATCGGGTCTAGAGATCTTCTAACGTCATTGCTAACGGTTACCCTGCTATTGAGTAACCGCCATCTATGGGAATTGCAGTGCCCGTGACGAAATCGGAAGCGGTGCTCGCCAGAAAAATTGTGACCCCGCAAAATCATCCGGCAAGCCCCAACGTTTCGCTGGTGTCCGGGCCATGACACGTTCATTCTATCTGCGTGCGGGCAGTCGCGGTTAGATCCGTGTCGATCCATCCGGGTAGGATCGCGTTGACTTGTATATTGTCCTTTCCCCAAGCAGCGGCAAAAGATCGCCCCCTCTGCACTATGCCGCCCTTACTGGCGCCATAAGGCACCGCGAGAGGCATTCCGAAGATCGATAGCCTCGAGCCCACGCTAATAATCTTTCCGCCCCGGCCTTGATCATGTGTGGATACACGGCTTGCGAGCACAGAAAGGCGCTAGTCAGGTTTATGTCGAGGACCTCCCGCCATTCATTGAGGCTATAAGTTTCCAGCTGCTTGCGGATGGCGATACTGGCATTGTTGATCAGGATGTCCACGCAACCGAATGCGTGCACTGTCTGATCCACCAGGCTACGAACCGAGGCTTCATTGGCGACATCGACTTCGATGGCGCGGGCGCGCTCGCCAAGCGACGCCGCGGCTTTTGCGCTTTTTTCCTTGTTGCGTCCGGCTATAACAACCGATGCGCCAGCGTCCCGCAGGCTGGTCGGCATGCCCAACCCTATTCCGCCGTTGCCACCTGTGACAATTGCGGCGCGGCCGGTGAGATCAAACAGTTTCATTTGACTTTTCCTTCGATTTTCGCAGAGTATTCCAAACCCGATGCGGCGAGGTGGCTAAATCCAGATGCTCGACTCTCTCAGATGCCAGCGCATAGCGGCTGCGAACATCTGCGCCCCATCACGCCCCAATTGTCGCTAGGCACCTTGAAACTCGGTCGCACGTCCTGAACTGCGAAACTTCACAATTTCCAATAAAAACCACGCCGGTTTCCCGCGAGATGTCCTTATCGCGAATTTGTCGATATTCGCTACTTTGAACGACGCGCAACTTTAACGCTCGATTTTCGCCTGAAGCGAAACGCGAGATCGCCAAAGCGATGCTGCCGCGCGAGTTATTTCGAGTCCCTTCAGTCCGTCTTGATCCGTTCACCGGCGCCGCCACCGTGCTGCCGTGGCCGAGATCGATGAGTTGTCGGAAAAAAGCCATAACGCAGGCGCCGGCCTCGTTGCAGAACGGCAAGCGACGGCCCTCATTGGCCAGTCGCTTGGCGAGTTTCGCAACATCCGTGTCCTAGTAGACGCGGCCTTGTCGCCGATGGACGCCGCCCGGCGATGCCTGATGTGCTCGCGGCCAATATGGGTTGGCGTAGCACATAGCTGAGCGTCCCGACGCCGTCATCCTGCACTGATCCAATGATGTATAGCTGCAGTCGATGGCGGTGAAGCCGCCCTCCCCCCACTTCT
>DATGVJ010000262.1:0-4908 GCA_035300505.1 Xanthobacteraceae bacterium
CGCCGATGGACTTTTGCGCACGTGGCGGTGCGTGGGGCCGCAGCCTACTCCCCAGTCCACCGATCGAAAACATACTTGGTCTACACTACAGAGGATTTGCGGGTACGCTTCGTTGATCGGACTCACTTTTTTGGGCGCGCATACCCCGAAAAACGTGCTTATGCACAGCTAATTGGTAAAGTTGGGCTAGCCCGGGAACGCCCGACAGAGAAGCCCGGCTATGAAAAGCGTCAGCAATCCAGACACCAGTGGGCCACCGCCGCCGGACGCTTTGCGCGAATCCCCGGCCTTGCGGCAGGGTTCTTGGAGCAGTGACTGCAGCACCTCAGTAACCGGACTCGGTCGGCATCGGGAGGAATCTTCTCCTGTGGGCCATAACTCGACATGCCTACCGTTTTCTTTTCGCGAGTGGCTTGGCGACTTCGCCGGCGTGCTCGATGAAAAGCTGCGCGGTGGGGCTGAGCGTGCGATTCTTCAGGGTGACAATTCCGATTGGCACGTGGGCATGTTGCAGTTCAACGGCCAAGACCTTGATGTCCGGACGTTTGGAAAAACTCAATACCGACCTCGGGACAATCGTAAGAAAGCGCCCGGTCGCCAGGAGACCGATCCGCACCGCGGGGTCAACGGTGAAAACAGCCGTGCGAGGATACTCGAGTCCGCTGGCGCGAAACGCTTCCAGATAAGCCGGCCCAAGCGCGCGTTCCGGCGGGGGCAGCAACCAAGATTCGTTCGTCAACTCAGCAAGCGCGATGCTGCGCCTCCGAACCCACGGACTTTGGACGCCTGCCACGACGACGTATGAGTCGTTGTAGAGATTTTCGAACCCGAATTTCTCCTCAGTAAAGAGGGTCGATCTCCGTGCGATCAGGAGATCGACGTTACGCTCGCTCAGTTCAAGGTGCAGTGTGTCCGTTTCCGTGACCGTGACGAGATGAAACACGATTCGCGGATAACGTTGGGAGAGCCGCTCGATGACGGCAGAAACGAAGGTCGCGGCGAGAATGGTGCTGCTTGCGATCCGCACTTCCCCCGCCGCAGGGTCGGCGAGAAACTCGATGTTTTTGACGCCCTGGCGCAGGTCATCGAATACGGCCGCCCCGCAATCGAGCAACGCGCGACCGTACGCGGTCGGCTCGATGCCTTGGCGGTGGCGGTCGAGCAGGCGCACGCCGAGCGCATACTCCAGCTCCGCGATCGATCTCGAAATGTTGGGCTGGGTTGTATTGAGGCGTTGCGCCGCCTTCCCCATGGTGCCGGCCTGCACCACGGTCATGAGGACGTGCAGGTCCTGCAGCTTCATCCGGCGTCCGATGCGATCGCTCAACCGCATGTCGGCCCCCATTTCGGATTTGAGATGACCTCATCAGACAATAGCATTATGCGCTTATGACAGCATCAACTATCTCTGAGACCAAGGCGCGTCGTCCTTCAAGGCCCGCTTCGCTCGCGGCTCACGCTGCAGGATCGTCAGTGGCGATTCCGTGCGAAGCGATCGTGCCTAAGATCGTGCGCGCCTGAGACGAGAGGACGCTATGAAAATTCCCCGCCGTCGATTTCTGCACCTGGCAGCGGGCGCTGCCGCGATGCCCGCCGTCTCGCGAATTGCAGGAGCGCAGACCTACCCATCGCGCCCCATCACAGTAGTCGTGCCGTATCCTGCCGGGGGCGGAGCTGATTCGGTCTTGCGTGTCATGGCCGAGCGCATGCGAACCTTCCTTGGTCAACCCATCGTCATTGAAAACGTGAGTGGTGCGAGCGGTGGCATCGGCACCGGTCGGGTCGCCCGTGCAGCTCCCGATGGCTACACGATCGGCATCGGCAACTGGAGTACGCACGTCGCCAACGGTGCCATCTACGCGCTCCCGTACGACGTGCTGAGCGATTTCGAACCGGTGGCGTTGCTCATAAATTTCTACTTGATAATTGTCGCAAGGAAAGCTTTGCCAGCGAACAACTTGAAGGAACTGATTGCCTGGCTGAAAGCCAATCCAGACAAGGCGTCCCTCGGCACTCCCGGCGCGGGTAGTCAGGGTCACCTCGCGGGCCTTCTATTCCAGAACATCACGGGCACCCGTTTTCAGCACGTTCCCTATCGCGGTGTTTCTCTCGCCATGCAGGATTTGGTTGCTGGCCAAATCGACCTGATTTTCTCCGACCCGACCGCGGTTGCTCCAGTGCGGGCGGACAGCATCAAGGCCTTTGCCGTCACGGCTAGGCACCGATTGCCGGCATTGCCCGATATTCCGACGGCGGAAGAAGCAGGGCTCGCCGGATTCTCGCTCGCGAACTGGAACGGAATTTTCGCGCCGAAGGGCACGCCGAAGGAGATAATCGGCAAGCTCAACGGTGCCGTTACAAGCACGTTGGCCGACGCGACCCTCGTTCAGAAGCTTACTGACCTTGGAAGCGAAATTCCCTCGCGTGAGCAACAGACGCCCGAGGCGGTTGCCGCGATGCAGAAGGCCGAGATCGAGAAGTGGTGGCCCATCATCAAGGCGGCAGGGATCAAGGGCGAGTGAGCGAGCATCTGGGAATTCCATAATCTCCCGTTCGATCGGTGAATCCGTCACCACACCACATCAGCCGGCCGCGAGACCCTCTTTTGTTATCCCGCTCCCGCGTTTTCGGCTAACGCAGCGTCACTTCTGCGGTTGTTGTTTGAAATATCTCAAGTCGGGTGGCGGCTGATCCTTCTTGGCAGGCATCAAGAGCCCATCCGCGCTTCGGAAATAGTTTTCTCTGCCGATCACGATGTTCGCGTTGCCCTCGCTGCAACTTGCTTCAGACCACCTTGGACGCGGATTTGGGTTGCGCCGAAATATCTTGTCGACGCTCCAAGGCCGCGTCAAAGCGTGATCGAACACCGTGATTGCGTCATGAAGAAGGTTTGGATCGCTCTTGTCGAGAAAGAACCGCTCCTTGAAGGTTGACTGATTGTCGAAGTGCAGAGGCAGGCCGGTGTGGTCGTAAGCGCGAGGCCCCTTGAAGGGGCCGCGCGTCTCCACTTCGAGCACGTCATAGCGGCCGTCGCCGTCCTCGTCGATCCATTTGCCGATTGAATAACCGAGATAGGTGGGATCGACCTCGCTATCCTTAGGCCAGTCGCGCCCGTCGGTGAAAACTCGGCGAAGGTCGAGCAGATCATCGGCATTCCCCACAATGTAGGTCGTGTCAGGCGTGATGATGTACTCCATTCTTGGTGCCGCCATCATGCGCGGCATGCCGCCTGGGATACACCGGGCGGTCGGGTAATTACCAAGCCCGCCCTTGGCCTGATCGGCCATGCTGTCTTCCAGGACCTTCTGATACTCTCGCGTCAGCGGGGCTTGCTGCCACGGTCCGGAGCGCTTGGTTGGATCGAACTTTATGATTTGGTCTCCGAAAGGCGGGTTGATGGCCAGCCACTGGCCTTTCCAGTTGGGGAATTTCGCTTCATCAGCCGCCCGCACACTGTCCGTTGCCACCATCAGCGCCGCGGCCAAAGAGAACGCGCAAGTCCAGCTGCGACAAAACATGCTTGGCCTCCCTGCATCGTTGCAAAGCTCGCTTGACGCCGTTCACGCCACCATGAGGATACGCCGCCTTTCCCGCGCATGGAATGGCCGCACAATCCCAGCGTAAGGGTGGGCGTGTCATCCGGGTCATCTGCTTCCCTCGCAACGGACCGCAGCCGACGGTCGGTCTGCCCCTGATAGCTGCCGTGCCTGATGGATGCCGGCCACGGAAGGTGTGGGTCAATTCCGGAACACTTTCGAGTGAGAAAACAAATGCGAACGGCTTACGCATCGCCTTGTCAACTGCCTGCAAGTCTATCGTTCGCCTGAGCAGGCTCGCCCTCCCCTATCTAAATCTCAAGTTTTCGCGCGTTAGATCGGCGAGCGATCGGCAGCCCATCAATTTCATATCGCGTTCGATTTCGGAATAAAGGTTCCTAAGAGACCTTTCGACGCCGAGCTGCCCCGCTGCTGCTAGGGCATACAAATAAAATCTTCCTCCCGAACACGCTTTTGCGCCCACAGAAAGGGCTTTCAGGACGTGGGTGCCACGGGTAATGCCTCCATCGCAAATCACGTCCAGCTGGTCGCCCACGGCATCTACGATCTCGGCGAGCTGGTCGAAAGGAGCCCGCGACCCGTCAAGCTGGCGTCCGCCATGATTGGACACCATGATAGCGGTGGCGCCAATGTCCAGAGCACGCCTCGCGTCCGCAACGCTCATAATCCCCTTGAGACAGAACTGTCTGCCCCACTTTTTTCGGACATTCTCGGCGTCTTGCCAATTCATTGATTGGTCGAGCATCGTGCTGAAATACTCGCTGACCGATACCGAGACGTTCAAACCTTCTGCCACGTAGTCTTTCAGTTGCGGCAACTCGAACTTCTCGTGCGTGAAATAGTTGAACGCCCATGCCGGATGCAGCGCGAAGCTGAGGAGACTTTTGAGCGTCAAGCGCGGTGGCGAAGTAAAGCCGGTCCGCAAATCACGCTCTCGGTTTCCGCCCGTGATGGTGTCCACGGTCAGCGCCAGCACGTCGAAGTTGGCCGCAAGGCACCGCTCGATCATGCTGTTCGTCAGGCCTCGGTCCTTGTGGAAGTACAACTGGAAGAGCTTTGGGGTGCTGATTGTGGAACCGATCTCCTCGACGCTGACGGTACCCAAGGACGAAATACCGAACATCGTGCCAAACTTCTCGGCAGCTTTGGCGACGGCCCTTTCGCCATCATGATGGAAAAGTCGCTGCAGCGCGGTCGGAGAGCAGAACAGCGGAATGTTCAGTTTCTGCCCCATGACAGTTGTTGACATGTCGATGGTTCCGACGCCTGTGAGGACGTTGGGCACGAGGTCGCAGCGTTCGTAGGCTTCCGTATTTCTTCGATAGGTGATCTCATCATCTGCCGCCCCATC
>DATGVJ010000263.1:0-17440 GCA_035300505.1 Xanthobacteraceae bacterium
GCTGCAAGTAGCGTTTCCTTGGGTACCGGCTTTGACAGGAAGTCTTCCGCGCCGGTCTTGATGGCGCGGACGCTCATTGGAATATCCCCATGCCCTGTCAAGAAGACGATCGGCAAGGTGCAGTCCAGGTTTCGAAGCCGACCCTGCAGTTCCAGTCCATCGAGTCCGGCCATCCGCATGTCCAGCAATATGCATCCAGGTTCGTTGCGCAATGGACCTTGCAGGAATTGGTCGCCCGATTCATAGAGCGCAACCTGGTAGCCGGAAGCCCGCAGCAGACGGGCAATTGCGGTGCGAAACGACGTATCGTCATCAACGACGTGAATAACCGGCGGCGCGGTGGTCATGCAGGATGCGCCTTGCATAGCGGTAGCGTGAAGCGGAATACCGCGCCGCCTCCGGGACGGTTCTCCGCCCAGACCTTGCCGCCATAGATCTCGACGATCGTACGTACGATCGATAGCCCAATGCCGGTTCCTTTGCGTTTGGTTGTATAAAAAGCTTGAAAAATGTCTTTCAGCCTGTCCTTTGGAATCCCGGTGCCGCTGTCGATTACCGACACCTCGGCCTCGGATGCTCCAATGAATGCGGTTTGGAGCATCATCTTGCGGAGGTCTGGAGGGCAGTTCGCCATGGCATCCATCGCATTGGTCGCCAGATTCAATATTGCTTGTTCCAGATGCACCCGATCGGCGCGCACCGGCAGTGCGCCTTGCACCTGATAGGGCCCCACCAGAACGCCTCTCCTTCTTGCTTCGGGTTCCAGCGTGTGGAGCGCATCTCGAATTACATCATTGAGGTCGAATTCCTGCAATTCGGACGCACCGGTTTTTTTCAATAATCCACGCATGTGCGCGATGATCTCTGCGGCGCGTTGATCGGATTGCCTGATGTCGGCGAGAATTTCCTTGAGCTGATCGCGGTCGATCGGGCTTGCCGCAAGGAGCAACTCAGCGGTCTCGGCATTGGCCAGGATAGCTCCCAGCGGCTGGTTGAGTTCATGTGCGATGGAAGCCGACATTGCACCGACGACAGCAACGCGGTCCATATGAATGACGTCCTGTAGCCGACCGCGTGATTCCGACTCGAAGAAAAAACGGCGGCGACGTTCGAGCAGCAACCAGGCGATCATTGCGGCCTGAACCAGTAGAGCAGCGAAACCAATCGTCATCTGCGAGGAATACTGCTCCCACATGGTCGGCGGGCGAAACCGGATTTCGCTTCCCGGCGGCAACAAATTCTCATCGACCTTCCATCGCTTCAATTGTCGCCAATCAAAAACCAGTTTTGAAAAGTTGCCCGCGGTGACCGGAATATTGGAAGCGGCTTCGCCGTCAAGGATGCGCAATACGCGCCCCGCCACGTCTTGACCGACAGCAATCGGATCAAGGACGAACCCACCGGCGGCTCCCTGTCCGATAAAGGTATCAGCATCGACTACGATCGGTCGGTTAGCCGTTTCCGCCACCGTCGAAAGCGCTTCATACGGGATCAAGGTCCTTCCTGTCCCATCCAAATAGATCCCCGTGTAATAGATGGCCGCATCGTTTGGCAGCGCAGCCACCCGCTTCCTTATCTCGGTCATCGTCAACATCGAAGCGTCGATGCGCTCCAACCCCATCGTGTATTCCGGGAGTTCCTTCACGAACTGACGCCGGTATGGGTTTCCTTCCAAAGGATGGCCCACCAGGACAATCCGATTGAAATTTGGCACCAAGATTCGAGCTGCCGTCACCGCATCCTGGAAACGGAGCCGCATTGTCGATCCGGTTACATTGGAAGGATACTTCAACCCGCGGGCAGTCGCCTCGTCGACCGCGGCAAAGGCAACCGGCACCTCGGTCCATAGCTCTTTGCGCAGGTTGAGCACCAGTTCCAGCGCATCCGAACCGACCGCGACGACGACTCCGATTTCCTTTTGGCGATACCTTTCACGCAGATAGCTGACCAGAGCCTGTTCGAACTGTGGGCCGCCAAATCGGGCGAGATCCAATTCCTCGATATAGACGGCAACGGGCGACGAAACGCGGGCGTTCAGGGCCGAACGGATCGCTTGATGGACAGCCGTTGGCCATGGGGCGCCTGAAAAGCCCTGGCTGAGGACCAGTACCGAGCGCGGCAATGGATCGGCGGCCCATAAGACGGACGGGCAAAGAAGGCCAGTCAGAACAATGCCTATGAGCAATAAGCGGCGCACCGGCCACCCCCAGCGTCAGTCAAGCTTCCATTCAAATGTAATAGCAGGCTTAGGTTGTGATTGGAACACAATAACGCCGACCGGCCGCGTCGTGGAAACCGGCAGATAATCTCGTTCATTGAAATCGGTGCGCCTCGATGTCGGGATCGGGATCGTACAATCGTCCTTGAAACGCAGGCACGGTCACACTAGCCGGTTGCCCCAAGTAGAAGCGCAATTACACTGTCCCACCTGTCCCACACGATTACACTGTCCCACCAAAGAGGCACGCCATGAAAATCACGGTCGAAACCAACGTCGCCGCCCCCATCGAGCAGGTCTGGCGGGCCTACACCACACCCGAGGACATCAAACAGTGGAACGCAGCCTCCGACGATTGGCACACGCCCGCTGCTACGGTGGATTTGCGCGTCGGCGGCGTCTTTTCCTCACGCATGGAGGCAAAGGACGGCAGCATGGGCTTCGATTTCGCCGGAACCTATACGAAGATCATCGAGGACAAGCTCATCGAGTATTCGTTCGGCGATCGCATGGCGCAGGTCGAGTTTACTCCTGGGCAGAATGGCGTCGGGGTGCGCGTAACCTTCGATAGTGAGCCAACTCATTCCATCGAGCAGCAACGCGGCGGCTGGCTGGCCATTCTCAACAACTTCGCTCGCCACGTTGAAGCGAAGCGCTGACCTGCAAAGAGTTACCAACCCGCGACACATTACAAGTGTGTAGGGCGCAATCGATTTATTGCAACATGGGCCTACAACGGTCGTGCATTGGGCGACGAGCGGCGCAATAAAACGATTGCGCCCTACGAGCTCGACCCCGATATCGCACTCGTCTGTCCGCCATCGACCACGATGGTCGTTCCCGTCACGTACCGGCCTGCGTCCGAGGCGAGCAACACAAGCGCGCCATCGAGATCGCCCGCTTCGCCAAACCGGCCAAGCGGGATGGCGTTCTTTATGGCCGCGCCTGTCGGGCTCGCGAGAAAATCGCGATTAAGGTCGGTGACGATCCAACCTGGCGCGATGGCATTGACGCGAATGCCCTTGCGCGCCCATTCGAGCCCGAGCGCACGCGTGAGCTGGATCACGCCGGCCTTGGCCACCGCATAGGCCGCCACCCCTTTGGAAGCCCCCAACCCAAGGATGGAAGAGATGTTGATGATCGCCCCGCCGCGGCCAACTGCCATCAGCCGGCGGGCGGCCTCCTGCGACCAGAACAATACCGCATCGAGGTTGGTGTCGAGGACACGCCGCCATTCTGTCTCCGAAAGCTCCACGGCACGGTCCGTATGCGCGACGCCGGCATTGTTGACGAGAATATCGACGGTTCCGAATGCCGCTTCGGCCGCGTCAAATGCCCGCGCCATCGCATCGCGGTCACGCACGTCGGCAGCAAATGCGAGTGCCCGCCCTCCGGCCTTGGCAATGCGTTCTGCAACCGCGGCCAGGCGATCCACGCGGCGAGCAACCAGCACCACGGCCGCGCCGTTTTGCGCCAACACCTCCGCAAAACGCGCGCCCAACCCGCTCGACGCGCCCGTGACCAGCGCGACTTTTCCATCCAGATCGAACAACTGCGCACTTGCCATGTTACCCTCGACTCCCCCGCGACCACGGAGGATACTGCAGGTTTATCGATAGAAACAATGCGGAGGGGTTCGCAAGACGCATGACCGGACATGAGCACGATCATCACCATGGGACGCAAGATCATGGTCACGATCACGAACACGGTTCAGAGCTTACAGAAACGCAAGCGCGCGTGCGCGCGCTCGAGACCATCCTGACCGAAAAGGGTTATGTCGATCCGGCGGCGCTCGACGCGATTGTCGAGGCCTATGAAACGCGCATCGGCCCGCACAACGGCGCCAAGGTGGTGGCGAAGGCCTGGGCGAATCCCGACTTCAAGCTCCGCCTGCTGGCGGATGCAACAGCGGCCGTGGGCTCGCTCGGATTTGTGAGCCGCGTAGGCGATCACCTGGTGGCGGTCGAAAACACAGCGCAAGAGCACAACATAATCGTCTGTACGCTATGCTCCTGCTATCCATGGGAAGTGCTCGGCCTGCCGCCGACCTGGTACAAGTCCGCGCCCTATCGTTCGCGCACCGTTATCGATCCGCGCGGCGTGCTTGCCGATTTCGGCGTGACGCTGCCGGCTTCGACCCGGATCCGCGTCTGGGATTCCACGGCAGAAACGCGTTTCATCGTATTGCCGATGCGCCCTGCCGGCACCGACGGCTGGGACGCGGAACGGCTCGCCACGCTCGTGACCCGCGACTGCATGATCGGCACCGGCCTTGCGCGCACGCCCGGCGAGGTCGCGACATGAACGGCATCCACGATATGGGCGGGATGGAAGGGTTCGGTCCGGTCAAGCCGGAACCCAACGAACCGCCGTTTCATTCCGCCTGGGAGGCCCGCTCGCTCGCGCTCAATCGTGCGATGAGCTACGCAAAAATCTGGAACATCGACAGGTCGCGCGCCGCAATCGAGGAAATGCCGCCGAACGATTACCTCACGATGAGCTATTACGACAAATGGGCGTTGCGGCTGGAAAAGCTGCTGATCGAATATGGACTCGTCGGAGCCGACGAAGTCGCAGCCGGCCATTCGCTGCACCACCCCAAGCCGATTGAACGCACACTCGCGGCAGCCGATGTCAACAAGGCGCTCACGCGCGGGTCCTATTCGCGGCCCGCAACGACGACGGCACGCTTCAAAGCCGGCGATCGTGTGCGTACCAAGAACATTCATCCGCGAACGCACACCCGGCTGCCGCGCTATGCGCGCGGTCGCGCCGGCATTATCGAATGCGTGCGCGGCCATCACGTGTTCCCGGACAGCGTCGCCATTGGCCAAGGCGAGAATCCGCAATGGCTCTATACGGTGCTGTTCGAGGCCCGCGAATTGTGGGGCGAAGCTGCGGACCCGACGCTCTCGGTTTCGATCGAAGCATGGGAGCCATATTTGGAGCCCACGTGATGGCACAAACCTTGGACCGCGCCGCCGCGGCTCAAGCCACGCAAGCGGTTCCTGGCATTCCCTGCGATGCGGAAGGCCCGGTGTTCCGCGAACCCTGGGAAGCGCAGGCTTTTGCCATGGCGCTGGCGCTGCACGAACGAGGCTTGTTCACCTGGAACGAATGGGCCGCGACGCTCGGCGAGGAAATCAAGCGCGCGCAAGCGGCCGGCGACCCCGACACCGGCGATACCTATTACAGGCACTGGCTCAATGCGCTTGAGCACCTCGTTGCCAGAAAAGGCATCGCAACGAGCGACACGATGCAGCGCTATCAGACGGCATGGGACCGTGCGGCTGACCGCACGCCCCACGGCCAGCCGATCGAATTGCAGGCGGAGGATTTCGGATAGCGCGTAGGGCGCAATCGCTTTATTGCGCCGCTCGTCGCCCAATACCCGTAAGACCGTTGTGGGCCGGCCCATGGCTCAATATGGCGCAATAAAGCGATTGCGCCCTACACACTTTCCGCTCCTGGCGGAAGCAGACATACGGGCCCTGCACACCGAGTACGTTTGGCCCAAAAGAGAAGGCCCACACACAAGTGGCCTTCAGAAATCCGGCTTCTCGGCTTGCGGCGTCAACACGACCCATGATGAGCCGGACCCCCGCGTGTTCTCGGCGCAGACGGCTTCCGGCCACTTGCCGAGCCCATGGCGGTAGGTGACGAGGGCCGACCACGGACGGGTAAACATGATCGAGTCCTCGACCGTAATCTCGGCCTGCAATCCCGGCTTGCTCGTATCCGGATCGATATCGCCCAACCCATAGGGATTCCTGAAGGGACTCCCGGCGGGGAAATATTCGCTGACGTGCCTGCGCTGGAGGTCGCGCGCCATTTCTCCGCCGATGAGTCGATAACGCTCAATCACACGCAATGCCGAGCTGAAGGGTGTTCCAAATCTGTCGACCATCGAAAGCGGCCCAACCTTCTGGCCAATTGTGTCGACCACCAGCGTGCCGCCCTCATAGCGGCCTACGGACTCGCCCTGCCAACTGGGCGTCGGGCGCTCGGAATGCGGCACATTCATGCGTACACGACGCACTTGATGATCGCTCGGGTACAGCAGAAGGACCTCGTCCTTCTGCTGTATGATTTGCATTCCAAACTGGATCGACAAGGTGAACGGCGTCGGCTCCGGCCAGCATTGGTTATGAGGACTGGGGAAGGCAGCGCCGTCGACCTCCATGTCGGCTTTCTTCTTCACGATCTCCGCGGCCTGTGGTCTCAAAATCGGATTTGTGTGATCGCCGGTTGCGCTGAAGATCCGGGTCCCGTTTGGCCTTCTCAGCTTGCTGACGACCGGGCCGGGTCCCGATGCCGGCGGTTCGAACAGGAGCAAGGGGCGCAGCCAGATGCCGGCCAGATCGGGGATCGAAGCCGGGGGCGCCTGGGTTTGCGCCGACACAGATATGCAAACGCCCGCCACCAGCGACGTGATCAAAACAAGGAAACCGCCGCGCCTGCACATGTGCCGCCTCCATTTGCACTTTTTTCGGTTTATCGGGTGATTAGCATCTGGCTCGCTTGAACCGAATTCCGGCAAAAAGGTAGACCTCTCTTTCAGTACCTTGGGCAGTGCGGCGGAACAAGCGACACGATGCAGCGCTATCAGGTGGCATGGGACCGCGGCTGATCGCACACCCCATGGCCAGCCGATCGAGTTGCAGCCGGAGGATTTCGGCTAGCGTGTAGGGCGCAATCGCTTTATTGCGCCGCTTGCCGATCATCGCAGGTAAACCGCCGTTGCTCGATGGCGCAATAAAGCGATTGCGCCCTACACATTGTTTCCTGAACGCTGAACCTATTTCATCTGACGTGCCGTTGGATCGAGCGGAGTATGACGATAGAGATCGCCCAGGGTGCTGCGAACGCAAATTCCGGCAGTTCGAACACGCCGTCCAAATCATCGAACTCAACCGGTTTCCATTTCTTCGCTCGCGCATGAATCTCCATCCAAGCGCGTCGACTGTCGATCACAAGGCAGCAGAAGTTGTCGGGGTGTCCTTTGTAGAGCTGTAGTTTTTGAGCGATCAAACTTTTGGAATTGGAGGGCGGCAATACTTCTGCCACCAAGTGGAAACGCTCGGCATAAACTTCGTCGCCAGCAATTCCAGGAACGACGACGACATCCGGCCGCGGCAGAAAGTTGCTCACGCCAGGCACCCGGACGCCGATCTCGGTCATCACGAGAAGGTCGCGCCGCCCCTGCCTCTCCAAAGCATCCTTGAGGAGATCGCGGAGATTCAGCGAAATCTGCTGGTGCCGCATTCGCGGCGGATTCATCCTGATAGCGAGCCCCTCGACGAGCTGCCAGCGTTCCTCCTTCGGCCGAGATTTCAGAAATCTTAAAAATTCGCCAGCCTGCATGTTACCTCGTGTCAGCCCGTCTCTGCTCGGAAGGTTTTGCCCCCGTTGCGGCATCGGCACAACGGGCGCATGATGCCCCGGCAAAAACACCATCACACCGGAGGAACCCAACATGAAGAAGAGCATCCTCGCCAGCGTAGGCACCTGCGCCATTCTGGCGGCCGCGGCCGCGTTGATGGCCCCCTCATCACCGCACGCGCAAGGCGCCGCGCCGCGGTATGAGTTCGACGCCTCCTGGAACAAGCCATTCCCGAACCGCTGGATCAACGGCGGCCTCGGCGGCCTGTGCGTCGACGGCAACGACCACGTCCTGGTGCTCAACCGGCAGGACGTCAACAGGGGCGAGCTTGCTGCCGGCGCCGTGGCGCCGCCCATGCTCGAATTCGATTCCGCCGGCAACCTTGTGCATTCCTGGGGCGACCCCAAAGTAATCGACCAGCGACTGCACAGCTGCCACTACGACAAGGACGGCAACGTCTGGGTCGCCAGCGCGCCATCCGGCATGGTGCAGAAATATTCTCACGACGGCAGCAAGCTCTTGCTGACACTCGGCAAGAAGGGCGTCTACGACACCGCCGACGGGACCGAGAAGGGCAAGCCGCTGAATTCTCCCACTGCCGCCTTCCACATGCCGTCGAGCATTTATGTCGATCGCGGCAATGGCGATGTCTACATCGCCGACGGCGAGAGCGATACCAGCAACTCGAAGATCGCCGTATTCGACGCCAGCGGCAAATTCGTGCGCCAATGGATACCGGAAGGCTACAAGTCGGTGCACTGCATGACCATGGCCAACGACGGCACCGTCTACGTGTGCAACCGCCGCAACGGCAAGGTCGGCGCCTTCGACAAGATGGGCAAGCTCGTGCGCACCTTCGACGTGCCCTCGACACCAGTGACCGCCGGGGTCGACAACGGCGGCGGCGCCGCGGTTGCCGTCGACTTCTCGCCCGACCGCGAGCAGCGCTTGATGTTCGTGCTCAACCAGAACAACTCGCGCATCGAAATCATGGAGCGCGCCAGCGGCAAGGTCCTCGGCAATTTCGGCCGCCCCGGGCCCTACCCCGGCGAACTGAACCAGGGCCACGGCCTCGCCACCGACTCGAAGGGCAACATCTATGTCAACGAGAACCGCGGCCGGCGAACGCAGAAGTTCAAGCTGGTCGGGGGCTGAGGAAACTTGGCAGGGCGACTTGTTGGCAAGGCGACTTGGGCGGCGGATTAGCGTGGCGAAGCGCAATCCGCCAACCTCCCGTGAGGCGGCCCGCCGGTGATCTTTCGTGTACCGCGGGATGGCTGCTACCCTAGGGACGCTCCAATTCGCCGCGACACAACGATAACCGCGCGCGCTCATATCGGAGATTGGCCATGTCGGACGATGACTCCAACGATACTACCAAGCTTGGGCTCTCGCGGCGCGGGCTTCTTGCGGCGGCCTCGGGTGTCGGTGCCCTGGCATTGTCCGCCGCCGCGCCGGCGCGTGCGGCGATCGTGAATACGGATTTTCGTGGGCTCCCACCCTATGGCAACAGCACGCTTCCCGCCGGAGTCCGGCCGCGTCTCATTGCAAACGTCAACGGCCTGACGGTGAACATCCTGGAGGCAGGCTTCGAGACGCCGGGCCGGCCTCTGGTGCTATTGCTTCATGGTTTTCCCAACCTTGCCTATAGCTGGCGAAAGGTGATGCCCGCGCTCGCCGCCGCTGGTTATTATGCGGTCGCGCCGGACTGCCGTGGTTTTGGCCGCACCACCGGCTGGGATGATGCATGGGACGCGGATCCCCAGCCATTTCTCGCGATCAACATGGTGCGCGACCAGATTGCGCTTGTCTCTGCGCTGGGTTATCGCAGCACCGCGATGATGGTGGGGCATGACCAAGGCTCGCTTTTGGCCGCCCTTGGCGCATTGATCCGGCCCGACATGTTTCCCCGCCTTACGCTCCTCGGCGGGGGTTTCAACGGACCGCCCTCGTTCCCGTTCAATACGGCCAACGGCGCGCCCGCGCCGCATCCCGAAATTACCGCTGCCGAACTTGACGCGGAATATGCCAAACTCGATCCACCGCGGAAAGGTTATCAAGATTACTGGGCCAGCCTGGAGGCCGAACGGGACATGAAGAATGTACCCCAAGGGATGACCAATTTTTACCGCGCCTTCTATTACATGAAAAGTGCCGATTTCCCGGGCAACCAGAATCTGCAACCCTTCCACGCGGTGCGCACCGCAAAGGAAGCCGCCGTACAGAATGCGCAGATGCCGGAATATTATGTGATGAGAAGGGGCTGGAGCATGCCGGCCACAGTCGCCGCGTCCATGCCGGATGTCGCCTATATCAAGGCCTGCAAGTGGCTGACGGAGCCGGAATGCGAAGTCTATGGGATGGAATATGCGCGCAGCGGGTGGACCGGCGCGCTGCAGGAATATCGGATCCGGCGCAACAACGCGTTCCGCCCCACCGTCGACGAACAGTTGACCTATTCGGGGCGCACGATCGATGTCCCGACGCACGTCATCGCGGCAAGAGAAGACTGGGGTTCGAATCGGAGAGTGGGCGGCCCCATGAACATTGGAAAGACCGGCTACACCCAATTCAAAGGCGTTCATATGGTGGAACGAGCCGGTCATTGGGCGCACGAGGAGCAGCCGCAGCAGGTGAGCCAGCTTTTGGTCGCGTTCCTGCGCGAGCACGCGTAATTATGAGCGCGAGCGGCGCTAGTAAGCTGTGTCGTTTAAAATGAAGGGATTTTCGTTGGGGTCTTCGGCGTCTTGCGCCGCTGTGTCCGCCCGCCTACCCGCAATCGCGGAGGGCCGGGCGGGCACAAGACCCGCCCCTACGAAAAAAGGTCTTACGATCTTTCCACAGCTTGAGCTAAATCGCTGTGGGCAGCGCCGCTGGAGCATTTCGACGCGGCGAAGTTTCTGGCACCTTTACTCGATGATTCCCGACGAGAGGAGGATACCATGATCGCATTTAGTAGATCATTTCTCGCACGGTTTTCAGAAATTGAGGTTGTCGGAAAGGCGAAGGATAAGCTTTCCCTTGGCGCCCTCATTCTGCTCGCCGCCATGGTCACTGCAGACAGCGACGCGTTCCCGGCCGAAAAGGTGCCTCTCACAGGGCCGGAACTAAATGGACTGCTTGCCAAAGGCCTGTCGGTCTCTTCCACCGACATGGTGGGTGGCAAGAATTTTACAGGAACCATGACCTACGCCGCCAACGGCACGCTTTCAGGTGCTATTACATTTACCGGTAAGCCTCCGATCGATGTCAAGGGCACATGGAAGCTCGACGGTTCCCGACTGTGCCGCACCATAGTTCCGCTTCAACCTCAAGAAGTTTGCGAAACTTGGCACAAGTCCGGTAGCAACGAAGTCACAATCCGGGTGGGCAACGCGGACGTTGGTGTGAGCCGTTGGAAGTAAGGGCCACGCCGCCGTTTTTTGCAGTCCACGAGTCCGTAAGTAGTCAATTGGTGGGCCCAGCCGCGCCGCAAGGAACACCACAGCCGGTGTTGGACCGGATTCACCGCCATGACCGCCGCCCTGCCTGACAAGACGTCGCAGCAGCGGCTCGATGATTTGGGTTTCACACCCGGCGGGGACATGGCTGCGTCATCTGCCCCTTACAAGCGGTCGCGTGATGTCGCGCACCTTGTCGATAAAAAGCTCCACGATAGGGCTGAGCGTGCGGTTCTTCAGGGTAACGATTGCGATTGCAATCCGCGTGTCGGGTAAATCTACTCGGAGGGCCCGCAGCGAAGGGTGTCTGCGTGGGAGCCTCAGCGAAAAACTTGGGAACACCGTAAGAAAGCGGCCGGTCGCAAGCAGTTCGTTTCGAAGATTGACGGACACGGTCGAGACTGTTAGTCGCGGACTCGGAAGTCCGCTGGCACGAAAGACCTCGGCCTGGACCGCGCCGGAAAAACTATCGACCGGCCCCAGCGCCCAAGGCTCATTCATCAGTTCGGCGAGCGCGATCTTGCGGCGGCGACACAACGGATTGTTCGCTCCGGTAACCACGACCGAGGGATCACGGAAAAGTATATCAACGGAGTACTCCTCACTAACAGGGTTTGTGATTCTCGAGATCATCAACTCCACGCTGCGCGCCGCGAGTTGCGGGTACAACGCTGCAGAGTCGCCCGTGGCGACATGAAATGTGATCCGCGGATATTGCCGCGAGAGGCGGTCAATCACGGGTGCGACTATGGCGGTAGCAAGCGGTTCGGTGGCTCCAATTCGCAGTTCACCTGTCGTCGGATCGGAGAGGAAATCGAGATCCTGAACGCCCTGCCGCAGTTCATCGAATACCGCGATTCCGCGCTTGACGAGGGCGCGACCATGCGGCGTCGGTTCGACACCCTGGCGAGAGCGTTCCAGGAGACGCACCCCGAGCATATGTTCGAGCTCGGCAATCAGTTTCGAGACCGCGGGCTGGGTCATGTTGAATCGGCCTGCCGCTTTTCCCATGCTGCCAGCTTGGATGACAGCCATCAATATATCCAGATCCCGCAATTTGAGCCGACGTCTGAGGCGATCATCCCATGGCATGGCCGCCGTCCATTCCCTGAAGTTATGATGTCATCAATTAATACCATTATCAGTTCATGACATCTTGCGACATAGTGGTGACGTCAATTTTGGATGACGCCCGCCTTTGAAGTGAAAGGGTGAAGTGATCCGCGCAGTCCATCATCGGGATCGAGAAGGCACCAATGAAATTATTACGCCGTCGATTTGTGCAACTGGCAGCGGGCGCTGTCGTTCTCCCGGCCATAACGCGGATCGCATGGGCGCAAGCCTACCCATCGCGGCAAGTGCGTTTGATCGTCGGTTATCCGCCGGGTGGCGGGGCCGATATCGCTGGGCGTCTTATCGGACAATGGCTGTCGGAGCGACTCGGCCAGCCCTTCGTCATCGAGAATCGGCCCGGTGCCAACACCAACATAGCGACCGATGCGGTCGTGCGCGCGCCCCCCGACGGCCACACGCTCTTCCTTATCACTACGGCAAACGCGGTGAACGCGACGCTCTACGATAAGCTCAATTTCAACTTCATTCGCGACATCGCCCCGATCGGGGGCGTCATGCGCGTGCCGAATGTCATGCAAGTCAATCCAATGATCTCGGCAAAGACGGTTCCTGAGTTTATCGCCTATGCGCAGGCCAATCCCGGCAAGGTCAATTTTGCGTCGGGTGGCAACGGAGGCGGGAGCCACGTAATCGGCGAGCTATTCAAGACGATGGCTGGCGTCGACATGGTGCATGTGCCTTATCGCGGTGATGCGCCCGCGCTCACCGATTTGATCGGCGGGCAGGTACAAGTCGCGTTCCCAACGGTCCCCGTGTCGATCGAGTACATCAAAGCGGGTAAGTTGCGGGCGCTGGCGGTGACCACCTCGACGCGCTCAGAGGCTTTGCCGGAACTCCCGACCGTCGGCGAATTCGTTCCGGGCTTCGAGGCGAGTTCGTGGTTCGGCATCGGTGCACCCAAGAACACACCCGTCGAGATCGTGGACAAGCTTAATAGAGAGGTCAACACGGCGCTCGCCGATCCCAAGATGAAGGCCCGGCTTGCCCTCTTGGGTGGCACAGTGCTTCCAGGCTCTCCAATCGACCTCCAAAAGCTTATCGCGGACGAAACTGAGAAGTGGGGCAAGGTGGTGAAGTTCGCTGGCATTAAGCCGGAGTGACGCCAACAAGCCCAAACCAATATTCATGTAGCTTCGATGCAAAGTGAGGGTGGCCGTAAGGCCACCAGATTCCCCGCAAACAGCCCGAAGAGATAACATGCCATTAGCCGTAATGCTAAATGAGCTAGGGTCGTCACGGTTTCACTCGACGACTGGCAGAACGGGCCCGGACAATTTCAGCCCGGGCCCCTGCAGAGAACCAGATTACTGCTGTAACGGGTCCTGTGGAATGTTACCCTGCGTGAGACTACCGCCCGTGTTGTGGTCCAAGGTGTCGGGATTGGGACCTCGTCCCTCCGCAAAAGCGGCTTCTTCCACGCGCCGTGCGTGCAGCAATCCCGGGAGACCATAGTTGCCTTCGAGGCAGCGCGGTTCGGGATAAATCCGGTTCTCTTCATCGCTCTGTCGGCCGAACTCCTGGCGGACGGTCCAGGGCCTCGTCCACACAGTCGGGTCTTCGACGGTGACCTCGTAGGCGAGGGTCGTTGGCCCGGTGCGCGTCCAACGCTCGATGAGGTGCAAGTTCTCGCGCGCTCCGAAGACATCCGTCTTCGGACTGAAATTGGTCACGTCGACCACGAGCGTGTTGCCCTCCCAACGCCCACGCGAGTCGCCGTACCACTGACGGACGCTGGCCGGCAAGTGCGGGCTGCCATCCATGACGATGTTGCGTTGCCACCCTTGACCCTGGCCCACGTCGTAAAAGATCGAGATGCCGCCAGGAGTCTGCACGATCCGGCGGAAACTGCCGGTGGCGCCGCCAAACTCCGGCAGCCCCCCGGTTAGGCAGCGCTCCGCCAGTGAATTGTCCTCCGGACCGTTGTGGCGGTTCATGCGCCCGGGATTGTAGCGAGGAGGAGCTTCGAAACGTCGCGGCGATGGCGTGGCGCTGTAGGTGCCGCCCGCACAGCCCGGCAACTTGTTCTTGCAGGATTCGGTCGCCTGCAGCAAGGCGAGACGATATTCCCGATCGGCGGCGGCCACTTTCTGGCCCTCTGGCGTCAAAGCCGGAAACCGGCCGTTGGGCGGATCGACAATCTTCGAGGTCCGCGCCCCGGTGCGCTTCGTGGTAAAGAAGGTCGCGGCATTATAGGCGCCATTGATCTCACGTTCGGTCGCGAACCGCGTGAGGATCGCCGATCGTTCTTTGTCCAAATCAGCGCGTTGCTGTTGGGTGAAAAATTCCTGGTTCCCATATCGGGGCGGGCGCTGCATAGGCGTATCAAATTCTTCAGTCCAAATGCCCTGTAGATCGGGTTCGCCCCAAGCGGTTTTCAACGGAGCCGCATTCGGCACAGCCGTTTGCTGTGCAGGCCCGGGACCTACCGGAGCCTGGGCCGAGGTTTGGCTGACAGATAGCGATATGACGGCGCCGGCAGCCACGGCGACAATTGGGGCAATTACGATCGAGCCTGAGAAGCGGTTACCCATGACGATCTCCTGTTGCCTTGCAGTGTATTACTTTTGATGTGTTATTTGTGACGTGTCACTTGTGGCCAGAAGCCCGATTGACACAGACGGCCTTTACTTGACCCCAGTATATCGCAGTTCGGTTTGCGGGGAATAGGTGATTTTGGCGGCGTACATGCGCCAATATACCGGGTCCTTCCACCGGACGTTTTCAAACGCTATCATGGTCAGGCGCTCAAGCGGCGCCCGCGCGGGGCAGAACCGCCGGTCTTCCCAACTACCGGCCTTCCCAACTATATGACAACAGGAAACGGTTCGCGCAAAGAATTAAAGCACACTTGGCCGGGGTGTTCCGGCGTGGCGTTGATGCAAAGAAGAGGAGGACGTCCTATGCTTCGTCAACTGGCATTAGCATCGTTCATCTTACTCACGTCGTCGCTGGTCTCGGCGCAGACAGCAAAATTCCAGATCGAAGAAGCGACGATTGAGGATATCCAAGCCGCCATCCTGCGCGGCGAACTGACATCGACCCGCGTGGTGCAGCTCTACCTCAATCGTATCAAGGCGTACAACGGCACATGCGTCAATCAGCCGGATGGGGTCCTTGGGCAGGGGCCGATCACGCCCATCAAGAATGCGCACCAGCTCAATGCCTTGATGACGTTGAATTTGCGACCAGCTAAAAGAGAAGCATTGGGGTTTGACGCCCGGAAGGCACGAAGCATGACCGATCGGGTGGATGACCATCCGACCATGCCCGATGCTCTGGACGTGGCGGCGCGGCAGGACGCCTACTTTGCATCCACCGGCAGGCTCATCGGCCCTCTCCACGGCGTTGTGCTCTCGATCAAGGATCAGTACGACACCTTCGACATGCGCACGACCGGAGGCATGGATGCGGCCTTTGCCAACGACCGTCCGCCGCACGACGCAACTTTCGTCAGGCGCCTGCGCGAAGGCGGAGCCATCATCGTGGCCAAGGCGAACCTCGGAGAAATGGGAACGCCGAACTCGCGAAGCTCCTTTGGCGGCCCGTTCTGTAACCCTTACGATACGACACGGAGTCCCGGCACCTCCAGCGGCGGCTCCGGATCATCGGTGGCCGCCAATCTCGTGACGTGTTCCATCGGCGAGGAGACCGGCGGATCCATCCATCACCCGGCCAAGAACGGCAGTCTGGTGGGACTGGCTCCAACGCAAGAATTGGTCAGTCGCGACGGAATGGTCGGTGCGGGACTGAACACGCGGGTGGGACCGCTGTGCCGCACCGTCAAGGATGCGGCGCGCGTGCTTGAGGCCATCGCCGGCTACGATCCAAAGGACGAACTGACGGCTTTCAGCATCGGCCGGCTGCCCACGGAGCCCTATCGAAGCTTCGCGAACGAGCGGACGCTGAACGGAATGCGGATCGGCGTCATTCGCGAGCATATGGACAAGAAGGTGTTCAACGAAGCCGATTTTGCGGCCATTGATCTCACCGAGCGTGCCATTGGCGACCTGCGCCGGCTGGGCGCCGCGATCGTCGACCCTGGACCGGGCGGAGCCCTGCTGCAGAGCTGTTTCAACAAGTACGTTCCGATCTATCGCAACCGCGCCTTCATGGAACAATATCCAAATCTGTTTCCGGCGGATGCCAGCGGGAAGCCGACGACTGACCGCATCGCCCGGCTGGTGGACATGTTCTACGATCCATCGCTTGTCCCGGCCGGTTCCAACATCCGAAATATCGCAGGGGCGTCCGATGCCGGCATGACCAAATACCTGCTGACGCGTTACCTGCGGGAGCGGGGCGATGCGAATATCAAGTCCATCAGGGATTTGATCGACAAATCGAAATACTATCGCGACATCCGTCCGGAGGCAGGCTTTATCGACAGAAAGGCTGCGCTTGAGAGCATGAACAACAGCCAGACGCTTGATCTGGCAAACCTGTTTCAAAACAGGTTCGCCAGTCAGCAAATCGTTCTGCAATGCATGGCGCAAGAGAACCTCGACGCGCTCGTGTCTCCGGCCGGGAACATTCCCGCTTATATCCTGGGCGAACCCTTCGAGCCGCCTTTGGAAGGCAGGACCAATTCGGTCTGGGGGCTGCCGGGGCAACACGGATTTACGACACTGTCCGTCCCGGCGGGTTTCACCACTCAAGTGTTTGATCGAGTGCGCGATGCCGCCGCCCCTGGTGGTACACGGCTTACGGGCCCCGTTCCGGCAAAGCTTCCGCTCGGGATCATGTTCTTCGGCAGGCCTTTTGCCGAGCCGACGCTCTTGCGAATCGCCTCAGCATACGAAGCAGGAACAAAGCACCGGATACCGCCGCCGGAGTTCGGACCGGTTGAAGAACCGTAGATGCAAACATCTTATTCGGAGGCGAGCCATGCAGATGCATTGGAACGCGTCGACGGCGGACGTGAGCTTGTGTGCGGTGCTGGCTCGCTTGTGCTTGCTTGCGATGCTTGCGATCGGTGGTTCGCAAATCGCGCTCAGTCAGACACGGCCTGGAGGCGTTCCGGCACCCGTACCGGGTGGGATTGGTTCGTTGGCGGATGGCGTGATGATTTATCCAGCACATGGCGCGTCCGGCGCCTGCGGCGAGAATTGCTCGGACTGGCTCGCAGCCGAAGGGACGGTCCACTGGGATGGCCATAAGCGCATCATCGCGGGGCTCGACCGGTTCGCGGATCGCAAGCGCCCGGTCTTTCTCAATGTGCGTGAACAAAGCAACCTCAGCGTCGCAACCAGCATCGGGAAAATA
>DATGVJ010000264.1:0-2595 GCA_035300505.1 Xanthobacteraceae bacterium
CTTCCATCCAGTAGCCCCATTCGTCCGGCGTCATGTTGGCTTTGGCGGTGGAAAGGACCGCGGAATAATAGCCTTGGCGATTGAGATAGGCACCGGCCCAGCCGGACAAATACCAATTCACGAATTCATAGGCCAGGTCGAGTTTCGGTCCTGAAACCGCCTTCGACACGCAGAACCCCGACGCCCAGGAACGATAACCTTCCTTGAGCGGCTGGAATGTGCATGCAATTCCCATGGAGCGCACTTTGGTGACCGCGGGGGACCACATCGACTGGATGACGGTTTCGCCGGATGCCATCAGGTTGACGGATTCGTTGAAATCCTTCCAGAACGCGCGGAACTGGCCGGCCTTCTTGGCTTCCGTCATGATCTTCATGGTGAGATCAATCTCGGCCTTCGTCATGTTGCCCTTGTCGGCATATTTATGCTGGCCGGTGGCCTCGACCACCATCGCGGCGTCCATGATGCCGATCGACGGAATGTTGAGGATCGAGGCTTTGCCCTTGAATTCGGGATTCAGCAGTTCGGTCCAAGATGCAATTGGCCGCTTGATCAGGTCCGGCCGGATGCCGAGTGTATCGGCATTGTAGACCGTCGGGATCAGCGTCACGAATTCGGTTGGCGCGGTAGAGAACTTCTTGGAGTTCGCGCCCTCGAGATAAAGCACCTTCCACGGCGCGGTGCCTTGAGCACCGATCTTCTTGCCGTTCGGCAACTGACCCTTGGTGAAGACGGGGGTGATATTGTCGAACTCCTTGATCTTCCTGGCGTCGAGCGCGAAAATATTGCCCGACGGCACCAGCTTCTTCAGCGAGAAATATTCCGTATCGAGCACGTCAAACGAATTCGGCTGGGTGATCACACGTTTGGTCACATCGTCGGTTGTTGCCGTGATGTATTCAATCTTGATCCCGGTATCTTCCAGACATTTTTTCGATATTTCGTCGCCTTCGTTCACCGCCGTCCCGAGATAACGCAGGACTTTCGGCTCGGCCGAATGGACATAAGGAAATCCGGTTATTCCGCCGGAGCCTGCTGCAAGGCCGACCGCTCCGGCCGCGCCCTTCAGCACTGCGCGACGGCTGACGCTACTATTGAATTTCCAACGATTGGTCATGGTCATCTCCAAAGTGTCGAGCCACCCTTTCAGGTGACTGGACGGTTACAGAACTGCGGGTCAATGGACTTGCCTGCGCCTTCTCCCATGTGGCGAGAACGCGCTCGCCGACACGGTAGTTGGCTGCGTCGAATTGGTTTTCCGTGAGTTGCGCAGAGACGTCGGTTGCGCCCTTGATGGCGATTGCGACGCGGACATAGGTTCCCTGGTATTCGATCTCACTGACGGAGCCTGCGATCGATGGACCCGTGACGGCTTCGTCCGGTCTTTTCAGCATCAGCCGATCGACCCGAACGGCGAAGGTCTCGTCGCCCAAGGCAATGACATTGTGGCCGCCAATGAATTTCGCCGCGAATTCTGTCCGCGGGTGGTTGAAGATTTCACGCGGAGAACCCTGCTGCTCGATCCGGCCACCATTCATCAGAATCACGATATCGGCCAGCGCCATCGCCTCATCCTGTCCGTGCGTGACATGAATGAAGGAAATCCCCAGCTCCCGTTGCAGCTTTTTCAGTTCGGCCCGCATTCGCAGCCGCAAAAATGGATCAAGCGCCGAAAGCGGCTCGTCCAGCAGCAGGATCTGAGGAGAGGTAATCAGTGCCCGGGCGAGAGCCACACGTTGCTGCTGCCCCCCGGAAAGCTGCCCCGGCAGCCTCGCCGCATAAGCCTGCATATCGACGAGTTCCAGCAACTTTTTGGCTTCAGCATGGCGCTCCGCCTTGGCAACGCCTTTCATCTTCAAGGCAAAGGCAACGTTGTCGATAACGGAAAGATGCGGGAACAGGGCGTAAGACTGGAACATCATCGCCGTGTTTCGATCGGCAGGCGGCAGGTCCGTCACATTCTTCGGCCCGACAAGGATGTCGCCTGAAGTCGCCGATTCATGGCCGGCCACCATGCGCAATGTGGATGTCTTGCCGCAGCCGGACGGTCCAAGCAGGCAACAATAGGAGCCGGCGGGAATCTTGAGGTTGATGGCGTCAACGGCGGTGACGACGCCGTACTTCTTCGTCAATTGCACCAGTTCTAGCGCCGCTGTCGTCGTCATCCGCACCATCCGCATTGTCTTACCGAGGACCCCGGGCGACCTTGGCACCCGGAACGCTATCCGGAATTGAATGCAACAGATGTGCCAAAAATTGCGACAGACGAGACAAAAGTGGGCAATCCCCGCTGTTCGATGAAGTCGATTGCGCTGCTCCGACCCAAATCGGCGGCGAGTTGCTCCGATTTACCCAACTTCTGCGGCTTTACTCCCCGGCTTAAGTGATTGAGGCGATGTTCAAAAACGGCTCATTCGCCAAACCCACCTTGATGCGATCAAAAACGTTTCCGCGCCCGGAAGCGCCGGGAATGGCTTGCCATATCTTTTCGTCAGCCTGAAGATATCTGAGGGGAAGAGCATGCGCGCAACATCGGTCAACGTCGTTCGCATTGCCACCAAAGGCCCCGGTGATGTCTCGGGCCTGCTGAGCCTG
>DATGVJ010000265.1:0-5274 GCA_035300505.1 Xanthobacteraceae bacterium
TCGTCCACGGCTTTCATCTCGACGGGACGCCGAGGGTAACTCACCTGATTGCGGCACAACCGCATTAGCGCACGACACGACGTCAGGGTTACGCGCCCTGAATGATGGGGTTATTTTCTTACTTCGTAAGCCAGTGGATGAGGGATGCCAACTGCTCACTCTGCTATCAGTTTGCAGCTTGAGGGGCCCCGGCTTCGCCGACAGACCCAATCCGACAGGCATCGCCTGAAAGTACGCAAAGTGGATCGGCATCGCCGAATCAACACCCGCACACCGGACAATGTATTCACGTTTTGTTCCTCCTGTCAAGAGCTTTTATTTCGTGCCGTATGCGCGGGCGCCGGAGGACGAGCTTGCCTTTGATCACCTCAAACGCCACCGAGCCTGTGCCATTTAAGGAAAAGCACGAGATGATGGCATCCGAAATTCCCATCTCCCAATCCTGCTGCTTACCATCTGTGGATGGTTAATTCCCATCTCATGCGCAAAAGGAATTTTGACTGCAACACTTTGCATCTACTGCCTAATCTGCGTCGGAAACGTCGATCGCAGGGCCGAAAAATATAAATTCCCATCATTTTTCCCACTTACGGGGCGCATCTGATGCAGAGACCGGTTCGAATCCGGCTGCATCCACCACCATTCCCAACAATTAACCAATGATTTCGAGATACCCGGTGTCGTACGGCATCGGCTGACCGCGGGCGCGGTCAGCCGTGTCGATTGCCGCTTTACTGCGATCCCAAGGCGACTGCAACGACCGCCATAGGGCCGGACTTGGCGAAGACTGGCTCGAGCACAAGCCCGCGCTCGATTGCCTGGAACAAAAGCGAGGAGACCAACGTTGAGGTGGTGAAGGGACGCAAATGCTCGCGTTGGCTTGGCTGGTTACACACGCAATTTCCCACGCGCGTGCTCAGTTGGCTGAACGCGCAGGCCTTGAAAGGAGCGAATAACCCATGCCCAGGAAAGCAACGTCCGCTGGACCTCACCCTATCGACATTATGGTCGGCAAACGGGTCCGGTTGCGTCGGCTGCAACTGTCGATGTCGCAAACTGAGTTGGCGGTTAAGGTCGGGGTGACATTCCAGCAAGTCCAGAAGTACGAAAAGGGCACCAATCGGATCAGTTGCAGCAGGCTGTCCGAAATGGCAGAGGCGCTGGATGTTCCAATTAATTTTTTCTTTTCAGACGAGAAAGAGCACCAGACCGAAATGACCGTTACGGAGAACTTGGATCCTGGCCGCATGAAGGACGGCCTTCGGCTGCTCACTGCGTTCGGCCGGATCGAAAAAACGAATTTTCGCCACAAGTTGCTGGGGCTGGTCGAGGACATGGTCCGGGCTGAAAAGTGATGTGGTTTGCCGACTTGGCATCCGGCACCAGAAGGCCGCCGGAGGGAACTGCGGGGCCAGGAGAGTTGCGGTTTGTTGTTGCGCACGAGAGGCCCAATCTCGGGACTTCGAGGATTTTGTAATTCTGGTGACACGTTTGGGGATTTTATGTGCAGCAGCACAAGAATGATTGAGGTGTCATGTTTTTCGTCGCTCTTGCCACCGACTACGACGGCACTCTTGCCCTGCAGGGACATGTTGATGCCCCGACCCGCGCGGCGCTTGACGCGGTCCGCCGGTCCGGTCGCAAGCTTATCCTCGTAACAGGAAGGGACCTGCCCGACCTCCGGCGTGTATTCGATGAGATGGAATTGTTTGACATGGTGGTCGCGGAGAACGGAGGTCTGCTGCTTGATCCCGCGACGCGCGAAGAGATCGTATTGACGGATCCCCCTCCGGTCGCGCTCATAAAACGACTGAGAGAACGAGGTGTGCAGCCATTGTCAGTGGGGCGCACGATCATCGCAACCAGGGAGCCTAACGAAGGTATCGTGCTTGAAGCGATCCGCTCTCTCAATCTTGAGCAGCACATCGTCTTCAACAAGGGTGCCGTGATGATTTTGCCCACCAGCGTCAACAAAGCGTCGGGCCTCAAACATGCGCTCGCCCGCTTAAATCTTTCTCCGCAAAATGTGGTGGGCGTCGGTGACGCCGAAAATGACATCGCGTTTCTGGGCGTCTGCGGCTGTGCGGTCGCCGTCAATAATGCATTGCCCACAGTCAAGGCCAAGGCGGATTTTGTAGTGGCTGACCACGGGGCGGGGATTGTCGAACTTGCCTCGCTGCTCACCGTTAACGACCTTGCATCTGCGAGGCCTCGCGTACCGCGTGCGCTACCCGTGCTTGGCGCGAAGCAAAACGGTGAATCTGTCACGATCAGCCCTTTCGAGACCGTGCTGGTGACGGGCTCTTCCGGGGGCGGAAAGTCGACGATCGTGACAGCCCTTCTGGAGCAAATGCGCGAATTGACCTATCAGTTCTGCGTCATCGATCCTGAAGGAGACTATGGAGATCTGCGGGACACGGTCATGGTCGGAGATGCTAAGCGGCCTCCGCAAATACGCGAGGTCGTCGATCTTCTGGCAAAGCCCGATACCAGCGTGGTGATAAATCTCCTTGCTGTGGATCCTTCCGAAAGACCGCGCTATCTGGCCAATTTGTTGCCCGATCTTGGCAAACTGCGGAGAACAACTGGACGGCCGCACTGGATCGTTATCGACGAGGTCCATCACTGCCTGCCCGCCAAATGGGATCCTGCTCCGCTATCGCTGCCGCGCGAGCTTCCGGCTGCGATTGCCGTTACGGTGCATCCCCAGGAGGTAGCTTCTGATTTGCTGGCGCTCGTTTCGGTCGTGGTTGGTGTAGGTGCGGGGGCGCAGGGGGCAATCGAGAAGTTCTGTGACGCCATGGGACGCAGTCGCCCCATGGCACTGGAGCAACCTCTCGAAGGATCGGTGCTGGTTCTTAGGCGGGATCGAGATACCGAACTCGTCACGCCTCGTATGCCGAAAGAAAAACAGAAGCGTCACGTCCGCAAATACTCAGAGGGAGATCTCGGGGCGGATAGCAGCTTCTATTTCCGCGGCCCGGAACGCGCGCTCAATCTCCGAGCCCAAAATCTTGTCAGCTTCTTGCAGCTCGCTGCCGGTGTAGACGATAAGACATGGTTGTATCATTTGCGCGACGGCGGTTACTCGCGTTGGTTTCGCGGTGCGATCAAAGATGAAGACCTCGCCCGCGAAGCCGCAGCTGTGGAGGGTGACGGCAGCCTGTCTGCGCCAGATAGCCGGGCGCGCATGAAAGAGCTGGTGGAACGGCGCTATACGGCTCCAGCGAAGAGTGGTGGTTGAACACACCGGAGATCCCAAACTCCGGCACCGCGATTTTTGCATTGCAGCAACGCATTGCAGCATTGACGAAGCCGCCCCGTCCCCTTAGGTTCCGCCCAAATTTCCAATGGTCATGGGGTGGGACCGCGCATGTGGATCGCGTGGTCCGGTCCTTGCAGAATCGGAGCCGATTGTCATGAAAGTCCGTAACTCATTGAAATCATTGCGTGGTCGTCATCGCGACAACCGCCTGGTGCGGCGCAAGGGCCGCCTTTACGTGATCAACAAGACCCAGAAGCGGTTCAAGGCCCGCCAGGGCTGAGACCCAATTCCTTACAATGCGCTGGTCTGCGTGCGCCGGGGATGTCCCCGGCGTTTTTGCCGATTCTGACTTCCAGCCCCCTTGCGGGACGGCGCCAGAGCGGTAAACTTTAACGTATGAGCACACGCGCGCGATTCCATGCTTTCGCCCTTTCCGCAGCTCTGTCTGCAGCCCTTGCGGCTTTGGCCGGTGCGCCTGTTTTGGCACAGGTCGAGGTTCAGCCGCCGCCACCGCCGCAAGAAGGTCCACCGCCACCCGGCGGGCCGCCTCACGTTGAACCCCTCAAGCCGGTTGAGCCACCAGCAGAACTGCCGAAGCCGCAGGCCGGCGATCCCAAGCAGAACCTGGACAGGCTGTTTCGGGCGCTGAAGATTGCGCCATCGGACGAAAGCGCAAAATTTTTCGAAAATCGCATCTGGGCGCTGTGGCTCGCATCCGGGGGCGACACCGGGAACCTGCTGATGGGGCGCGTCAAGACGGCGATGGACAAGAAGGACTTTGATCTCGCGATCAAACTGCTCAATGCCATCGTGGATTTCCGCAGCGATTACGTCGAGGCCTGGAACCGCCGCGCCACCGTGTACTTCATGAAAAAGGATTTTGAGAGCGCGATCGCGGATATCGGCGAAGTGCTCAAGCGTGAGCCGCGCCATTTTGGCGCGTTGTCAGGGCTCGGCATGATCATGCAGGAACTCGGCGACGAGAAAGCCGCGCTCACAGCGTTCCGCCGCGCGCTGGAGGTGCATCCCAAGCTCGAAAAGATCCCGGATATCGTCAAGAAGCTGACCGAGACGGTGGAAGGCCGCCCGATCTGATCGTGATCCATAGGGTTTGTCGTGCATTGCTTTCGGTCGCGTTGCTGGTGTTGCCGGCGGCCGCTGTCGCGCAATCGCAAAAACCGATCCGCATTATCGTGCCGTTTGCGCCCGGCGCATCGGCTGACGGCATTGCGCGCGCGGTCGGCGCGGCGCTAGGGCACCGGCTCGGCCGCAACGTCATTGTCGAAAACAGCGTCGGGGCCGGCGGTTCGCTGGGTCTTGCCATGCTTGCAAAGTCGCCGCCTGATGGCGATACGCTGAGTGTCGGCGCGACCGGGGCCCTGTTGATCAATCCGTATCTGCCGAATTCCACCTCTCCGGATTTACTGCGCGATCTTACGCCCGTCGCCAAGCTCATCGAAGTCGGCGTCCTGGTGGTGGCGAATCCAGAGATTGGCCCCAAGAGCATCAAGGACCTGATCACGCAGTCGAAGGCGCGCCCGGGGGGCTTGAGCTACGGTTCGACCGGCGTGCATACCGGCCAGCACATCACCATGGAACTTTTCAAGAACGCGACCGGCGCCAATCTCACCCATATTCCTTATCGGGGCAGCGCGCCGGCTGTGGTCGACCTGATTGCCGGGCAAATCCCGCTTGCTGCCGTCGACATTACGTCTGCGTATCCGCACGTCGCGGCCGGCCGCTTGCGTGCGCTCGGCATGGCGGAGACCAGGCGTTCAGCAGCCGCGCCGGAAATTCCGACCATTGGCGAACAGGGCGTGCCGGGTTTCGGCCGCGCCGGCGGTTTCATCGGACTCTTTGCACCCGCCGGAACGCCCCCCGCCGTGATCAGGCGCATATCGAGCGAGGTTGCGGAAATTCTGAAAGTCCCGGCCGTGCAAGCCAACGTCCGGGCCTTGACCGCCTCCGTGTCTTACGAAAACGAAGTGACGTTTGCGGAGTTTCTGGCG
>DATGVJ010000266.1:0-7462 GCA_035300505.1 Xanthobacteraceae bacterium
AGGAATAACAAAGCCTTTCGCATCCATGTTTCTGTCCTCCCCGTGTTCGTGGCAACCGTCAAAGTCGCCGGGTGCGGGATGCAACCGACCAAGGGGGCGCCCGGCACTGGTCATCGGCTGTCCGAAGCCCGATGTGGTGAAACTACTGCAGCCCGAGCGAGTTGGGTGAGTTGCCGGGGTGTTGCACTGTTGCAGTGTTGACCTCGGGTTGCTGAAGGTCCCGAAATCACCCGGTAGCGACCGGATCGCAGACGACTCGGCAGATTCGGGTTTGTGCCATGAACCGACATTTACGAGCGCCACATGACACCCGAGTCAACTCGTACTGAGTATCGGTTCATCGAGGGCGATGGAGGGTCATGCCCCAGGCAGTCACCCAACCAACGTCGAGGATCAGCAGCGTCGGGTGGCGATATCGCAGTGAGGCTGGTACGCCTCGCCGATACCGGCTCGAACCCGGGCGGCTAAGGTTCACTTCAGAGCATGATGCTTCCCTGAGCCGAAATCATGGACCTACCGCTAATGCGGCGTTCAATACCGCGCCGAGCGACCCTGGCCACGGCACCAGCTCCTCGGCGAAATACCACCAGAAATACCCTCCGACATAGCGGGCAGGAAGCCCCGAAACCGTTTTGGCCATCGGGTAGTACTGGTTCATCTCATTGAGTTCGAGACTCGATCCATATTCCGGGTTGGCGGTACCCAATTCGCCAAATCCGACTTTGGAGTTAGGAAAAATGTTGGCGAGTTGGTCGAATACCCACGGCCAATTTGGATTCTCGCCAGGGCATTGGCCAGGATACCAACTGATCAATACATAATTAACATTCAAACGAATTTTCTCTGTTTCTGCTGATCGCTGGGCCGGAGGCAAGTTCAACTGAAATTGCTGTGTGATCCATGTGAACATATCATTGCCGCCATAATTGGTGGCAATACAGTTATTCGGGTCCGACGGTTCTCCTTCGTAGAAAAACGTCAGCGCCGTTGCGCCACCCCGCCCATAAACGATATCGAACATCGCCTCGATCTTCAGCATGACATCGGCACCGTTCGATTGCCGGCTGAGCCAATTACCGTTGATCTCATTGCCGATTTCCCAGATGTCCACCTGGGAGCCGAGGGTATTGACGTAGCTATTTGTCCAAGATTGGACGGCGCTGACGGTTTTGTAGTGTTTCATATAAGACGAATCGATCAACTCCCCCATAATATAGGAAATCGGACGGAAATGCTGTATCGGTTGCGCGTAATAGGACGGAGTTTCACCGGTGTCGAAAACAATCCTGGCAGTCGGCAGGCGGACCAACCTGCTCAGCGAAGTGATCGTGCTGCTTGGGTTACTGACGTCATCCAAGGTGACCCCATAAATCGGGGAAGGGACAGTCCTGCCGGCCAGCGTCTGGCCAAGTGCAGGAGAGGAGGCCATGCTCGAGATCAAGAGGCCGGTCACCAGCGTACATAAGGTCATCATCCGACATCCCCGAGATTCCCTGTGATGCTAAGAATAGATCGCGCTCTTTGATATCTTTGGCAACGGCAAATCGCGCTTCACGTAGCCGCTTGACCGGCCTGCCCAACGCATCGCGAATGTCTGCGCCCTCGCGCGTCACGACGACCCAGTCGCCGTCCTTGAGATGGGCAACGCGGTCGGTGAAGGGCGCGAGCGCGAGCGCGTCGGACCCCAGATACATCTCGCCCTCTCCGTAGCCGACCGCGAGCGGCGCCCCTTCCCGCGCTCCGATCAGCAGATTCTCCTCGCCCTCGAACAGGTAGACGAGCGCAAAGGCGCCTCGCAGGCGCTTGAGCGCTGCGTGCACAGCCTGCTCAGGCGTCTTGCCGGCCGCTTTCGCACGTCAGGGTTCAGGTCGACCGGCAAACCGACGAGCTTGTCGCCGTCTTCGCCGAGTGTCCGAAGCGCGCGCAGCACGTAGCGTATGGGGTCGCCGATATTTTCGTGCCGGTGCGTTGTCGCGAGCACGAGCTTCTTGTCGGTGGGCAGCGCGGCTAGGGCTGGTTCGATCAGTCGGTAGCCCGACGCCACGCGGTCGCGAGTGTAGAGCAAAGCGTCAACTACAGTGTTGCCGACCACCCTGATGTTGGTCTCGGGTACATTCTCCCTGCGTAGGTTAAAAGCGGCGCGGGCGGTGGGGCGAAGTGCAAGGTCGTCGCGACGGTGATGACACGCCGGTTGAATTCCTCCAGCCAGGGGCGACTGGAGGTCGCCGGTCCGCAGTCCCGCCTCAACATGCGCAACTGGCACCCGGCAAAGGAAGCCGGCTATCGCTGCGGCGTTGCAGTCGCGGTATTTCCCTGGACTACCACCCAGTCGTACTACCCGCGCAGCAACGCATGCTCAATCTGCCGGCTCATTTCACCCAGCTTGCTTCCGAGCCCCGGCTGCTGCATCACGCTCGTGCCAGCATTGAACGTCACGGGTATGTCAAAAAGGTCGAGCAGGCCCGCTGCCAGCTCCAGGTGCTGATCGGTCCAGAACACGTCCATCGTCACCGGCGCTTCCGCCGCAGCGCCTGGCAGACGGGTCCCAGCTTGATAATCTCAGGTCGCGCGCCGAATGCCACGAGTATGCGCATGGGCTCAGCCTTTCTCATCGCTTCGCAGTCATGAAGTCTTCGGGGATTTCGTGGGCGGTTTTCGACCACACGATCGGCCGCCTCGCGAAGGCGGACTCCCCAAGGTAGATCTTCCAGGCACGCCAGACGGCGGCCATGTTGATGTAAAGCGCAACCGGCCACCGCAGGCTGATGCCAAGGGGATCCCAAAAGCCGTAGACTTGGTGGCAGGCTTGGACGCGCACGAGGTAACGGAGGGCGAGGAATCCGATGTTAACGCTGACCGAGAGAGATAGCAGGTCCTGCACCTCTGGCGACGCCGCGGATGGGTCGGCCACTCCAAAAAAAAGCAGCGTCAGGAAGATGAGCGACAGCGGCGGCAGGAAGTTGGTGACGACACCCTTACGGTCTCTGGCAAAGAAGTAGCGGTCCCACGCATCTCCCGCCCACCCGAGTTTGCGCGTTGCCTCAAAGTTGATGCCGTAGACCCAGCGGGTTTTCTGCTTGATCGAGGCCGCCAGCGACTTCGGAAAGAACTCTCGCGTGGCGACGTAGTCGAGCCCTTGCCGATCATCGGCGGAAACGGCAGCAAAGGCCGCCTTGAAGCCGGCGCGCTTGGCCTCGATGCCGAGGATGTAGTCTTCGGTGACACAACCAGTCATCAGCACGGTGCCGCGTATGCGCAAAAAGTGTTCGATAAGGCGTCTCGTCAGGCAGGTGCCAACTCCCGCCGATGGGATCATTGCGCCCAGAGCGTTGCGCACAATCATTTCTCGGGTATGGCGCTCTGCGAACTCATCCATGTAAGTCGCCGCTACCATCGAGCGGTCAGTGGAGTTAAGCGAGAAAACCGGCACTTGGATGAAGTCGTGGTCCGCCGCGTAAGTAGCGTAGACTTCAAACGTGCGCGGATCGATCACGTCCTCACTGTCGTGCAAAACGGCCATTTCAGGCGGCTCGGACGCGCCGTAGACCTGCCGAAACATCTCGTTGAGCATCTGTCCCTTAGAGGTGGGGCCAGGAAGGGTATTGACGATCACGCGGACGCGTTCCGGATATTTCTTGGTGAGCGCCATTGCCACGTCGCGGGTCCCCGTGTCGTTTGGATAGACGCCGAGATAGAGCCGCACGGTCGGTACTGCGATCCGAGCGAGGTTACCTTCGACCATTCTGGCGAGGACATCCTCTTCGTGCCAGTTGGCGACAAACACCCCCGTTGTTGGAATTTCGGCCGAAACTTCGGCCGAAATTCCACGGCGTGCCGCTAAGGAGGAGCGGGCGATGCCAAACGCCAGGAGGTCAATTAGAGCGTCATCGAACGAGGAGAGGTTAATCAGCCCACTCGTGCAGAGCATCGCGGTAAAGATCAAGTCGTTCATTTTAAAGGCGCTTGATCAGAGGGTTCAGATGGTGATGTAGCGTATGTGGCGTATGTGGCGTAGGCGGATCTGATCGGCTGAATTAGGTCTTTCGCCGTTTCGAAGAGCTGAGCAAGGACTATGTGAGTCTGCTTGAGTGAGGCCTGAAATATTCCGACATGACAATCATTCTGGAAGCATGTCGTTACCTGGACATGCTGATCCACGGGGAACTGGTTGAGGTCTGTTAGTGCGATGCGCACCAGACGTCCGCGCTCGAGCATCCGGTTAGGCGCCTGGAGATCACTCGGGAGGGACTCGGCAAAGGGCAGGATTCGGTCGATCCGGCCATTCAGGATCTCGTTCCGCGCCTTCACGCCCACGGTTTGCCCCTCTTCGACGTCGAAGAGGTAGGCGTCCGGCACGTAGGCGAGCACGAAACTTTCTCCAGTGAAGATGCTTGCAATGCCGGTGCTTCCCATCGCCAGCGTCTGTCCGACTGACGCAACAGATGAGCCGATATCGCCGCTGGCCGAGGCATAGAGGGCCCCATCTGCGTATATAGCAGTCAGCTCATCGTAGGCCGAAACGGCTTGGCCGACTGCGATGCGATCAGCGTACAATTCGGCGGATAATGACCGCTGCTCCGCCTGCAAGGTGGCGACGTGCTCAGTAGCGGCAAGAGAAGCCGCCGTCATTTCTTGCACAGATTTGTTGATGGCGAGTCCTGCAGCGCGTGCCTTGCTGAGACTGTTCAAGACGCTGGCGGTCTCATCCGCGCTCGATTTGGCGAGCGCTAGCGTGTCGGTGATGATCTGACGCCGGGCCTCCAGTTCTGCAATCTTGCTCATTAAGCGGGCTTTATCACCCGCCAGATCTGCAAGCGTCCGGCTGATCGCGGCGGATTTTACGATCGCAATCTTTTGGCCCTTTTCGACGTGGTCTCCGGGACGCACAAACACCTGCGCGACGCGTCCCTCGAAGGCCGGCGCGACAGCTACTCGCTCGCGCGAAACCATGCCATCGGCACGCAACAGCACGCCAGAGATACTGCCATTCATGTAGAAGACGGTGCCGCCCACAGCGCAAGTGAGCAGCCCGCCGTGCAGCATCAACCGGCGAAAACGTTTCCAGTTGACACTGCTCGTGCGAAGCTCAGTCATATATTCCCCTTAAGCAGCCGTTGGTGATACGAAGGTGTAGCCGAGGCTCTTCAACCCGAGGACAGTCTGCTTGAGGTAGCTGACGTTGTCGTAGGTATGGAAGAAGAAGCTCGCCCACGCGTCCCGGACTACTAGGTTTCGTTGCGCATCGGCGATGATGTCGGCGGGCAACCGAGCCGGATACGAAAAGTACGGTTGCGGCTCAATGCCCCCTAGAGTGTCTGCCAACACCTTCATCTTGTACACGTCGTGGACTGTGTAAGGCATATACTGGCCGGCCACCTGAGCATAGTTTATCGGCTGTCCAGAAAGCAGACCGGTGAAGTAAAGCCTTCTTTCGGAAGCGGCCGTGAAAAACCCGTTCGCCGCCTGATAATCAACGGCTGAGGCTGCATAGGAAGGAAAGGTCATGATTGTTGGCATCGGGAAGCCCGCCTTAAGGTATAGCGCCTGTGCCGAGGCGAAACGAGCTTGCGCCCAAGCGAGGGAATCCTCCGCCACCGGCCCCTGGAAATTCAGGGTATTGTCGGGGTTCATTGTGATCCGGTAAAACTCACAATCATCCCCGGTAGATCCGGAGTAAGGGTTTTTCACATTGCTATATTGATGGGTGTAGCCGTGGCACAGCATAGTGCCGCCCTGTAATTCCATGTACTTGATCGCGCTATTCATGGCGCCCTTATTCTGGAGTACTATCTTGTTGCCGTTGTTGTTGGCATTTAAAGGGTCGAGGTAGTAGGGGATAATCTGGAAACCAAACGGCACGTTCTGGCTCTTCAGCCAGTCCGCGACCGTCTTCAGCGTGTTTGGATCGAAGGTTGGATCGATATCTTCGAGCCGCAGGAGTGCGCGACGCTGCACTGGTGCGGTTGCGGCGAGTGCGTCGAACAGAAGATCGCAGAAGGCCAAATAGCGATCGCCTTCCGTGAGGTAGACGAGCGGGTTTTCGCCGATGTAAGTGAGGGTGCCACCATTCGGGCCGGTCGCCCGGAGTGCCCAAGGGAAAGTGGAACCATCGGAGCGGACGCAGTTGGCCAAGACGGTTGTGCCGGCGGCAATCGCCGAATAGTTCATGATGCCGGCGGCGTTTGCAGCGTACCGTTTTAGCTTTTGGGTTGCTCTGGTCGAAGGAGGCAGAGGGTAATCGACTTCCGCGACCGATGAGGTATCAAACCCCGACCAGCTCCAGCCATACACTGAGTAGAAGTTGGGATAACGGTTCGTCAGCTGCCAGATATTGTCATACGCCCAGATGACGGGTGTCGTCGTCCCGTACACGTCGTCGAGAAACGCGGTAGGCAGTGGTTCGTCGTATGTTGAGCCGATATAAATGGCGGCCGTATATTGCTTGAGCTGCCCCGTTTGGTAGGAGGCTACGGGCATCGCCGTCCATGAGCCGAAGTGACTCGCCAGATTTGCCGACATGATTGCGTAGAGCTCGCCGAGCCATCCCCATTGACCCGTTGTGTCGTAAAGGACGAGGGTGGAGGTGGTCATGGAATATCCTCCTCCATCACGCCTTTTCCGTGGACCGCTTGTGGTCGAGGCATGTGTTTGTTCGAGGGTTTGCCTTGCGGCACGAAGTAAGGATTGGACGAATGTTCACCTCGGCCGGATACAATATATCCCGGTGCCACTCCCACTTTTGATGGTAATCGGGTGGTAACCCCTTGCCCGGTCAACTGTGCGCGAGCAGGGTTTGTTGCCAGTGCGGCTGCTAGTGTTACTCCAGTAACGGCAAGAAATTGCCGTCGTGTGCGACCTGTCATACTCTTCCTCCTTCGGGAACAATCGGTTTCGCGGTTGCCGATGCAGCACGAGGCCATACAGTCCGGCGCATACGCACTGCGTCAGAAAAGAGCCCAATATCCTGAGCCGCAGTGGGCAAATTTTGCGGATCCTGTGGACTGGTCGTCAGGCGCGGTCGAGGCGAGAACGAACGTTCCTCTGCGAGCAAAGGCCGTCCAGCTCTCCAATTCCTCAGTACTTCGACGATCCGTTCGCTTGCCAGTCCATCGCCGTAGGGGTTGACTGCAGAGGCCATCCGGAAGTAGGCGTGCTTGTCTTCGAGTAAATTTTCGACGTGCGCGAGAATAGCGCTGCGATCTGTACCGATGACGCGGGCGAGTCCGGCCTCCGCGGCTTCCGGCCGCTCCGTTGTCTTGCGCAGGACCAGAACAGGCACGCCCAGGGAAGGCGCCTCTTCTTGAACGCCGCCGGAGTCGGTGAGGATCAAATAGGCGCGGCGCATCAACGCCAAAAACGGGATATAATTTAACGGCGGCAATAATTTGATCCGCGGGTGGCCGCCCAGCAGTTGGCAGACCGGTTTTTGAACATTGGGGTTGGGATGGACGGGCAGAGCCAC
>DATGVJ010000267.1:0-12881 GCA_035300505.1 Xanthobacteraceae bacterium
GCCGCCTTCTCGTTAGGCGCCGGAACCGCGGTGAGATTGAGGATTTTGCCGGGCTCCGTCTGCACCTTGGGCGAATCGACTAATCCATAGCCGCGCACCCAGACCTGATACTTGGCCTTCGGCAGCTCGGGGACCACATAGCGGCCCTGATCGTCGGTGACCACGATCTTGACCATCCTGGTCGGCAGATCAGTGGTTTCCGCAATAACCCATACACCCGCTTCCGGCCCATTGGGCCCGCGCACGACGCCGCCGAGATCGGTAGTCCCGATCGAAACCTGGGCGTCTTGCTGCGCATTTACACGCACCGGCGAACCGGCCAGGAACGCCGCCGTGGCGATAACCGCCACGCTCAAATACAAGCCCTTCTTCATCCTCATTGTGTTGCTCCTCAGGGGGTTTTTCACTGGGACACGCTTGGGTCTGACGCCCGTCCGCTTCCTACCAACTAACAGGATAGCACATTGTCTGGGCCGCTGGCGACCCATCGGCAGACCTCTTTTTCGCAGGCTCAGGACACGCTAGTCTTCTTGCTTTCGGCGATCCGTTCCACAGGCTGGCTCTTCCATTGCCAGCGCAATTGACAAGAAGAGAGGAAACCATGCTCCACCAGATCGTCCTGCGCAGCCTTGCGTTCATCGGCGCCGCCTTCGGCGTCCTGACGGCGAACAACGCCGTTGCCCAGATCGACCCTAAGGCGGTCGTCTACCAGACGCCTGACCAGTTCAAATGGCGTGACCCCACCAACCAGGCCACGACCAACCAGGCGATCCTGGTTGGCGATCCAAATAAGCAAGGCCTGTATCTATATCTCAACACGTTCAAGCCGAACCGCTTCGGGAACGCGCACTATCACCCCAACGATCGCTACATCATGGTGGTTTCCGGCGCCGGCTGGCGCGGCACCGGAACCGTGGTGGATCCCGCCCATTCGACGCGGGTGCCAAAGGGAGCGTTCATGGTCGACCATGCCTTGAAGTCGCATTGGGATGGCACCAAAGAGGAAACCGGCGCCTACCTGATTACCGGGTTAGGTCCTGCAACCAACATCGAGATCCCAAAAGAGTCAGGCCCATATCGGGGCGGCGATCCCGCGGCCGCCACCATCAAAATGCCAAACCAGATTGAGTGGAAAGATAACGGCGGCAACCTGACCACAAACCTGGTCGGAGATCCCTCCAAACCCGGCCTCTATGTGCAGATGCTGACCTGGAAGAAGAACAACAACAGCCGACCGCATTTCCACCCGAACGACCGATATATCTACGTGCTGTCGGGAACCTGGTGGCTCAACACAGGAACCAATTACGACATGGGCAAAGCCGTCGCGGTGAAGGAAGGAACCTTCGTAACCCATTTCGGCAAGCAGGTTCATTATGACGGCGCCAAAGACGAGGAGACCACGATCATCGTCATTGGTGACGGCCCAGCAACCACCACACAGGCCGCGAACTGAGGTCCTGCTCCGTGTGTGTGTAAGCTGCCGACCTATCGGCAAACTCGGTCGGCTCCCTCTCCTCTCTGGCGGCGGCAATGCCGCCGAGAGGGCTGGGGTGAGGGGGACTCTCCCCAAAGGGGAGAGGGAATAGACTGAGCCAGCCTTAGCGCTATCGAATCGCACCAAGCCCGCACCTAATAACTAAGCGGCCGACCGGGCCTGTGCGACGAGATCGTGGGAGGGTACGGTTTTACGTTGACGCTGCTGATCAGCAACCTCGACACGATTGCGACCACGCTCTTTGGCGCGATAAAGAGCTCGATCCGCCAGCACGAGAAGTTCCGACATATCGAATATCGCATCATGGTTGGCGACAAGACCAATGGAAACCGTCGCCTTGACGTTATAGCCGTCGACGGACACTGCGGCCTCCGCAAAACCGGAACGCAGCTTCTCCGCAATTTCGTAAGCAACATTGCTATCCGCGTTACTCAGTACGCAGGCGAATTCCTCGCCGCCGATGCGGCCCAAGAGGTCGCCGGCACGCAGGACGGATGACGCCGTTTTGGCAAATTGGCGCAGCACGCAATCGCCCACCGCATGACCAAAGCGGTCATTTACGGTCTTGAACTGATCGAGATCGATGACGAGCACCGCGGATGGGCGCTTGCCGGCCAATAGTCTCAACCGCATTTTTTCGGCCCCCGTCAGGAACGAGCGCCGATTCGCAATGCCCGTGAGCGGGTCGATCAAAGCAGCGATCTTGTGCCGGAGTTCCGTGCGTTCCTTGGCCATTGCCAATAGAATAAACGCCGTCGCAATGCTGAACAGCAAAGCCTGGAAACTGAGCACGACAAGCCAGACACTTTCGAACGCAACGTTCCCAACCTGCCAAGGCAACAAATTGACCAGAGGCGCGCACATCAGGAATAGCGAACCATAGGCCCACGACATGAAAATTGCGGGCCAACGTGAAACCAACGCTTCCGATCGGCCCCGCCAGAATTCATATCCGGTCAGCCAATTGTACCCCGCGATGATAAGGCACGAGGTCAAAAAGACGATGTCGAAGGAGGTTTTGTCTGCGAGCAGATGGGCAACGACGAACCAGAGTATAGGACCCGCCAAGAGCCAGTACACCAGGGGTTTGCGTCCGTCGAAGACCCGTGCGCCGCTCCAGGTCACCGCAAACGCCAGCATGAGCGTCATATGCGCAAAGTCGACCGAGATCGCATCGTACAGCGAACCCCGCGTCCCGAACATGACAAGAGACATGGCGAGCAACAAATGGGCGAAGCCCCACCAGCAAACGGCTCGGATATCGGAATTCTGGATTGCTGCAAATATGAGAAGCAGCCCGAGGATCGCCTCAACGTAAATCGTAACCAGAAACAACGTGTTGGCATCAAGATTCATCTGAATACCACCCTAGGGGGTCCGTGCGCGCCGTGACGTTATGGCTTTGTCACGGCGCGAATTTCCATCCCAACCATTACACAAATTTGCTTAAAGTGCAGTCGGGATACGACACCATGGTTGTGGGCTCATTAATGAAATATCATGCATTTTAATGATTTTTGATGCCGATCCGAACACCCACGCGATGCGGGCCACAAGTATAAGTTGCTGTTCCGCGGTCGGTTGCGATCGGCAAACTGCCCCGATATTAAATTGTCGGACATTCACAATCTTGGGGGACCAATGCCCGAAGTGTTCGTTGAGAAACTCTCAAACTTCGCCGACGGCGACCGCCGCATCGTGTTTCATGATGGCCTCGAAATCGGGGTATTCCACTGGAAGGGAAGCTTCTTCGCCTACCAGAATTTGTGCCTGCACCAGGGAGGCCCATGCTGCGAAGGCGTAATCATGAACAAGGTCGAAGATGTGCTTGGTCCGGACAAGACATGGCGGGGCCAGCGCTTCGATGAAAACGAAGCCCATTTCATCTGCCCCTGGCATGGCTATGAATATGACATCAAGACAGGTGAATGCGTCGGCAACCGTAGCTTGCGCCTGAAATCATATCAGACCATCAGGCGCGGCGAGGATCTCTACGTCGTCGCCGGTTAAGGTAAATCAATCGACGCGCTTTCTGCCGCGAACCGGAATCCCGCTTTGCCGGACAGCGTTAACGTACGAGGAATTCATGGAAGTGCAACCGAACGATTTTCGCCGGATGTCGGAGGAGGAATTCGATACGACAAAGCTGCTCGCGCATGCGTCCCGACAGGCCAGGGAACGGGGCTATGAGAAATTTCCCATCGTGGACGTCGATTCGCATCACTACGAAACCGAATCGATGTCGGAAATCCTGGAATATCTCGACGATCCGGTCCTCAAGCAGGTCGCGTTGGCCAGCTCCAAGCCAAATGCAAAGAACGCCCGCCTCATGAATACCATGGTGGGCTACCAGGACATGGGCGGTCGCATTCCCCGTTATGGGTTGCGGAGCCTCGAGAAAGCGCCTGCCGGCAAGGAACTGCGCGATACCACACTCACGAAGCGCTGGATGGACGCCGTCGGTGTCGATGTTGCGGTGTTGTTTCCGACCCCCATGCTTGCGCTTGGTGTGCATCCGCAAGTCGAGATCGAAATCGCGCTTTCACGCGCCTATAACCGTTGGCTCTGCGAACGCGTGCTTGCACACGAGCCGCGGCTCGTCTCGATGCTCTATCTTCCGTTCAATGATCCTGATGCGACCTACGAATTCGTAAAAGAATTTAGCGACAAGAAAGGCGTCGTTGGTTTTCTGATCACCTCGACGCGCTACCGTCCCGTCCACGCCAACCAATATATGAAGACCTACGCCCTGCTCGAAGAAATGGGATTGCCGATCGCATTTCACGGCTCCTATCACTGGCATGACCAGGCGCAAGGCATGCTCAACCGGTTCATTTCCGTGCATGCACTGGGCTTCGTCTGGTACAATATGATCCACCTCGCCAACTGGATCATCAACGGGATCCCGGAACGATTCCCAAAACTCAAGGTGATGTGGCTCGAAAGCGGCCTTGCCTGGATCCCCTTCATGATGCAGCGCTTCGACAACGAATATATGATGCGCACATCGGAGGCCCCTGCCCTCAAGAAGCTGCCGAGCGACTATATGCGCGACATGTTTTGGGCTTCCCAACCGATGGAAGTTACCGACATGGGACTGCTGGAACAAACCATGCGCGTGATCAAAGCCGAGACGCAGCTCGTCTATTCGTCGGACTATCCGCACTGGGATTTCGATCTTCCCTCGACGATCTATGACCTGCCGTTCCTGAGCGACGCTGCCAAGCGCAATATTCTGGGCGGCAATGCCGACAAGCTGTTCAAACTGAACCTGACCGGAAAGAAGCTCGCCAACGTGCCATAAGGAGCGCAAGCCCATGAATGGGGTGCATTCGGTCCGTACATTTGTCCTCGCCGTTCTCGCGCTCACGCCGGGTTCGCTCTGCCACGCGCAGGCGCCGGCCGAGTTTTTCAAGGGGCGAAGCATCGACCTCTATATCGGCACCAGCGTGGGCGGCGGCTACGACGCCTACGGACGGATGCTGGCGCGACACATGAGCAAATACGTGCCTGGCAACCCGACCATCGTGCCAAAAAACATGGAGGGCGGCGGCGGCTTGCGGCTCGCGAACTTCCTCTACAATGCCTCGCCGAAGGACGGCACCACGTTCGCCGTGTTCAATAGGGGCGCTGCATTCGACCCCCTCCTCGGCAGCCGCAACGCTCAATTCGACGCCACTAAATTCAACTGGGTCGGATCGACCAACAATGAGGTCAGCATCTGCGCCACATGGCACACGACCGGCGTCACCACTTTGGCGCAACTGAAAACGAAGGAGCTGGCGGTGGGCGCGACCGGGCCGAGCGGCGACACCTTTCAGTTCCCTAAAATCGCCAACGGCGTGCTCGGCACCAGGTTCAAGATCATTTCCGGCTATCCCGGCGGCAACGATGTCGACCTCGCAATGGAGCGCGGTGAGGTGCAGGGGCGCTGTGGCTGGTCCTGGACGAGCGTGACGGCAACCCACCGTCCGTGGCTCGACCGCAAATGGATCAACATCGTATTCCAGATGGGACTCTCCAAACATCCTGATTTGCCCGACGTTCCGCTGATTATGGACCTCGCCCCGACCGACCAGGATCGGGCGATCTTCAAACTCATATTCGCCCGCCAGGTCATGGCTTGGCCATTTGCGACGCCGCCAGGTGTCCCGTCGGACCGGGTTGCTGCCCTGCGCAAGGCCTTCATGGACACAATGAAGGACGGCGATTTTCTTGCCGACGCCCACAAAGGCAATTTCGAAATCAGGGCGGTTTCGGGCGAGGAAATCCAGAAGCTCATCGCGGACATCTATGAGACGCCTCCTGCCGTCGCGGAGAAAACCATTCGGCTGCTGCAGTAGGCGCTGGCGCAAATACGGGATTTGTAGCCCACATGGAGGGATCGGCGCGTCTTGCGCGCGTCGATCGCGCAATGCTGGGCACCGTTGCCTCAAAGCACCGCTCCCGGATTGCGCCAGTGCGTCTAGCGACGGACTATCGCCTCCATCCAGGCTACATTCCCGCACGTCTTGTGACGCCGCGGTCGGTCCTCTAGGGTCTGCCGCTCTTCATCGGACGGAATATCCAGAATGCCCCATTTCGACGGCCTTGTTGAATCAATCGGCAATACCCCGCTGATCAAGCTCCGGCATGCCTCCGCGGCCACCGGCTGTACGATCCTGGGCAAGGCCGAATTCATGAATCCCGGGCAATCCGTGAAGGATCGCACCGCCCGCCAACTCATCCTGGAGGCTGAAAAGCGCGGTGAACTCAAACCCGGCGGCCTTGTGGTCGAGGCAACGGCCGGAAATACAGGCATTGGCCTTGCTCTCGTGGCCGGTGCCCGCGGCTACCGCACCGTGATCGTCATTCCGAACACGCAGAGCCAGGAAAAGAAGGACATGTTGCGGCTCTGCGGCGCCGAACTCGTCGAAGTGCCCGCCGTCCCTTACAGCAATCCAAACAACTATCAGCACATTGGCAGGCGCCTGGCCGATCAGCTACGCAAAACCGAGCCAAACGGCGTGTTGTTTGCAGACCAATGGAACAACCTCGACAACCGCTTGGCGCACTACGTTTCGACCGGTCCGGAAATCTGGCGCGACACCGGCGGTCGAATCGATGGATTCATATGTTCCATCGGTACGGGCGGCACGGTCGCCGGCGTCTCTAAATACTTGCGTGAACAAACGCGAGACATTTCCATCGGGGTTGCCGACCCAAAAGGTGCCGCGATGTACAACTTGTTTACAGGCGGCGAAGCGGTGATGTCGGAAGGAGGGTCCATTTCGGAAGGAATCGGGCTCGGACGCGTCACTCCGATTATCGAAGACATGACGGTCGACAAGGCCTATCTCATTCCGGACGAAGAAGCCGTGCCGATCATCTTCGACCTGCTCGAACACGAAGGACTGTGCCTTGGCGGCTCGACGGGCATCAATGTCGCCGGCGCCATGCAGCTTGCCCGCGATCTCGGGCCCGGTCGGACCATTGTCACAATCCTGGCGGACCATGGCAGTCGCTATCAGTCCAAATTGTTCAATCCCGCGTTCCTGCGTACGAAGGGCTTGCCCGTGCCCATGTGGCTGGAACGAAACTCGAAAATGACGATCCCATTTACGTAATTCGGGACAGCGGAGCGATCACATGACTTCCCAACCGAAGAGCCGCTGGCTGGTGTCGACCGAGTGGCTCGCCGGCCGGCTCGGTGCACCTGACCTCGCCGTCGTCGACGGCTCGTTCTACCTGCCCGCCCAAAAGCGGGACGCCGCAGAAGAGTTCTTCGCCGGCCACATTCGGGGCGCGGTGCGCTTCGATATCGACGCCATTGCGGATCACGCCAATCCGCTGCCGCACATGCTGCCATCGGCTAAGCAGTTCGCCCGCGACGTGGGTGCGCTGGGTATCGCCGACACCGACACGATCGTCGTTTACGACGGTGTCGGGATGTTCTCCGCGCCGCGCGTCTGGTGGACATTCCGGTTGTTCGGTGCGAAGAACGTGTTCATTCTCGAAGGCGGTTTTCCGAAATGGAAAGCGGAAGGCCGGCCAATCGAAACCGGCGCGGCGCAACGAACGCCAAAAACCTTTACGGCTAGCAAGCCCCGTGACGTCGTGGCCTCCCTGTCCGACATTCAATCCGCACTCGCCAGCCGCAGCGCGCAAGTTGTCGATGCACGGCCCGCCGACCGCTTCCGCGGCGAAGCCCCGGAGCCTCGCCCGGGCGTACGGTCCGGACATATTCCGGGTTCCCACAACGTCCCTTCGACCGCAGTCGTCGCAGACGGGACGCTACTTCCACCCGACCGCCTCGCCGAAGTTTTTGCGGCAGGCGGCATCGATATCGACAAGCCGATTATCACCAGCTGCGGCTCGGGAGTTGCGGCTGCAACACTGTGGCTGGCCCTTGACGCGCTTGGACATGAGCCCAAGGCCCTCTACGATGGTTCATGGTCGGAATGGGGAGCGCGTAGCGATCTTCCCGTAGCGACCAAGCCATAATTGGTTGCAACGGTTCTCGATTTCGGTATCCATGCACTAGTCCAGGGACCAAGCGATGATCTTTCGTCAACTCTTCGACAGCGTCTCGGGTACTTACACCTACCTGCTCGCCAGCCGGCGCGGCGGCGAAGCGCTCATCATCGATCCTGTGATCGAGAAGGTCGAACGTTACGTCCAGCTCGTTACCGAGCTCGACCTCAAACTCGTCAAGGCGGTCGACACCCATTTGCATGCCGATCACATCACGGGCCTCGGCGCACTGCGCGACCACACACATTGCATCACCGTGATGGGGGAACACAGCAAGGTCGACGTCGTCTCGATGCGCATCGCCGAAGGGGACAAGCTGACCATTGAGGGACTGGCGCTCGATGTGATCTACACGCCGGGGCACACGGACGATTCCTATAGCTTTCGCATGTCCGATCGCGTTTTCACCGGCGACACGCTGTTGATCCGCGGCACCGGCCGCACTGACTTCCAGAACGGAGATCCACGCGCGCAATACGACTCTATTTTCAACAAGCTGCTCAAGTTGCCGGAGGAGACACTCGTATTCCCGGCCCACGACTACAAGGGCGAGACCTCCTCCACCATTGGCGAAGAGAAGGCATTCAATCCGCGCCTGCAGGTCAAGTCCATGGATGCCTATGTGGAACTGATGAACAAGCTCAACCTTCCGAACCCCAAAATGATGGATGTCGCCGTGCCCGCCAATATGAAGGTCGGCTTTGCGCAGGAGGCGATTGCGCAGCGCGGCTGGTCCGTGAACGCACCGCAAGCGCTCGCCCTCGTCGGACAACCCGATGTCGTACTGATCGATTTGAGAGAAAGATCCGAACGCGAAAAGCAAGGCGTCATTCCGGGCTCGCTGCATGCCCCCTACCCGGATCTTGCCGCCAATGTGCGGCGCGGCGGCATGCTGCACGAACTCGCGACCGCGACCGGCAAACGTATGCTGTTCTATTGCGCATTCGGCGAGCGATCCGCCATGGCGGTGCAAGCCGCGCAGGACGCCGGCATCGCAACCGCCTGCCACATCCACGGCGGCATCGACGCCTGGAAAAAGGCCGCAGGGCCGTTGGCACCGTCATAGATGGCGCCATCATAAATGGTTGCCTTAGGTCTTGATTTTGGAACCACCAACACCGTGCTGGCGCGTGCCGGCGCGAATGGCCACGCACAACCGATTGTATTCTCCGTCGATGGAGCCGCACTCTCCACGATTCGATCCATTCTTTGCTTCTGGTTTGAGAAGAACATCGGGGCCCAGTCGGCATCAGGACCTTGGGCCATCCAGCACTTCCTTGACGAACCCGGCGATTGCCGCCTGCTTCAATCGCTGAAGACATTTGCAGCCAATCCGCATTTCAACCGCACCTTTATCTATGGAAAGAACTATCTTTTCGAGGATTTGCTATCCGTCTTCCTGCGAAACCTCTTTGCACATACCGAGTTTCATGCAATCGCCCTGCCGACGCGGCTTGTGGTCGGACGTCCCGTGCGTTTCGCCGGCACCTCGCCCGACGAAAACCTCGCAACACTGCGCTATCGAAACGCGCTCAAAACAATCGGTTTCGAAGAAATCCACTTCGTCTATGAACCCGTGGCGGCCGCCTTCTATTACGCACAACGCCTCAAACATGATGCCACAATTGTCATCGCGGATTTCGGTGGTGGCACGACGGACTATTCCGTGCTGCGCTTCGAATTGGAGAATGGAAAAATTCGCGCCAAACCACTAAGCCATGCGGGAATAGGTATTGCGGGCGATAATTTCGACTACCGCATCATCGACAACGTGGTCTCCCCTCGTCTCGGCAAGGGTACGCAATACCGTAGTATGACCAAAATCCTCGACATTCCCAAACATTTTTATGCCAACTTCGCACGCTGGAATTCATTGTCCATCATGAAGACCACCAAGGAGTTTCGCGACCTCAAGGGGCTCGTCAAGTCGAGCCTGCAGCCGGAACTCCTGGAGCAATTCATCGAACTCATCGAGAATGAACAGGGCTATGCGCTCTACAGAGCGGTCTCGAAAGCCAAGGAGGCGCTGTCGCGGGAAAGCGAAACCGTGTTCGAATTCTCGGCACCCGGAACACAGATAAGCGCCAGGATCACACGCACGAACTTCGAATCGTGGATCGAAGATGATCTGGGACGAATTACAAATTCGCTGGACGAAGCGCTCCGCAATGCGTCCGTTACGCCTGCACAAATCGACAAGGTTTTTCTAACCGGAGGTACGTCGTTCGTGCCAGCGGTACGAAGCCTATTTGCGGACCGGTTTGGAACCGACAAGATCGAGGCTGGAGACGAACTGGTGTCGATCGCCAATGGGCTCTCGCTCATTGGCGAGCGTGACGACATCGAGCAATGGGCGTGTAGGGTGGGCTAAGGCGCGCCATCCGTGAACGGCGTCATTATACTCCGGCGTCAGGCGCGCCGTGCCCACGCGCCCCGACACGCGTGTTGGCCGCGGTCGCGTGGGCACGGCGCCACGATATCACGTTTCCAATTCTTCGATTGTGCCACGCGCCTTAGCCCACCCTACGGCCGCGCAAGATTCTTCGAGACTTCTTTGAGGAACCGGTCAAGCCCGTCAATAAAGCTCTTGTCCTCGTAGAGCCTGTGCTTTGACCGGGCAATCTTCTGGACGATCGCAGCACGGAAATCCCGATCGGTACCCAGCCGCACAAGCTTGTCCACAAGATCATCCGTCGAATTGGCGATTAATTCATCCAGGCCGATCATCCTGAGCATTGCAAAACTGTGCCGTCCACGCATGAACTGCGTCGGCAATGCGACCAGCGGACAATCCGCTTCGAGTGACGCAATCGTCGAGTTGCCACCGCTCCAACCAATCGAGTCGATGTTGACGTCGATTTTTTTCAACAACCCGCCAAACTGCCTGGCTGTCATCCGCGGCAGGAGCCGGACAAAGTGTTCGAAATCAAGTCCTGCACTTGAAAATTCAGCGCGCAACCTGTCGCGGAATATTGATGTCATCGATGACGGATTGCCTTCAATAAACAGGAAACACGCCTCTGGAACACGCGCCGCAATCCGCGTGAATACAAAATCGAATTGCGGCAGGTACTTGAACAACGACTGTAAGCAGCCGTAGAGGATGCAATTTTCCGGCAATGGAAATGACAATTTGTCGTCGACCGGATACCTCGATGGCTTGATGTAAAGGGCGAGATTGGGAAGCCGGACGAGTTTCTCCGAATAGTGGTCCTGCGCATCGGCAGGTTCCATCAACTCGCTTGACAAGTAGTAGTCGATATTCGGCGACCCCGTCGTAACGGGGTGGCCCCATGCCGAAAGCTGAATTGGCGCAATTCGAAACTGCGAAAGCACGCGACTTCCAGGCGACATCCCTACATCCGGCATCAGCAAGATATCGAGACTATCGTTGCGCATGGAAGCGATGGTTTGCAGGACCGTTCCTTCATTGAAGGCCAATCGCTGGAATTGACCGAGTGCCGCAAACTGTTTCGAAATGTCGTCAAGATCGGGATTGAACGCATAGACGAAGAATGAATAGTCCTTTCGCGGCAACTGAGCGAGCCAGTCAAGGGCCCAGCGGGTGCCGTTATGGTCGCGCAGATTTCCGGAGGCAATGCCAAGTCGGATTTTGGGCGATCGGCTGGCAGGCCGAGGCTCCGGAGCCTTATGAATTCCAAGAATTTTTTGGAGCACAAGAGAGTAACGTCGATTGAGGTCGATATCGTTCCTTTGCTGATACGCGATGTTAAAGCCCGCAACACAAAAGATTGCATTGAGAACCACCCCCGGTGGACCAGGCAGATTGGCCAGAACCCCGAGCCTTCGTTCGATGCCGCCTATCAGGGCATCAAGCCGCGCCCTTGCAGCGGCAATCGCGGCTTCATCGGGGTAAATCGCGGGAACAAGATCGAAAGCGAACAGGTCCTTGGCCAAGTCCACAACATCGCGCCATCCGGGCAATGTGCGCGGTGTCGCAAGCAGAAGGTATTTCTCGAAGGCATCAAGCGCCTCACCTCCCCTTCCAAGTACTTTCAGGGACTGGCTACGGCCATACCAGGCCAGCGCAAAATCGTGGGCGAGCGCAATGGCGCGGTCGCAGGCGGCGAGCGCCTCGTCATAGCGTTTGAGCAAGGCAAAAGAATTTCCGAGATTGTAATGGACCGATACGGCATCTGGCTTGACCGCAACCGCCTTTTCAAAACTTCCGACCGCTTCGGCATATCGCCCAAGGTCATTGAGCACCATGCCGCGGCGGTTCAAATTCTCAAAATTGTCGGGCTGGATCGCCAGCGCCTGATCGAGGCGCACCAGCGCATCGCTGCTGCGACCCAGCTGTCGAAGCGCCATTGCATAGTTGCACAGTGTTGCCGGGTCGGAATTCGAGCCGGACCGGATCGCCTTGCGCAGGGATCGTTCGGCATCCTCGGCCTTGCCCAGGCGAAGCTGCACGACGCCCAGGAGATTGAGTGCGCCAAGATGGTTGGGTTGCGCCGCCAACAGCGACTTGAATTGTCGCTCCGCGACTTCGAGCGCGCCTTGCTCGAGCGCCGACATGGCATGTCCGAATATCTGTTCGAGATGTGCCGGCGCCGGCATTGTGCTCGTTTTCTCAACGCAATATCTGACTCAAGAACAATTTCGTGCGCTCATGTTGCGGCGCTGAAAAGAACGATCCCGGTTCGCTGACTTCGACGATCTGCCCTGCGTCCATGAGCACCATGCGACTTGCGACCTGGCGGGCAAAACCCATTTCGTGACTGACCACCAGCATGGTCATGCCGTCGTTTGCCAGCGACACCATGGTGTCGAGCACCTCCTTGACCATCTCGGGATCAAGCGCCGACGTCGGCTCGTCGAAGAGCATGATCTTCGGTTCCATGCAGAG
>DATGVJ010000268.1:0-13375 GCA_035300505.1 Xanthobacteraceae bacterium
CGTCGCGGCCCGCTCGGCGGCGGCGACCCGAAACGCGATGCCACGGCAGGCGCCGCCGTGGTCGAGGCCGAGGACGAGACCCGGACGTTCGGGTGTTCCCCGGTGGAAAAATGAATAGACACAGAGCGCGCGGTGCGCGCCGATCAGTCTGGCCTCGTGCCGTTCGGTGAATGCGAAGCCGGGCCTCCACATCAGCGAGCCATAGCCGAAGATCCAGAGGTCTTCTTGGAGGGATTCGATATTGGAGATCGTATTCATGGGGGCAGGGGCGTGAGACCGGTTTCGCGGCTATTGCAGGGCTTAAACGCGGGACTCCGAACCCTGGTGTTTGGAGTCCCGCCTTCAGGCGGTTCTTTCCTTGAGGTATAACGATCCGATGACCCCCTTCGCTCAACCTCGGATTTGCCGTATTGCAGGCCTTGGGAAGCGCTGGGAACTCGGCCGCAAAGAACTCGGCCGCAAAGAAGTCGGCCCGAAATCGGCCCAAGGAGCGTAATCGATGCCTCACTATGAGTCCAAGCCCCGCCGGCGCCTGTGGCCGGTGCTGGTTCCGTTCGTGGCCGTGGTTGTTCTTGCGGTTGCCTGGACGGGATTCTGGTTCTCTGCGACGTCAGTGGCTGAAACCGCGATTGCGGGCTGGCGCGAGCGGGAATCCCGGTCCGGGCGCGATTATGCGTGTTCCCGGCAAACGGTTGGCGGCTTTCCGTTCCGCATCGAAGTGCGTTGCGCCGATCCCGACATCTCGATCCGGCGTCCCGATCTCAAGCTCAAGGCGGCGGATCTCGTTGTCCTGGCGCAGGTCTATGATCCAACGCTTTTGATCGCCGAGGTCAAGGCGCCGATGAGCGTGGCGGACTCTGGGCAGGAATTTGTCGCCGGCTGGAAACTGGCCCAGGCAAGTTTGCGTGGCACACCGCGTGCGCCCGAGCGCGTCTCGATTGTTCTCGAGGATCCAACGGTCGATCACCGCCGCGGGAATGGCCTCGCCAGGCAGTTCAAGGCGGCCCACGTCGAGTTGCATGGCCGGATCGCGGCGGGGTCGGTGACCAACAATCCGGTGATCGATGTCGCACTGCTGATGGCTGCGGCGGTAGCGCCTGAGCTGCATGCGGCCATGGCTTCGCCGCTCGATGTCGACATCACGGCGACTTTGCGCGGTCTTGCCGATTTCGCACCGAAACCGTGGCCGGCCCGGCTCAAGGAACTTCAATCGCGTGACGGCAAGATCGAAATCAGCAAGGCCCGCCTGCAGCAGGGAGATGTCATTGCGTCAAGCAGCGGCACGCTCGGATTGACCGCAAGAGGCAATCTTGACGGCCAGCTTGAGATAACGGTGGTCAACCTCGACAAGGCAGTCAAGTCGCTCGACATCGAGCGCCTCATGCAGGACGGCAATATCGGGGCGCAAGTCGATAAGCTCGACCGGATCATCCCGGGGCTCAGCCGGCTTGCGCGCCAGAATGCGGCGCCCGGCGCGGTTGCGGCGCTCAATGCGCTGGGCAAGCGCACGACACTCGAAGGCAAGCAGGCCACGACCCTGCCGCTGCGCTTTTCTGACGGCCAGGTGTTGCTTGGGCCGATCCCGATCGGACGCGTGCCGCCGTTGTTTTGAGGAGCGCTCTTGTAGCCCGGATGGAGCGGATCGCACGCGCTTGCGCGTGTGATCAAGCGCAATCCGGGAGCGGTCCTGGTTCAACGGGCGGTCCCCGGATTGCGCGTCGTCAGCGCGTAAACGCGCTTCGACGCTGCATCCGGGCTACAAAGTCCGCGATTACCGCCCTTCCACCAGCTTTGTCGCAAAGATCGTCTTCCAGCGCTTTCCCGTCAGATAGAACAGGTCACTCTTAGGCTCATAGGCAATGCCGTTGAGCACGTTTTCATTGCCGTCGGTGCTCGCACGCTCGTCCGCCGTCATGGCGTTCCACAGTCCTGAGAGTTCAGCCGTGCCTTCGATGCACCCGGAGGATGGATCGAGTCGTACGATGAAGCGGGTCGTGAAAATATTGCCGTAGATTTTTCCTTTGACCCATTCGAGTTCGTTCAATCCGAGCACCGGCCCCGGTTGATTGCTCTTTATTCGGACGATTCTTGTAATTCCGAACGAACGCGGATCGGCGTAATAGATCGATTCGCCGCCGTCGCTGAAAATGAGGCGCGTGCCGTCGTTGGTCAGCCCCCAGCCGTCGCGCGGATTGCGCATGCGCCGTTTGAACTTGCCGTCGAGATCGTAGACGAACACGTCATGGTTCTGCCAGGTGAGCTGGAAGACCTCGTCGTTGAGGATGGTCAGGCCCTCGCCGAACACAGTCGTGCCGCGATCGACCAGGGTCTTGACCTGTCCGGTTGGCGAGATTGTGTTGAGCTGCGTCGTTCCGTTGACGAGGCCCGTGCTTTCGTACATCTGGCCATCGCGAAATTCGAGGCCCTGCGTAAAGCCAAGCTGGCTGCGCACGATCTTGTTGACGATCTCGAAGCGCATCGGGGTCGGCTGTGCGCAGCTTTGCGCCAATGCGTTCGACTGGCCCGCCGCAATCATCGTTACGAGCGCGGCTATTACTGCTGCATGAACCACGCTTGAGCGGTTTCGTTGTCCTTGGTGTTTTGCGTGCGTCATTTCGACCTCGTGATCTGGTCTTGTTGCTTGAATTCTTACTTAGCCTCGGTCTCCGCTGGTTGCGGTCCAGGCGGCAAGTCCGGATGTGGGCGGCCAAAATCCGGCGCAGGCGAATCCTGACCGATTGCGACAATGCCTTTGCGAATGGCGCGCGTGCGGGTGAAGTGATCGAACAGAGCATCGCCGTCGCCGCGCCGGATGGCGCGCGTGAGGATGGCGACGTCTTCGTTGAAGCGGCCGAGCATTTCGAGCACGGCGTGCTTGTTGGCGAGGAAAACGTCGCGCCACATGGTCGGATCGGAAGCCGCAATGCGGGTGAAATCGCGAAAACCGCCGGCGGAGAACTGCAGCACTTCCGAACGCGTCACCTGGGCGAGATCGTCGGCGGTGCCGACGATCGTATAGGCGATGAGGTGCGGCAGGTGGCTGGTCACGGCGAGCACCAGGTCGTGGTGCTCGGCCGTCATGATATCCACATTGGCGCCGAGCGCCCGCCAGAAATCCCGCAAGCGTTCGACGGCTTGGCTGTCGGCATCCTGCGGCGGCGTGAGGATGCACCAGCGATTGACGAAGAGTGTCGCAAAGCCCGAATCGGGGCCCGAATATTCGGTGCCGGCCACCGGATGGGCCGGCACGAAATGGATCCCCGCCGGCAGGTGCGGCGCCATTTCGTGCAGGACCGACGCCTTGACGGAGCCGACGTCGGATACGGTTGCGCCCTGCGCCAGGTGCGGCCCGATTTCCTTGGCGACCTCACCGCATGCGCCGACCGGAATGCAGACGATGACGAGGTCGGCGCCCGCGACCGCTTCCGCATTGGTCTTGACAACCTCGTCGGCAATTCCGAGTTCAACGACCCGCTTGCGCGTTGCCGCAGATCGCGCCGTGGCGACGATCGAACGCACCGCGCCGCGTTCGCGGGCGGCGCGCGCAATCGACGAGCCGATCAGGCCGACGCCGATGAGCGCCAGACGATCGAAAAGGGGCCGATCACACAGTTGACGATCAGGCATGTGACGATCAGACATTTGACGATCAGACTCGGGCTTTGTCACGCCTTCTTCCCCAAGAACTCAGTTAGCGCAGTCACCACCAGCCGATTGGCCTCTTCGCCACCGACAGTCATGCGCAGGCAGTTCGGCAGGTGATAGGCGACGACCCTTCGCAGGATCAGGCCGCGCGCGCTGAGGAAGGTATCGGCTTCGGCTGCAGTTTTTCCTGGTGTCGCGCTGAAATGGATCAGCACGAAATTCGCCACGCTTGGCGTCACCTCAAGCCCGAGCTTGCCGATCGCCTCGGTGAGCCAGGCGAGCCACGTTTCGTTGTGCGCGCGCGACGCTTCCACGTGGGCCGAATCTTCGATCGCGGCGATGCCGGCGGCGAGTGCCGCCGCATTGACATTGAACGGACCGCGAATGCGATTGATGGCGTCGACGACCGATGCGGGGCCATAGAGCCAGCCCAGCCGCAGTGCAGCCAATCCATGGATCTTCGAGAACGTGCGGCACATCACGACGTTTTCAGACGTAGCCACGAGTTCGATCCCGGACTCGTAATCGTTGCGGCGCACATATTCCGCATAGGCGGCGTCAAGGACGAGCAGCACGTTTGGCGGCAATCCTTGGTGCAACCGCTTGACCTCGTTGAAGGGGATGTAGGTGCCGGTCGGATTGTTCGGGTTGGCCAGGAACACGATTTTGGTATGCGGGCTTAACGCTGCCAGGATGGCGTCGACGTCGGCCGTGAAGTTTGTTTCCGCAGCCACCACGGGTTTGGCGCCCGAGCCGAGCGTTGCGATCGGATAGACCAGAAACCCGTGCGTGGTGTGGATCGCCTCGTCGCCGTCGCTCAAGTAAGCGTCGGCGATGAGGTTGAGGAGGTCGTCGGAGCCGGCGCCGCAAACGATGCGGTTGGGGTCAAGCCCGAAGGCGCGCCCGATCGCTTCACGCAACGGTCGCGCCGAACCGTCGGGATAATCTTCGAGATGTTCGGCGACCTTGAGATATGCGGCCTTGGCTTGCGGGCTGGGCCCCAGCGGCGTCTCGTTCGAGGAAAGCTTGAAGACGCGTGCGACGCCGGGCGCCGCGCTCTTGCCGGGCACATAGGGGTCGATGTCGAGGACGCCAGCACGCGGTTGAGGTCGCGCTTGGGGTCGCGGTTGAGGTCGGTTGGGGCTCATGACGGCTTTCAGGTTTTGCTGGCCGGGACCCTATAGCGGGTTGCGTGGCTGCCGACGAGGGTCGAGGATATCAACGTAGCCCCGGCCTGGGCCAACGCGTCGGTAACGCTTGCAATCCGCATGCCTTGCGGCAGAGAGACCAGCAGGGCGGCCTCGCCACGGGTGGCTTCGCCGCGGGTAGGCTCGCCGCGGGCGGGTTCGCCGCCGGATGGTTCCTGTACTACCGCAATCACTTCGGTGAGGGCGCCGGCCGAGCTAACCGTTTTTTGGGCGGTCGCAACGTTCCAGCCCGCCACGCGCAAACTCCAGGTTGCAACCTCGGTCACCATGGCGTCCGGGGCCACCCGCGATACCACGAAAACCGGCAGTGCGGCAGGATGATCGTCACGATCCACAAATGGCAGCCGGGCGATGATCTTGGGCGCCGTTTCGGTTTCGAGTGCGCTCCACCAGGCTCCTGCCGCCGCAAAGGCCGGCACCAGGCCGAGATCGCCTTTGGACTGGGAAACGGCGGCGATGACCGCAGCCGCACCCATATGGGCGACGAATGGCACAGTGAAACCGAAGTGAAAACGTGCGGAATCGCGCATTAGGGCATCGCCGGACGACAGGTCGGCATGGACCGAGAAGGGCGCCTGAACGAATGTGAAGGTTGCGATGATGACCCGCCAGATGCTTTCCGCCGTATCGAGGGGGAGGATGCCCCTGTGGCGATCGACCAGGCGCCGCATCATGTCGGCTTCGCGCGCGGGACGGAACGCCGAACCGGTTTCCTGCGTCTGCTTGACCCTGATGAGACGGTCGATGATCTTGCCGCGCTCCATCAGCAGGGCATGCATTTCCTCATCGATACGGTCGATCTCGCGACGCAGTTCGGCGAGCGGGGGTGCGTCGGAATGGGACGGTTTTGCATCAGTCATAATGGCGCTACTTATGCTTGCCCCCGCCCGCGAAATCAAAGAAAACATTGACAGACACCGGATGGGCCCTATCTAAGCCCCGGTTCTTAAAGCCGTAATCGGTGCGGAGTTGGCGGGAATGGTTGAGGCCACGCTTGAACCTGCGGATCGCGCGCGCGAGACGGACAATCCGCATTCGCTCGTCGCGCATTTCGACATTGACCGGCCGCTCAAGCTCGATGCCGGTGTTGAACTTTGTCCGTTCCAGATCGCCTATCAGACCTATGGCAAGCTCAATGCGCAACGCACTAATGCGGTCCTGATCTGTCATGCGCTGACCGGCGACCAGCACGTCGCCAATGTGCACCCGATTACGCAGAAATCGGGCTGGTGGGAGACGCTGGTCGGGCCAGGCCTTCCGGTCGATACCGAACGCTATTTCATCATCTGTGCGAATGTGGTGGGCGCCTGTATGGGCACCACCGGACCGGCATCGACCAATCCGAAAACCGGTCATCCCTGGGGCCTCGACTTCCCGGTCATCACGGTGCGCGACATGGTGCGGGCGCAAGCCATGCTGGTCGACCATCTGGGGATCGAATCGTTGTTTGCCGTGGTGGGCGGCTCGCTTGGCGGCATGCAGGTGCTGCAATGGGCGGTGAGCTATCCGGAGCGCGTCTTTGCGGCGCTGCCGATTGCGGCGGCGACGCGCCATTCGGCCCAGAACATCGCGTTCCACGAGGTGGGTCGCCAGGCCATCATGGCCGATCCCGACTGGCGCCAGGGGCGCTATTTTGCCGAAGGCACCAACCCGCGGCGGGGGCTCGCGGTGGCCCGTATGGGCGCGCATATCACCTATCTGTCGGATGCGGCGCTCCATCGTAAATTTGGTCGCCGCTTTCAGGATCGCGCAAATCCAACGTTTTCGTTCGACGCGGATTTCCAGGTCGAAAGCTATCTGCGCCATCAGGGCATCACGTTCGTGGAGCGTTTTGATGCCAACTCCTATCTCTACCTGACGCGCGCGATGGACTATTTCGACATCGCGGCCGACCATGATGGCGTCCTGGCCAGGGCCTTCAAGGGGACGCCGACGCGGTTCTGCGTCATTTCGTTTACGTCGGACTGGCTGTTCCCGACGGCGGATTCACGCGCCATCGTGCATGCGCTCAATGCCGGCGGCGCGCGGGTGTCTTTCGCTGAAATCGTGACCGACAAAGGCCATGACGCGTTTCTGCTCGACGAGCCGGAAATGCTGGCAATCGTGCGCGGGTTCCTTGATGGCGCAGCGCGTGCGCGCGGCCTGATGCGGTGAAAATCATGCTCAGCAGAAACAATCTGGATCTCACCATGGCGGACGCGGCGCGCGCCTCGAGTGGCGCACGCGTCGACCTCATCCTGGTGAGCGAAATGGTGGACCGCGGCGCCAAGGTGCTCGACGTCGGGTGCGGCGACGGTGAACTGTTGCGCCTGCTCGCCGACATGCGTGATGTCGACGGCCGCGGCATCGAGATTTCGCGTGAGGGCGTGAATGAATGTGTCGCCAAGGGTCTTGCCGTCATCCAAGGTGATGCTGACACCGACCTCGCCGATTATCCGGACGATGCCTTCGACTATGTGATCCTCTCCCAGACCTTGCAGGCAACGCGCCAGCCGCGGGTCGTGCTCGAACACATGTTGCGTATCGGCCGCCACGCCATTGTGTCATTTCCGAATTTTGGCCATTGGCGAATTCGTTTGCAGGTGGCGCTCGGCGGCCATATGCCGCACACCGACAATCTGCCTTATGCGTGGTACGAGACTCCCAACATCCACTTCTGCAGCATCAAGGATTTCCGCGAATTGTGCCAGGTCGCCGGCGCCAAGATGGAACGCGCGGTGGCATTGAATGCCTGGGGGGCGCCGATCCGCCTCAAAATGCCATGGTGGGTATGGAACCTCATGGGCGAACAGGCGGTGTTTCTGCTCAGCCGGCGGGGGTGATCCGGGCTCGGCCGGTGGGCAAAGGCGCGCCATCCGTGAAGCTGCGACAAACTCCAAGTGGCGGAAGCGCGCCGTGCCCACGCGAATGCCGGTGAGTTGTGCTAGTTTTCCCGCGCGGTATTGCGTCAGCCCACCATGCGCGCGTGGGCACGGCGCGCTCACTGGCATCGGCGTTTGTGAAAACGTTCATGGATTGCGCGCCTTTGCCCACCCTACGATGCCAACGATGTTACAAACAAAGAGCCCCAAGTGACTCGTCGCGCTGGCGCGCAACCACTTGGGGCTCAGTGAGGTGTCCGGACGACGGGGGGTCGGGGGGACTGGAAATCGCCCGGTTTCCTCTGCTGCGTAAAATAGGGCCGGCCATGGTGGAATCAATGGTCGGCCGGTAACGATTTCGCGATTGGAAATGTTACAAAAGCGTAATTATCTGGGGGCTATTTTTTGGGCCATCCTTGTTTCGCCAGCATGATCAATTCCGGCCGATATTCAAAGTGCATGCTGTCGACGTGGAACCACTTGGCGCCCCAGATGAATCCGTGCCGCTCGAAGATTTCGCCAATGGCGCCCGGCACCCGGTTGCGCCAGGTGAACTGGCCGCCGGCACCTTTCAGAAACTCCCAATAGTCGGCCTGGCGGTCGTTGACGTCGATGGCGGCCGCGAAGGCGTGCACGGATAGCCGTTTTGTGTTGGCGATGTCGCGGCAATTGTAGGTGCCGGCTGACGGCACCAGAAATTTCGTCATTGCGGGTTCGAGCGTTTCGAGGTCCTTCACCGCGGCGGCGAGCTTCTCGTTGACGCCGTTGACCGACGTGACGCTGAGCCTGCCGCCGCCGCGTGCCGGCATCCAGGCAACCGGCTTGAGCCGCTTGGCAATTTCTCCTTTGTGACAGTCGCCATACATTTTTGTGAAAAATTTCTCATATCGAATGCGGCCCGGATCCGTATTGACTGCCGGCGTCTCGACCTTGGGCCCGAGCGGATAGGGAAATTCAAATTGATCCTTGATGTCGGGATCATTCAGCAATTGTTCGAAGGTCTTGTTGGCGCGGCCGTCGGAAATCGGCATGCGGGTGCCGTCTTTCCAAATCAGCTCGTTGCCCTGATAGCCGGCGAGGTGGTCCGGATAAGCTGCAACGAGTGTATCGAGCGCCGGGTCGGCATGTGTCGGCGCTGCCCAAAGGGTCAGGGTGATCAGTGCGAAGATAGTTCTCATCGGAGTGGCCCTTCGGTGCGAGGCTCGTAGCCCGGGAGCATATCGCATCTTTTGCGCAATATGCTCCCCAGGGGGCAGGACATCCGCCGCCAGCCAGCCCTGGGTTTCGCGCCCAGAGTCGTGCAGGACGCGCGTGCATGCGCGTACGGATGCGCACGGGACCCAACAAGCCACGTTTCCGACATCACTGGCCACATTTCCGCAAAATGTTCTAAGTTGGCCCCGACAGCATCGAGTTGCGTGGTTGGCCCCGGCAAGGCTGGCCGCAAATTTTATTGGACGGAAACTTATGACAGAAAAGCCCGAATACCGTTTCATCGGAAAGCCGATGCGACGGGCCGAAGACGAACGGCTGGTCAAAGGCCAGGGTCGTTTCAGCGACGATTTTGTGCTCGACAGGCAGGCCTATGCCGCCATGGTGCGCTCGCCGCATCCCCACGCCCGCATCCGCGGCATCGATTCATCGGGCGCGCTCAAGCTCCCGGGCGTGTTTGGCGTCTTTACCGGGGCAGATTGCCTGGCCGACGGCCTCGGCCCCATTCCGCACGATCCGTTGCCGAAGACACGATACGACATGAAGCTGTCGGCGGCAGGCGGCAAGCCGGTATTCATCGGTCCGCACTTGCTGCTGCCCACCGACAAGGCGCGCCATGTGGGCGAAGCGGTCGCGATGGTGGTGGCCGAGACCAAAACGAAGGCGCTCGATGCGGCCGAAGCAGTGGAGGTCGATTACGAGGTGCTTCCCTTCGTCACCCATTCCGAAGATGCCATGGCGGCCGGGGCGCCGGCGGTATGGGACGAGGTCAAGGACAACATCGCGGTCGATACCTGGTTTGGCAACCGTGCGGCGACCGACAAGGCGTTTGCAAGTGCCGAACATGTGGTGTCGACGACGTTTCACATCGGCCGCGTGACCGGCGTGCCGATCGAGTTGCGGGCCGCGGTCGGAAGTTATGACGGCAAGACCGGCAAATACACGCTGCATGCGGGCTCCGGCGGTGCGGTGCGCCAGAAGAACGAACTGATCAAAGTGCTCGGCATCACCGACGATAGCTTGCGCGTTCTGTGTTACGACGTGGGCGGCAATTTCGGCACGCGCAATCGCGTCTTTGTCGAGTTCGGCCTGGTGCTGTGGGCGGCGAAGAAAATCGGCCGGCCGGTCAAGTATACGGCGACGCGCTCGGAGGCCTTTCTCACCGATTATCAGGGGCGCGATCTGGTGAGCCGCGTGGAATTGGCGCTGCGCCACGACGGCCGTTTCCTCGCCATGCGCGCCACCAATATCAGCAATATGGGCGCACGCGCGGTCTCGTTCTCGCCGCTCTCGAAAGGTTCAGGTCTCATCCCGGGCTCCTACGACATTCCGGTTGCCACGCTGCGGGCGATGGCGGTCTATACCAACACCATGCCGACGCAAGCCTATCGCAGTTCCGGCCGCCCGGAAGTGACCTTTGCGATCGAACGGCTCATCGACAACGCCGCGGCCGAAATCGGGATGGAGCGTATTTCTCTTCGGCGCCGGAACCTCATCAAGTCCAAAGCCATGCCGTATCGCAATGCTGTCGGCATGCTCTACGACAGCGGCACCTACGAAGCGAACATGGATCGCGCCATGGCGCTCGCCGATTGGAAGGGCGTTGCGGCCCGCAAGCGCGAGGCGCGCCGGCGTGGCAAGCTGCTCGGGCTTGGTCTTGCGAATTATGTGGAATCCTCTATCGGGGCGCCGAACGAACAGGCGCGCATCACGGTGCGCCCCGAAGGCCATGTCGACGTTGTGATCGGCACGCAGCCGAGCGGGCAGGGCCACGAGACGAGCTTTGCCCAGGTGGTCTCTGACTTGATGCACGTGCCGGTCGAGAAAGTTCGGATCATTTTCGGTGACACCGATGTCGTGAAGGTTGGCGGTGGCTCGCATTCCGGCCGATCCATGCGCCATGCCGCGACCGTGTTCTCGAAGGCAACGACCGACATCATCGAAAAGGGCAAGCGGGTTGCGGCTGTCGTCATGCAGACGACGCCCGAGCGTGTCGACTATGACGACGGCCGTTTTTCCTCGCGCGACAGCAATCTCAAGTACGATTTCCTCGAACTCGCACGCGAGGCGGCCAATCGTCCGTTGCCCGCCGACCTCAAGGACGGCGTGGCGGTCGTCACCGACAACGAGATGCACGAGCCGGTGTTCCCGAACGGAACCGCGATCTGCGAGCTGGAACTCGATCCCGATACCGGCGCGATCGAGATCACACGCTATGCCTCGGTCGACGATGTCGGCCGCTGCATCAATCCGCTCATCGTCGATGGCCAGACGCATGGTGCCATCGCGCAAGGCGTCGGCCAGGCCATGTGGGAGCAATGCTACACCGATCCTGACTCCGGCCAGCCGCTGTGTGGCTCGCTGATGGACTACGGCATGCCGCGATCGGATTCGCTGCCGTCGTTCGTCACCGAGATCGCCGAAGTGCTGTCGCCGACCAATCCGCTCGGCATCAAGGCAGGCGGCGAGGGCGGCACGACCGCGGCGCCCGCCGTGATCGTCAGCGCCATCGTGGACGCTCTCAGCGTCTACGGCGTGCGCAACATCACCATGCCGGCGACGCCCTTTAATATCTGGAAGACCATACAGGATGCAAAAAAGTCATGACGACCATCGAACTCATCTGCTTTCCCGGCGCGCCGAACCTGCCGATTTTTGTGAGCCAGGAGCAGGGCTTCTTCAAGAATGCCGGCGTGGCCATCAATATGACCACGACGCCAAGCTCTGCCTATCAGGCCGAGCACCTGGTCAATGGCAAGTTCCACATCGGCGGCACGGCCTTCGACAATGTCGTGGCCTACCAGGAGGGGCAGGGTGCGGCAAAACTCGACCGCACCCCTGATCTGTTCGCCTTCATGGGGGCGACGCAAGTCGAACTCGCATTCATCGTGGCGCCGGAAATCAAGAGCTACCAGGACCTCAAAGGCAAGACGCTCGCGCTCGATGCACTGTCGACGGGTTTTGCTTTCGTGCTCTACGAGATGCTGGCCAAAAGCGGGCTCAAGCGCGACGACTATGAATTTGCCGCCGTCGGCGCGACGCCGCAACGCTGGGAAGCGGTGCGCTCCGGCCAGCATGCCGGCACCATCACAATCGAACCCTTCACCAGCATCGCCAAGGCGCAAGGTTTCGGCGTGCTGGAGACTTCGACCGGCGTGTTTCCGGTCTATCAGGGCGGCTCATTCGCGGCGAGCCGCCAGTGGGCTGCGGCCAATTCGGACACGCTCAAGGGCTTCATCAAGGGTTATCTTGCAGGTCTTGCGTGGACGCTGGCACCGCAGAATCGCGAGGCAGCGAAAGACACGCTGTTGCGCAACATGCCGGAGATCAAGCCGGGCGTCGCCGGCGCCGTAATGACAAGCCTGTTGTCGCCACGCTCGGGGCTTACGCCCGAGGGCGCGATCCTGATGGACGGCGTTCGCACCGTACTCGATCTGCGTACCCGCTACGGGACCGGCAAGACGCCGCTGACCGACCCCAACAAGTACATCGACTTGCGCTATTATGACGAGGTGCGACGCGGCCTGTAGGGTTTCGCGCCACCCTGCATTCGGGCTTGCCGAAACTGGCGTCAGCGGCGATCCGCGCCGTGCATCGATTGATCGGGGTGCTGCTCGATCTCGAGGCGCAAGCCGCGGTCCGGGAGGGCTGTGAAGGGAGGGCTGCGAAGGCTGGGATCTAGCGCCTGCAGCCTGCAGTGCGGGTAACCGAACAAGAATTTGGCTTCGTTTTGGCCAAAGTGGGCGAGTTTGTTTTGAACGAAGCCACCCGACCAAGCTCCATGGCTGAACGCGATGTGCTTATTGTACCATTAAGTTTTGTGCCGATTGATGCGATCATTTGATGAAGGTTTTTTGACGTGAAACTTTGGAGGTGTCTGATTTAAACAAAAAAGCGCCCGGCCAAGCTGCGGGCACAATTCGATATCACCATTTCGCCAACAATCAAATCGGCAAAGCATAGTCAAACAAATTCGTTGTGCGATCTTGTGCGATTCTGTGCGATGCGCCAAATGAAGGCCATCGGATGAACAAAGCTCGTGGAGTTGCGTAGGGGCGGACCCCTCTTGTGTCCGCCCGGCGACCAGCAAGCTCCGATCAATAGGATTGTGCGCTCTTTTCGGACCGAACTTGTCCTGGAAACGGCTCGGTACCCTGATCGCTCAACCGTGCCCGTCGCGAGCCGGGCGGACAACATAAGCGCGTTCACGCGCGTCTTGCGCGCTGTGCAAGGTCCGCCCCTACGAGCGGTGCGGCCGTGCCCTGATCTCTCGACCGTGCTCGTCGCACGCCGGGCGACAACATAAGTGCGTTCACTCAGCCTACGATGATATCGAAGTGAAACACATCTTCACGCGCTCCTAACTTGGAATAAAGCGCGATGGCTGGGGCGTCGCCTGAATCGGCTTGCACGTAGATGACGTACGCCCCGCGAGCGGCTGCGATTTTC
>DATGVJ010000269.1:0-3705 GCA_035300505.1 Xanthobacteraceae bacterium
GACATGGAGGTCGTGCAGCTTCAACCGTCGTCCGATGCGGTCGCTCATTTGCATTTTTTCCCCCTATCGCAGGTCTGCTATAGCCATATCCATAAATAGCATCACTTGCGCATCACGATATGCGGTATCACCTCTATCCGATTGTGGTCACCATTATTGTTGGGGAACGCCATGGCATTCGCACGCCGTCGATTTCTGCATCTAGCCGCAGTCGCGGTAGCGTTGCCAGCCGCGTCGCGGATCGCAAGGGCGGAAAAATATCCGTCGCGACCGGTGCGCATTGTCGTCGGGTTTCCGCCGGGCGCCGCGCGTGACATCAGCGCCAGAATCATGGCGCAGTGGCTTTCGGAGCGGTTGAAGCAAACTGTGCTCGTTGAAAATCGAACGGGCGCCAACGGCAATGCCGGTGGAGCGGCGGTCGCGAGTGCGCCCCCCGATGGTTACACGCTCCTGCTGGTCGGCGCGCCACATGCGATCAGTGCCAGCTATTACACCAATCTCCGTTATAGTCTTACGCGCGATCTGGTCGGGGTGAGCGGTATTGTCCAGTCGCCCATTGTCCTGGTGGTGCATCCCTCCGTACCCGCGAGGACCGTTCCTGAGCTTATCGCATACGCCAAGGCCAATCCGGACAAGCTCAATATGGCGTCTGGGGGTAACGGAAGCCCGCAACATATGGCCGGAGAACTCTTCAAGACGATGACCGGCGCGAGGATCGTGCATGTACCGTACCGCGGTGGAGCGCCGGCAACGACGGACGTGATCGCCGGACAGGCGCAGCTTTATTTCGGTCCCACGCAGGATACGATCGAGCAAATTCGCAGTGGCAACCTGCGACCGCTCGCCGTCGGGACTGCAAAGCGACTGTTTTTTTGCCAGAGGTTCCGACCCTGGGCGAGTCCGTTCCGGGCTACGAAGCCACGGGTTGGAACGGCATCGCGGTGCCCAAAGACACACCCGGTGACGTGATCGAGTTGCTCAACCGCGAGATCACCGCGGGACTCGCCAATCCTACGATCAAGGCCCGATTTTCCGATCTTGGGGCACCAGTCATTCCACTTACGGCTTTAGCGTTTACCAAATTCATCGCAGATGAAGCCGAGAAATGGGCCAGGGTGATTCGGGCGGCAGGTATCACGCCGGAGGGATGACGGCCCTGCCCGGACGTTCCACAATGCGCATGCCTCAAAAATCCGGCTTCTTCGCCACCGGCGTGAGGTAGTCGATGCCGAACGGGTTGATATTGTTCTCCGAGCAGCTGTCCTCCGACAAGGACCGGTTCACGCGATCGTACTGCCGCAGCGCCTGCCAGGGCTGGTTGAAGGTGCCTGGGTCATCGATGTTCAGGAGGATTTCCAGCTTCTTGCCGTCCTCGATCATCCGCCAGCGTTCCGTGACGTGCAGCTTGTCGGAATGCGGTGTGCGGTAATTGTCGATGAACGTCTTGTCGTTGAGGCCGATCGTATCGACAACGAGCGTATCGCCCTCGTAATGGCCGACCGATTCTCCGTACCATGAAGGCTTCGGATTGGCGGAATGGGGCACGTTCAACCGGATATGCCGCGTTTCGCTGTTTCCGGAAAAGATCATGGTGACCTTGCTCGGGGATTGCAGGATGAACAGAGCACCGCCGAGCAGCAAGTCGAACCCTGGAACGCCGGCAGCCCGACATGAGGAACGCGCCGTGAAGGCGAACTTGCCCGCAAGCACCTCGTCGTTGTCCTTCTTCATCACGTCTTTCGCCCATTGCTTAAGATTGGGGTTGCTGATGTCCCCGATGCGCTGGGTCGGCTGTTCTCCCGTGACGCGGGCCTGGTCATTCGAAATGTAGGGATGGGCCGGGTCCTGCCCGATCGGTTTCGGCGAGCCGGGGACCGGAAGGAGTGCGCCAATGCCGATACCGACCCACGCCGTCCGTGCAGTGGGGGAAAAAACGGGCGGCGCGCTCTGCGCCACAGCCTGTTGTACCGCCGCTGCGCCGGCGAGGGTTGCCACGAGAACCAGCGATAGTTTCTCCCGCCTTCTGTGAGATTTGCTCATCGAATTCTCCTCGGCGATCAAAGCGAATAACATCATGGCGGAGTTGGCGAGCCCCGCCGCGACATTCCATACTCTCGTTATTGGAATAACGGCGCCAACAACGTTTCCGTGATTAGCTCCCGTCAAATCCGTTCAATCGGGGGCGGCCGTCACTCACGCCGCCTTGCGCTCCAAATCCTGCTTCCACTGCCCGAGTGCCGCGAGCCCGTTCATGGCGGCGCGGTGCGCGAAGGCGCGCTGAGCTGCGGCGACATTTTCCGCTTTGCCCAACCATGCCTTCTGGGGCGCCGCCTGCAGCGCGCGCCCGTAGCTGAACGTCAGCTTCCAGGGCAATCCGCCGATCTTGTTCATGGCGTCGAGATGTGCGGTTGCGGCCTCGTCGGACTGGCCACCGGACAGGAAGGCAATCCCCGGCACGGAAGCCGGCACGCAGGCCTTGAGCACCTTCACGGTCTTTTCGGCGACCTCGGCCACGGAAGCCTGCTTCGGGCATTTCTTGCCCGCAATCGCCATATTGGGTTTGAGCACGATGCCTTCGAGTTCGACCCTTTGATCGTAAAGCTGCTCGAACACAGTCTTTAGCGTCCATTCCGTGACCGCATAGCAACGATCGATATCGTGGTTGCCGTCCATCAGCACTTCGGGCTCGACGATCGGCACGATGCCTTCGTCCTGGCAGAGCGCCGCATAGCGCGCCAGCGCATGCGCGTTCGTCAAAATGCAGGCGTAGCTCGGGATGTCCTGGCCGATGTCGATCACGGCGCGCCATTTGGCGAACTTGGCGCCCAGTCCGCGATATTCGATCAGCCGCGCCCGCAAGCCGTCGAGGCCTTCGGTGATGACCTCGTTTGGGCAGGCCGACAGCGGTTGAACGCCCTTGTCGACCTTGATCCCCGGCAGCGAGCCTGCCTTCTCGATCAGCTTGGCCAGCGGCGTGCCGTCCTTGGCGTTTTGCCGGATGGTCTCGTCATATAGGATGACGCCTGAAATGTGCTTCGACATCGCCTCGCTCGAGCGGAACAAGAGTTCGCGGTAGTCGCGGCGGGTGTCGGCGGTCGATTCTGCGCCGATGGCGTCGAAACGGTTCTTGATGGTGCCGGAAGATTCGTCGGCTGCCAGTATTCCGCGGCCGGGCGCAACCATTGCCTCGGCGACCTTGTTGAGTTCAGCGAGGTTCATGAGAGGTCTCCATAGCTTGATCATGCTGTTTGAATCGGGGCGCTTGAATTCCGTCGGTCGGATACAAGCAAAATTCGTGCCTTCTTTTTTAGCCTGTCGAACGACAAAACGGGAGGGGCGGCATCATTTCACCCGCAAAATCTCCACGCCCGGCAGCGCTTTGCCTTCCATCCATTCCAGGAATGCGCCGCCTGCCGTCGAAACATAGGTGAGTTTTTCGGCAATGCCAGCGGCATTGAGTGCTGCCACAGTATCGCCACCACCCGCCACCGATACGAGCTTGCCGGCGGCGGTTAAATCGGCGGCCGCGTGTGCCACCCGCACGGTGCCGGTGTCGAACGGTTGCATCTCGAACGCCCCGAACGGACCGTTCCAGACCAGGGTTTTCATACGACCCAGGACCGAAATGACTTGATCGATGCTCTTGGGGCCAATGTCGAGAATCATGTCGGCCGGCCCGACGTCATTGAGCGCAACGATGCGTGA
>DATGVJ010000270.1:0-16997 GCA_035300505.1 Xanthobacteraceae bacterium
CGAGAATGTGGCGCGGATGGCGGGCATGCCGGTCGGCCCTCTGTCGCTCAATGACGAAGTGGCGCTCGATCTCGGCTGGAAAATTCTCAAAGCCACGGAAGCGGATCTTGGGATCCAGGCCGTCGATCCCCGGCAGAAGCAGCTGCTGGCGGATCTCGTCGAAACGCGCGGGCGCCTCGGCCGCAAGAATGGCAAAGGCTTCTACGATTATCCGGCGACTGGACCGAAACGGCTGTGGAGCGGATTGGCTGATCTGCAACAGACGAAGCTCGATCCCGACACCATCGATACGCAGGAGCTCAAAGCTCGGCTGCTTGTCGTGCAGGCGCTGGAAGCAGCCCGCACCGTCGAGGAGGGGGTCATCACGGATGTGCGCGAGGCGGACGTCGGATCGATACTTGGGTTCGGCTTTGCGCCTTATTCGGGCGGAACGCTCTCTTACATCGACATGATGGGAACGAAAGCTTTCGTCGATTTGTGTGGTCGTCTTGAGAAGAAGCACGGTGAGCGCTTTGCGGCCGGAAAATTGCTCGCCGAGATGGCGGCGAAGGGCGAGACGTTCTACGGGCGTTTTGCGCCGGGAGCGCCGAAGGCGGCGTGAAATTGAAAGTGAGATATCAATCTGTGCTGATGTGATTCAATGACATCAATGCGAATTCGGTGTGACTCCCTCTCCCCGCTGGGGAGAGGGCTGGGGTGAGGGGGGACGAACGTAGGAAGACGAGAGACTCTCGCCCCACGATGACCGCAGTTGAACATATCCGACTTACATCGGTGTGTAACATTCGAGGTCTCTCGATAGGCCGAGTTTCCCCCTCACCCCCGCCCTCTCCCCAGCGGGGAGAGGGAGTCAGACCGAGCGTGTCGGCGGATCATCGACTCACACAGGCAGCGCTTCAATCACAATCGTTGCCAGGATCGCCGCTTGATTCCGCCCGCGCGTTCCGTTCTATTCCATCCGCGATAGGCGCTTCTTACCGTCATCGTGCGCTTCGCACGATGACGGTGCGATTTCCATTTCCGGAGAAACCAAATCCCATGAAACTTTATATGCACCCCGTATCGATGACGTCGCGCCCGGTGCGCCTGTTCATCGCAGAGGAAAACATTGCTTGCGAAGAGGAACTGGTCGACCTGATGACCGGCGCCCACCTGCAGGAGCCGTATGTTTTGCTCAATCCCAGCGCCATGGTGCCATGGCTTATCGACGGTGATCTGACGCTGACCGAAAGCTCGGCCATCCTCAAATATCTTGCCGACAAGACCGGTTCGCCTGCCTATCCGAAAGATCTGAAGGCGCGCGCCAAGGTCAACGAGATGATGGATTGGATCAACACCAATTTCTATCGCGACTGGGGCTACAATCTCGCCTATCCGCAACTCTTTCCTCATATGAAATGTCGCAGCGATGAAGCGCAGGCTGCCACCATCGAACGGGGCGCGGAACGTTCGAAGAAGTGGCTGCAATTGCTTGATCGCCACTGGATCGGGTCGCAGCGCAAATATCTTTGCGGCGATCAAATCGCCATCGCCGACTATTTTGCCTCCGGCATCGTCACGTTGGGCGAACTCATCGGCTGCGATCTCGCGCCCTATCCCAGTCTCGGGCGTTGGCTCGCGACAATGAAGCAATTACCGAATTGGGCGAAGACCAACGCGGAATTCTACGGATTGCGCGACGCCATCAAGGGACAAATGTTCGTGCGGGTTTGATGACGCAACCTTCCTTCCTACGCTGGCGCGAAATTCCCGGCAACGTCTGGGTGCTGGGTTTTGTCTCGCTGCTCATGGACATCTCTTCGGAAATGATCCACGCGCTGTTGCCGCTTTATCTGGTCGCGGTCTACGGGGCGTCTGCGCTCGCCGTCGGTGTCATCGAAGGCGTGGCGGAGGCCACGGCCCAGATCGTGAAGATTTTCTCCGGCGCGCTGAGCGATCGTCTAGGCAATCGCAAGTGGCTGGCGGCCGCCGGCTATGGGCTTGCAGCCGTGACCAAGCCGATTTTTCCGCTCGCGCCTTCGATCGGCTGGCTGGTTGCGGCGCGCTTCATCGACCGCTTCGGCAAGGGTATCCGCGGCGCACCGCGCGATGCGCTTATTGCCGATTCCGTGCCCGCGGAATTGCGCGGTGCAAGCTTTGGGCTTCGCCAATCGCTTGATACGATCGGCGCCTTCCTGGGGCCGATCATCGCCATTGCTTTGATGATGCTCACGGCTGACAATTTCACGGTCGTGTTCTGGATTGCGGCGATCCCGGCATTCCTTTCCGCCGCCTTGATAATCTTGGCGGTGCGCGAGCCCGCGCGGACGACCGGCATGGTGCGATCCCCGCTTTCGCCGGCGCAGATCGGACGTCTGAGCAAAGCATTCTGGGTGGTGGTGCTGCTTGCGAGCGCGTTCACGCTCGCGCGTTTCAGCGAGGCATTTCTGCTGTTGCGCGCGCAATCGGTCGGCATGTCGCTTGCGCTCGTGCCGATCATGCTGGTGGTGATGAATGTCGTCTATGCGCTCTGCGCCTGGCCGGCGGGAGCGCTATCGGATCGCATCGGGCGCTACGGTATTCTGGCCACTGGATTTGCACTTTTGATCGCGGCCGATCTCGTGCTGGCAATGGCCGGCACTGCCGCAACAGTTGCTCTTGGAGCTGCGCTCTGGGGCCTGCACATGGGGCTCACGCAAGGCATTCTGGCTTCGCTTGTCGCCGACACGGCGCCGGCGGACCTGCGCGGCACAGCCTTCGGGCTGTTCAACTTGATTACCGGTCTCGCCACATTGGCGGCGAGCGTGATTGCGGGCGTGCTGTGGGACGTGGCCGGGCCTGCAACGACGTTTTTCACAGGTGCGATTTTTACGGTGCTCGCGCTCTGCGTTGTGCCGGTTGCTTATCGGATGATTGCCCCGCCCTAACCAGACATTGCTCTTTCTCTTGCGCCCCGTGTAAGGTCCGCGGCCTTTTGGCGATTCCGCCAAATTGTCCCGTATTCCGGTAATGGCTGCTCCTGATGGCTCGTGACCAAGTCGACATGACCCCGATCGAAACGCGCGCCGAATTGGTCGCGTGGTTCGAAGCCGGGATCAAACCGCCATCGGAGTTTCGGCTCGGAACCGAGCACGAAAAATTCGCCTTCACGGTCGCGGACAATCGCCCGGTGCCCTATGAGGGGGCAAGCAGCATCCGCTCGCTGCTCGAGGGTCTGCAGCGCGCCATGGGCTGGGAGCCCATCACGGAGAGCGGCAATATTATCGGGCTGTTCGACGCGGCCAAAGGTGGTGCGATCTCGCTCGAGCCAGGCGGACAGTTCGAACTGTCAGGCGCGCCGGTCGAGACCGTGCATCAGACATGTTCGGAATTGAAGGAGCATCTGGAACAGCTCAAGGCGATCGCGTCGCCGCTCGGCATCGGTTTTCTCGGTCTCGGCATGACGCCGACCTGGAGCCGTGCCGATATGCCGATGATGCCGAAAGGGCGTTACCGCATTATGACCGGCTATATGCCGAAGGTCGGGCGGCTCGGGCTCGACATGATGTATCGCACCTGCACGGTGCAGACGAATCTCGATTTCTCCTCCGAAGCCGATATGGTCAAGAAACTGCGCGTCGCGCTGGCGCTGCAGCCGGTCGGGACGGCGCTCTTTGCCAATTCGCCTTTCACGGAAGGCAAGCCCAATAGTTTTGTCTCGTTCCGATCGGAGATCTGGCGCGACACCGATGCGGACCGCTCCGGTATGCTGCCATGGGCGTTCGAGTCCGGCATGGGATTCGAACGATGGGTCGACTATGCGCTCGATGTGCCGATGTATTTCGTCAAGCGCGGCGACCGATATATCGATGTCGCCGGCCGATCGTTTCGCGATCTGATGGCGGGCAGGCTCCCGGAACTTCCAGGCGAGCGCCCTACCATATCCGACTGGGCCAACCACATTTCGACGATCTTTCCCGAAGTGCGGCTCAAGCGCTATCTCGAAATGCGCGGCTCCGATTGCGGTGCCTGGCGGCGACTGCCCGCACTACCGGCATTTTGGGTCGGGCTCCTTTATGACAACGACGTGCTCGACGAGGCCTGGTCGCTGGTGAAGGACTGGACTACGGAGGAGCGGCAGAAACTGCGCGACGACGTGCCGCGACTTGGGTTCAAGGCGACGATACGCAATCGCTCGTTACTTGAACTTTCGCGGCAAACCTTGGGCCTGGCCGAGCGTGGGCTCAAGCGCCGCAACCGGCTTGATCCGAATGGCCGTGACGAAACGCAGTATCTTGCGCCACTTGTCCAATCGGTTACCCGCGGCATCACGCCGGCGGAAGAACTATTGGAAAAATACCGTGGTGCCTGGGGCGGCAGCGTAACGCCGGTCTATGCCGAGTGCATGTATTGAGGGCGAGGGCTGCGTGCCGTGCGTGTATTCGTAGGGCGCAATAGCCACGCCGCGCGACTCTTCGGCGCAGCGGCAAGGCGTATTGCGCCGTCGCGGATCGGGGCAATACGCCACAAGGGCGCGACCATACGTGTGAGCAAGTTGGCAGAGCGGTGACGCGCCCTTGTGGCTATTGCGCCCTGCGGCGCATGCATTTACCCCCGTTGATCGCGGAAAGTTGATGTTATTTTTGTCGTGTTGGCAGGCAGAATTGCCATTGGTTGAGTCTTAACTTGGTTGTCGGCAAAGGTTCGCCAGGACAGACACATTAGACACACACGCCAAACACACACCAAGTTCACACCTGGAGGTAACAATGATCAGGACCATCACGATTTGTGCAGCGCTCGCCGCCGCAACCGGCGCGGCCTTGGCGCATCATGGCTGGGGCAGCTACACCGAAGGCAAACCCGTCACGGTCGCAGGCGCCATTATGACGATGAAGTTCGACAACCCGCATGCGACCGCCACAGTGCGCGGCAGCGACAAGGTTTGGACGGTCACGCTTGCGCCTCCGTTTCGTATGACCAGCCGTGGTGCGACCGAAAAGATTGTCGCGGTCGGCGCCACCATCTCGGCCTATGGCTATCCGGCGTCATCCGGCGCAGCCGAAATGCGGGCGGAGCGGATCACGATCGACGGCAAGACCTACGAGATGCGTTAATATTGCATAGCGCGTCCAGACGCGCGTAAACGCGCTGGTGTGCACCTTTGATTCCAAAGTTCGCAAAAGGATGCGCCGTAATGTGATGCGAACTTGGGATACGGTGCACCAGTGTGGGACGTCATCGTTGCGCTTGAGCAGTCGGGTTTTGGAACGGCGATCCGTCGATCGCACCTGCTTTATCCGGCTGCCAATATCGGACATATCGTATTTCTGGTGTTGTTCGCCGGATCCGTGGCCGTCATGGATACGCGGTTGCTGGGCGGAGCGCTCGCCGCTCCGCTTTCGTCACTCGTTGTTGCGGTGCGCCGCATAGCGGTGGTCGCGCTCATCGGCATGATTTCCACCGGTTTCATGTTGTTTTCAGCCGACGCCAGCAAGGTGGCGGATAATGCTGCGTTCCAGGTCAAGATGGCGTTGATCGCCGCGGCTCTTGCCAACGTGGCGATTTATGAATTCGGGGCAAGACACGCGGTCGAAGCCCTGGCGCCCGGCGACGCAGTGCCGCTCCGAGCGCGTATTGCCGGTGCATTGTCGATCATGATGTGGGTTATGGTCGCAGCCTGCGGCCGCGCCATCGCTTACTTGTGAATATCATCCCGTTCCGCCGACCGTGATGCTATCCATCCGCAAAGTCGGCTGGCCGACGCCAACCGGGACGCCCTGGCCGTTCTTGCCGCAGGTGCCGACGCCGGTGTCGAGCTTGAGGTCGTTGCCGATCATGCTCACGCGGTTGAGATCAGTCGGTCCGTTGCCGATCAGCATGGCGCCCTTGAGCGGGGCTCCGCACTTGCCGTTTTCGATCCGGTAGGCTTCGGTGACGTTGAAAACATATTTGCCGGACGTGATGTCGACCTGGCCGCCACCGAAATTCACCGCGTAGATGCCGTTCCTGACGGAGGCGATGATTTCGGCAGGGTCGCGGTCGCCGGCAATCATGTAGGTGTTGGTCATGCGCGGCATCGGCACATGGGCATAACTTTGGCGCCGTCCATTGCCGGTCGGTGCCATGTCCATGAGGCGGGCATTCTGGCGATCTTGCATGTATCCGACCAGGATTCCGTCGTCGATCAGAACGGTCCGGCTCGTCGGCGTGCCCTCGTCGTCGATCGACAGCGAGCCGCGCCGTTGCGACATCGTGCCGTCATCCACCACGGTCACACCCTTGGACGCGACTTTTTTTCCCAACAGACCGGCGAATGCGGACGTCTTCTTGCGGTTGAAGTCGCCTTCGAGCCCGTGACCCACGGCTTCATGGAGCATGACGCCCGGCCAGCCCGGTCCGAGGACCACGTCCATTTCGCCGGCCGGCGCCGGCACGGCTTCAAGATTTGTAAGCGACTGGCGCACTGCTTCTTCCACCGCCTGTTGCCATTGCGATTCGTCGATGAAAGCCGCAAATCCTTCCCGCCCGCCATAGCCGTAGTTGCCGGATTCCTGTCGGGTCCCGTTGCCGGTGACGACCGCCACGTTGATGCGCACAAGCGGACGCACGTCTCGATAGGTCTGTCCATCCGGGCGAATGATTTCCACCACCTGCCACGATGAGGCCAACGAGGCGGAAACCTGCCGCACGCGCGGGTCCTTGGCGCGCGCATAGGCGTCAATGGTTTCGAGCAGCCTTACCTTGGCGTCGAAATTGGGTGCCTCGATCGGATTTTCGTCCCCATAGAGACTGGCATTTGTCCGCCCGGGGGCTGCGGCATAATGACCGGAGTATCCGCCTTTGACTGCGCGCACCGCATCCGCGGCCCGTGCGATGGCGCCTTCTGACATGTCGGAGGCGTGAGCATAGCCGACCGCTTCGTCTTTGACGGCGCGCAATCCAAACCCCTGCGACGTATCGTAATTGGCATGTTTGAGCCGGCCGTTGTCGAACAACAGGCTTTCCGATTGGCAATATTCGAGGAACAGTTCGCCATCATCGGCGCCCTCGAGTCCGTGGTTGAGGTGCTGCTTGACCCGGTCACGGTCCAACCCCGCGCGATCGATAAGGGAACTAGTTGGCATCGTGGTCATGATCGGCTCCAATGCTTCCGGCGGTGGTTCCGGCGCGCGGTGGGGATGAACTACAGGCAAGATATGCTGCGACAGCGGCCATTGCGAGGGCGATGATGCTCCGAGATTCCAAGCAGAATGGCTTGACCAATGGAACTCCGAACGGGCGGGTTCGGAGTTCCGCCTTCAGTCGGCTCTTTATAGCCATACTGACCCTCTCAGCGTTTTCAGTCACCGCTGCCCCCGCCGATCCGGTTGCGGATTTTTATCACGAGCAGACGATCACTCTCCTGGTCGGCGCCAATACGGGCGGCGGCTACGACACCTATGCGCGGCCGGTCGCACGGCATCTTGGCCGTTTCATTCCGGGCGAGCCCAATATCGTGATCAAATACATGCCGGCCGCAGCGAGCCTTCCGGCTGCCAACACGCTCTATTCGGTGTCCCCGCGCGACGGGCTCACGATCGGTCTGGTCCAGCGCCATATCCCCTATGAAATTCTGCGCGGCAACAAGGCCGCCAATTACGATCCATTTCGGTTCAATTGGCTGGGCAGCGTCGCTTCGGAAGTGAGCGTGACGACGGTGTGGTCGAGCGCCCCGCACCGCACGGGGCGGGATTTGCTCACGGTGCCGATCATTGCCGGGAGCCTGGGCCCTGAAACCGACAGCGAGATCGAGTCAAATGCCATGATCAGGTTGCTCGGGGCGCCAATCCAGCTGGTGCGGGGCTATACCGGCACGGCGGACACCTTGTTGGCGCTTGAACGCGGGGAATTGCAGGGGGTTCACGGCATTTCCTGGTCGTTCATCAAATCGCGCAAGGCCGACTGGCTCAAGGACGGGAAGGTGCGCATCCTCCTGCAATCGGGGCTCAAGCCACACCCGGACCTCAAAGATGTCTCGACGGTCTATGATCTCGTGCAAACGCCGGAGGTCCGGCAGGTCTGGGATTTGATTTTCACGCCAAAACTCATGTCGCGACCATTTGTCCTGCCGCCTGACGTGCCGGCGGACCGGGTCGCGGCGTTGCGGCTAGCCTTCGAGCGGCTGGTACGAGACCCCGCTTTTTTGGCCGAAATGGACAAGATTCAATACGAGGTCGGCTTCGTGTCGAGCCAGGAAATGGAAGCCCATATGAAACGGGTCTACGGGTTCCCGCAGGCCATCGTCGCCAAAATGGTGGATGCGATTTCGAGCCGCGACCGAGCGCCGGCGAGGTAGCGATGATGCCGCGCTGCGCCCCGGACACGCAACCAATCCAATTCTTCCCGATGGAGCCCCCTTGATGGCGGCCCTCACGGCAGCTTGTCGAACCCTTCGCCAAATCCCTTGAGGCTCATCGGGAAACCGATGCCTTCCTCCGGCGTCTGGAAAATGATGAAGGTCGCGGTTTGGCCGGTGCGCAATTGCTTGACCAGGGTTTCGTCCATCACCACTTCGGCAACGCAACCGTTGGGCAGGCACCGCACGAACCCGGCGCGCCCCACATCGGCTTGGTCGATCTTCAATCCCAGGCCTGACGGCAGCAACACGCCCATCGGGGCCACAACGCGAAGCAGGCGGCTCTTCTGATCGGCCGTTTTGAGGACAATCACGGTCAGCCCGACATTGGCGCGATCTTCCGCCGTAACACTTTGAATGAGCGCACATTGTTCGGCCTGGGCGCCGGGAGGGGTGTCACACCGGATCTGCCAATCGGCGTGGACGGAACGGACAGCCCCTTGGGCAAGCGCCTGGTTACCCATGCCCGTTGCTGCCATCAAGGCGAGGGCGGCGGCTGCCGCTACCTGCCTGGCCGCCGGGATCCGCCCTTCCGGGCCAGCAGCACGCGGAACTGGTATAGGGTTGGAAAAACTCATGCTACCTCGAATTTTCGTCACCCCGGGATCACCGGATAGGGTGACGCAATGTAATCAATATGCGCAAGGACGCGCAATCCCGGGCTGCCGCCCCTCCGCTTTCGAGGCATTTTACAACAGTTCAATGTGGCCGAGATATGGGATGCAATCGACGCCAACCGGGTCCCGCATTTCCGTTCTCCCCATATCGTTGCGTCCGCTCCATCAGGCGCATTGCGATACGGCGGGAATTGTGGTTTGAGGAGCTGGGATTCCCCCTTAAGATCCCGCTGTGACGCCGCCTCGGACTACCCTTGGCGGACGGCGCGTGCGGGCGGCTCCACCGTTCCATGCGAGGGTTTGGGTGCGGTGGGCATTATGGTCTCATCGAAGGAGCGACGACGACGATGCTCGTGTTCAAGCGGATGACCGCTCTTGCGGTGGCGATCTGTGGCCTGCTGGCGGACTTGGGCGAGGCTTCGGCCCAACTCGGGCAACCGTTCAATTGGCAGATGAACCTGCAGCAGTCCGCGACGCCTGTGATGGATGAGATCGTCACGTTTCATACGATCCTGCTTTGGGTCATAGCGTTGATCACAGCCTTTGTGCTCGTATTGCTGGCCATCATCGCCGTACGTTTCAACGCAAAAAGCAATCCGACACCGTCCCGAACCACGCACAACGCCGGGCTGGAAATCGCCTGGACGGTTGTTCCAGTCATCATTCTCGTGTTGATTGCAATTCCGTCATTCCGGCTGCTGTTCTTTCAGCTCAATATGCCGCCAGCCGACCTGACCGTGAAAGCCACGGGCAGACAGTGGTACTGGACCTACAACTACGTCGACAATGGCAAGTTCGAGTTTGATTCCGTGATTGTGCGCGATCAGGCGAAGCTGCGGCCCGACCAGCCGCGGCTGCTCGGTGTCGATAACGAAATGGTGGTCCCGGTCAACAAAACCGTCCGCGTGCTCACCACCGGATTCGAAGTGATTCACGCTTTTGCGGTGCCGGCGTTTGGTATCAAGATCGACGCCATCCCGGGACGAGTCAATGAGACCTGGTTCAAGGCCACCCGCGAAGGCATCTATTACGGCCAATGCTCGGAACTTTGCGGCAAGGACCACGCCTTTATGCCGATAGCGGTGCGGGTCGTGACCGAGCAGGCATTCAATGCCTGGGTCGATGACGCGAAGAAAAAGTGGGCACGCGAGGACAGTGCGCCGACCAATTTCGCTGCGGCCGGTCAATCTTTGACCCCGTGACTGCATGATGCGCCCAATCGAAGGCGCGCGGAAACGATACGTTCGAAGGACCTCACAATGGCTACGACATCTCCCAGTGCACACGATGCTCACGGGCATGAGGCTCACCACGACCATCCGACTGGCTGGCGGCGGTTTGTCTATTCGACCAACCACAAGGACATCGGCACGATGTACCTGGTCTTCGCGCTGGCCGGGGGGGTAATCGGTGGTTTTTTGTCCATCGCCATGCGGCTCGAGCTCATGTATCCAGGCCTGCAGATTTTCCACAATGCGCACATGTTCAATGTGTTCACGACCGCCCACGGACTGATCATGATCTTCTTCATGGTCATGCCGGCGATGATCGGCGGGTTCGGCAACTGGTTCGTCCCGTTGATGATCGGGGCGCCCGATATGGCGTTCCCGCGGATGAACAACATGTCGTTCTGGTTGCTGCCGTTTTCGTTTGCGCTCCTTATTATTTCGATGTTTGTCGAGGGCGAGCGCGGCGAGCCTGGTGTCGCCGCCGGCTGGACCATCTATGCGCCGCTGTCGTCGGCGATCGGTCATCCGGGCCCGTCGGTCGATTTCGCCATCCTCTCGCTGCACATCGCCGGCGCGTCCTCGATCCTGGGCGCAATCAACTTCATCACGACCATATTCAACATGCGTGCGCCCGGCATGACGCTGCACAAGATGCCGCTGTTTGTATGGTCGCAGCTGGTTACGGTATTCCTTCTGCTGCTGTCGATGCCGGTGCTCGCCGGCGCGATCACGATGTTGCTGACCGACCGCAATTTCGGCACGACGTTCTTCTCGCCGAACGGCGGCGGAGACCCCGTGCTGTTCCAGCACCTGTTCTGGTTCTTCGGCCATCCGGAAGTCTACATTCTTATTGTGCCGGGCTTCGGCATCGTCAGCCAGGTCGTGGCGACCTTCTCGCGTAAGCCTGTGTTCGGCTATCTCGGCATGGCCTATGCGATGGTCGCGATCGGCGGCATCGGTTTCGTCGTGTGGGCGCACCACATGTATACGGTCGGCATGTCGACCACTGCGCAAGCCTATTTCGTGGCTGCCACGATGGTGATTGCGGTACCGACCGGCGTAAAAATCTTCTCCTGGATCGCCACGATGTGGGGTGGGTCGATCGAATTCAAGACGCCGATGCTGTGGGCGTTTGGATTCATATTCCTGTTCACGGTCGGCGGCGTTACCGGCGTGGTGCTCGCCAATGCGGGCGTCGATCGTTCACTGCAGGACACCTATTACGTGGTGGCCCACTTCCACTATGTGCTGTCGCTCGGCGCCGTCTTCACGGTCTTCGCGGGCTGGTACTATTGGTTCCCGAAAATATCCGGCTACATGTACAACGAATCGATCGGGAAGCTGCATTTCTGGTTGACCTTCATCGGCGTCAATATCGTGTTCTTTCCCCAGCACTTCCTGGGACTTGCCGGTATGCCGCGACGCATCGCCGACTATCCGGACGCCTATGCGGGCTGGAACATGGTCTCCTCGATCGGCTCCTTTATTTCCGGTGCGGGCGTTCTGGTCTTCTTCTACGGTGTTGCGCTCGCTTTCATCCGCAAGGAGGCGGCAGCCAACAACCCATGGGGACCCGGTGCGACGACGCTGGAATGGACGCTGTCGTCACCGCCGCCGTTCCACCAGTTCAATGATCTGCCCCTGATCAAGTGAGCGTTGCACAATCGTGACCGACGTATCCGCAATCCAGTCTGCCCCCCAAGGGCTCGTATCAGCGCCCCGCGCCTCAACTCCTTATGTGAGTGAGGCGAGCGTCGGGGACTATGTCGCGCTGCTAAAGCCGCGCGTGATGTCGCTCGTGGTGTTTACCGCACTTGTCGGCATGATGGTGGCTCCCGGCCACATTCACCCCGTCTTGGGCTTCACGGCGCTGCTCTGTATTGCGGTGGGCGCAGGCGCCGCCGGCGCCCTCAACATGTGGTACGATTCCGACATTGACCGGTTGATGACGCGGACCGTGGGGCGACCTATTCCGCGTGGACGCGTGGCGCCGGGCGAAGCCGCCGGGTTCGGCATGACGCTTGCGGTCTTTTCGGTGGCGGTTCTTGCGCTTTTGGTAAGTTGGCTTGCCGCCGCGCTGTTGTGTTTCACGATTTTTTTCTATGTCGTGATCTACACAATATGGCTCAAGCGTCGTACGCCGCAGAACATCGTCATTGGGGGCGCTGCCGGCGCATTCCCGCCCATGATCGGCTGGGCAGCGGTCACGGGGAGCGTTTCGATCGAACCTTTGCTGCTTGTTCTCATCATCTTTGTCTGGACGCCGCCGCATTTCTGGGCCTTGTCGCTGCTCCGCGTCGATGATTATGCGCGCGCCAAAGTGCCGATGTTGCCGGTCGTTGCAGGCGCGGAGGCGACGCGGCGCCAGATCCTGATCTATTCGCTCCTGCTCGTACCGGTGGGGATGGCGCCCTGGGCCTTGGGCTATGCGGGGCCAGCTTTTGGTGTAACGGCCCTCTTGGGCGGCGTCGGAATGGTAGTGCTCGCTTGGCGTGTTCTCGTTCGACGTCATGGGTTGCAGGCGGAGCGTGCGGCCAAGCAAATGTTCGGACTCTCGATTGCCTATTTGTTCCTGCTATTCGCCGTGCTGCTGGTCGAGAGCGGACTCAACGGCCTCCTTGGCGGCCTTGTCGGTCGAGTGCTGGCGCGGGGCATCGGATGAAATGGCTGACGAACCGGAACGGATTGTCCTTACCGAAGCCCAAAGGCGAAGCCGGCGGGCGCGTTCCATCGCTATTGCGATCGTGCTCGGTGTGCTCGTCGTCCTTTTCTACGTGGTCACACTGGTCAAAGGGCCAGGCGTGATGAATCGACCATTATGAAGACGCAGAACCAGACGACTTAAAGAGCCGGAAGTGATCAATTCGCTAAACTCACAGCCGAGGTCTGCCGCGCCAGGGGAGCGCCGCCGTGACTACGTGGTCGCGGGATCTTGTGTGGCTTTTGTCGTCTGCATGGTTGGCATGGCCTATGCGTCTGTGCCGCTTTACAACTGGTTTTGTCGCACGACCGGATTTGCCGGCACCACGCAGGTCGCGGTTGCGGCTCCGGGTCAGGTTCTGGACCGGCAGATCGAGGTGCGCTTCGACGCCAATGTCATGGCCGGCTTGCCGTGGCGTTTCGAACCGGAGCAGACGTCAATCATGGTGCGTATCGGTGACGTCGTGACGGTGAATTATTTCATCGTCAACGAATCCTCGCGCGAGACGGTCGGGCAGGCGTCCTACAATGTTTCTCCGCCGACCGTCGGGGCCTTTTTTTCGAAGATCAACTGCTTCTGCTTTACTGAGCAGCGTCTCAGTCCGGGCGAAAAGCGCGAAATGCCTGTCGTGTTTTTTGTCGATCCGGCCCTGGTCAAGGATTCCGAGCACGACGATCTTTCGACGATCACACTTTCCTATACCATGTATCCCGTGCGTCAGCCTGAACCGCCTCGCGTCGAGCGCGGCGTGGCAGGCGCGCCCGGCCGCAGCTGAACACGTTAGCGCGCGCCGAGGCGCCGCTTATCGATAACGGAGACTGTCAAGATGGCCGACGCACATGCCAAGCCGCACCACGATTACCACTTGGTTGATCCAAGTCCGTGGCCGATCGTAGGTTCGATATCAGTTTTCATCCTGGCAGTTGGCGCCATCACTTGGATGCGCCATTGGTTCGCCGCCGCGCCTTTTATATTTACGCTCGGTGCGGCCGGCGTCCTCTACACGATGCTGGGATGGTGGCGCGACGTTACGCGGGAAGCGACACATCAGGGGTACCATACGCTCGTCGTCCAGATTTCTCACCGCTACGGCATGATCCTCTTTATTGCGTCGGAGGTCATGTTTTTCGTCGCGTGGTTCTGGGCCTATTTCAATACGGCTCTGTTTCCTGCCGATGTCCATCAGGTCGGCACGGATCTTGTCGGCATGGTTCAGCGAAACCAGGTGCTCGGTGGTCTGTGGCCGCCGAAGGGCATCGAGACATTTGACCCCTGGCACCTGCCGCTGCTCAACACGCTGATCCTGCTGACGTCCGGCACGACCGTCACCTGGGCGCATCACGCGCTTTTGGAAAACGATCGCGAGGGCCTCAAATGGGGACTCATTCTGACGGTCGTGCTTGGTCTCGCCTTCACGGCGGTGCAAGGCTATGAATACAGTCATGCGGCATTCAACTACAGTGGGAATATCTATGGTGCCACGTTCTTCATGGCGACCGGATTCCACGGCGCGCATGTGATCATTGGCACGACCTTCCTCATCGTCTGTCTGATCCGCGCTAATATGGGCCATTTCACGCCGACGCAGCATCTCGGGTTTGAATTCGCGGCCTGGTATTGGCATTTCGTCGACGTGGTCTGGCTGTTCCTGTTCGCATGCATCTACGTGTGGGGAGCGGGTGCCGCTGCGGGGGCGGGCAGCCATTAACGACCACGATCGGTACTTGCACATCGTGGTCGTCCGTTCGACTTGTTCCCGCTAACCAGGAGCGCATTCCGGTTGACCCGCGGATGCGCTCTTGTTGTATTGGGATTGCGGATATTCTTGGACCCGGTCGCCACGCTGGTACGCGCGAAGGTGATCATTCCGCGGCAAGTACTCTGCGGCAAGTACAATGCAAAAGGCAGCGATATGGCGGACGATCAAAGCTTGACGATGGGCCGTACGCTCCTGCGGGGATTGCGCTGCCGCTGCTTGCGTTGCGGTGAGGGCAGACTGTTCACGGGCTTTCTGACACTTGCGCCGCGCTGTGACCTCTGCGGGTTGGATTATTCATTCGTGGATTCGGGCGACGGGCCGGCGTTTTTCGTCATGTTCATTTCGGGCTTTATCGTTGTCGCCTCGGCGCTGACCGTCGAAGTCCTGTATCAACCGCCCTATTGGCTCCATGCCGCGCTGTGGCTTCCGTTAATTCTGATTACCACGATAGTGCCGCTGCGACCCGCAAAGGGGCTCATGATCGCGTTGCAATATCACCACAAGGCGGCCGAAGGCCGTCTCTCTGGCGGCGACCCGCCGTGAATAGCGCCGCGGAAGGAAAACCGCATTGGCGTGTGGGTCTATTGCTGCCGGCCGTCGTGGCGTTTGTGGCTTTTTTGATTCTTAGCGGACTTGGGGCATGGCAGCTTGAGCGCAAAGCCTGGAAGGAATCACTGATCGAAACGCTGGATCTGCAACTTAACGCAAACCCGGTTGCGCTGCCTCCGTCCGGGCAATGGCCAGGGCTCAACGCGGCTGCGGATGAGTTTCGCCGCATTACATTTGAAGCCACGATCGAGCCGTCCGGTGAAGCGTTGGTCTACGCTACCGGGTCGGCGTTCCGCCCTGATATTTCGGGGCCGGGGTATTGGGTCTTCGCCCGCGCCAAGCTTGGCGGAGGGGAAACCGTGGTTATCAACCGGGGCTTCCTGCCTGAAGGCCTACGGCAGGCTGCGCATGACGCGCCGCCGAGCCGCGTGGAACTCACCGGCGCCTTGCGCTGGTCGGAAGGGCGCGGGCTGTTTGTGCCCAAGGATGATCCCGAAAAAAATTTATGGTTTGTACGCGATCACATCTCGATGGCACGCGCAAAAGGGTGGGGCGATGTTGCACCATTCTACATCGAGCTTGAGACGCCGACCGGCACTTCGGGTGTGCCGAGCGCAGGCCGATTGAAAGTCAGTTTGCGCAACGATCATTTGCAATATGCGCTCACTTGGTTCGGGCTTGCTGTTGTACTCGTGTTCGTGTTCGGATTTTGGGTGCGAAACCGGCTAGCGTGAGTCGAAGGCCCCGAGGCTGGCTCGGTCTGTTCCCTCTCCCCTTTGGGGAGAGGGTTAGGGTGAGGGGGTTACACAGGAATCAGCCCGGTCGCACACAAGGTATCCTTTGTCCCCCCTCACCCCAGCCCTCTCCCCGGAGCGGAGAGGGAGTCCTACCGAGTTCGTTGAGGGGTCAGCGACTCACACAATGATGGAAGCTGTCAAGATCAGGAACCAAGCATTAGAATCGCGCCACCAAGCTTCTACTTCGCCGAAACGATTTCGTTGAACTGCGCAATTACGTCTTTCGGCGTTTCACCCATCTGCGCAATCAGGCGGCGCACGGCGTCGCCGTCGATTGGGCTCAAGTCCTGGCCCATCCTGGTGATCTCTTCGACAAAGGCCGGGTCCCGGGTCATGGCCATGAATCCATTTTGCAGGGCCTTGGCGCGGTCGGCGGGCAGGTCCGGCGGTGCGACCACCGGCAGAGCCATGAAAAACGGGATTTCAGCAAAGGTCAGGAGCGCCAGCGCTTTTGGATCATTGGTCAGTTCACGACCGGTCGGTGCATCGGGCAGTTCGGGAGCGCGCGTTGTGCGCGCAAACTGGACAAGGCCGCGGAATGCTCCGGCCCTGTAGAGCGCAGCCTGGCCGGCCTTGATGGCGCTGTGACCGACAATCTGGCCGTCCACTTCGCCACGCTGTTGTGCGAGAAAGACGTCGGCCGCGCCGCGATAGCCGCGCACATTTTGAATTTTCGTCAAGCCCAGCGCATCACGCGCAATATTTGTGAACACGCCATTGGTGGCGCCGGCGCCGGTCGAGCCGATTCGCGCGACCGGGCTCCCGAGCGCCTTAAGATCGGCGACGCTCTTGGCCGAGAAACCGGTGTTCACCCAGAGCACGTAAGAATCATTGGCATAAGACGAGACACTTCCGAGCCAATTCATTTTCAGAGGATCGAAGCGTGCGTTTGGATCGCCCTGTATGGCAAGCTGTGGTGTGCCGCGCTCGAGTATTGCGATCGCCGTCCCGTCCTTCTCGGCGGCAAAAAACATGCGGTTGGCCAGCGA
>DATGVJ010000271.1:0-7316 GCA_035300505.1 Xanthobacteraceae bacterium
GGGCCATCGCGCGGACCATCCTGTTACCTTCGGCTACGGCAAGCTAGAAAATAAAAATTTCTCCTGGGTTCAATGTGTTAGCAGCGTTATGGCGGGATTTCCGACAATGGATTGGCACTCGCACTTGACGAGTGCTAAAAACACACCACATACGCTGGGGCACTGCATTCATCTTGCGCGGCCAACACGCCTCCGCGCTCAATCCGAAAAATTAACAGGAACAAGCCCTTGGGAGGACCGATATGAAGTTTCGACCGCTTCACGACCGCATCGTGGTGACCCGCATCGACGCCGAAGACAAGACCGCCGGTGGAATCATCATCCCCGATACCGCCAAAGAGAAGCCTTCCGAGGGAGAAGTGATCTCCGTCGGTCCCGGTGGCCGCGACGAAGCCGGAAAAATCATCCCGATCGATCTCAAGGTTGGCGACCGCGTGCTGTTCGGCAAATGGTCCGGCACCGAGGTCAAGATCGAGGGCGTCGAATATCTGATCATGAAAGAAAGCGACATCATGGGCGTTATCGAACAGACCGTAGCCCGCAAAAAGGCCGCCTAAGGGCCGTCGCCTCAAACATAACGGAGAACAAGAAATGGCTTCCAAGGACGTAAAATTCGGCGTCGATGCGCGCGACAGGATGTTGCGCGGCGTCGACATTCTCGCCAATGCGGTTCGCGTGACGCTCGGCCCCAAGGGCCGCAATGTCGTGCTCGACAAGGCGTACGGCGCACCACGCATCACCAAGGACGGCGTCACCGTCGCCAAGGAAATCGAACTTGAAGACAAGTTCGAGAACATGGGCGCGCAGATGGTGCGCGAGGTTGCCTCGAAGTCATCCGACTTTGCCGGAGACGGCACCACGACCGCAACGGTTCTGGCGCAGGCGATCGTGAAGGAAGGCTCGAAGGCCGTGGCCGCGGGCATGAATCCGATGGATCTCAAGCGCGGCATCGACCTTGCGGTTGAGGCAGTGGTCGAGGATCTCAAGAAGAACTCGAAAAAGGTCACTTCCAACGAAGAGATCGCACAGGTCGGCACGATTTCCGCCAACGGCGATGCCGAGATCGGCAAGTTCCTCGCCGACGCGATGAAGAAAGTCGGCAACGAGGGTGTGATCACGGTCGAAGAGGCGAAGTCGCTGGAGACCGAGCTCGAAGTGGTCGAAGGCATGCAATTCGATCGCGGCTACATTTCTCCCTATTTCATCACCAACGCCGAAAAGATGCGCGTTGAGATGGATGACCCCTATGTCCTGGTTTACGACAAGAAGCTTTCCGGCCTGCAGGAATTGCTTCCGCTGCTGGAAGCCGTGGTCCAGACCGGCAAGCCGCTGGTGATCGTGGCCGAGGAGGTCGAAGGCGAGGCGCTCGCCACGCTCGTCGTCAACAAGCTGCGTGGTGGCCTCAAGGTCGCAGCCGTGAAGGCTCCGGGCTTCGGCGACCGTCGCAAGGCGATGCTTGAAGACATCGCGATCCTCACCGGCGCCCAGGCGATCAGCGAAGATCTCGGCATCAAGCTCGACAAGGTTACGGTGAACATGCTCGGGCGCGCCAAGAAGGTGATGATCGAGAAGGAGAATACCACGATCGTCAACGGCGCCGGCAAGAAGGCCGACATCGAAGCGCGCATTTCGCAGATCAAAGTGCAGATCGAGGAGACCACTTCGGACTACGACAGGGAGAAGCTGCAGGAGCGCCTTGCCAAGCTCGCGGGCGGCGTTGCGGTGATCCGGGTCGGTGGTGCGACCGAGATCGAGGTGAAGGAGCGCAAGGATCGCGTCGATGACGCCATGCATGCGACCCGCGCGGCGGTCGAAGAAGGCATCTTGCCGGGCGGTGGCGTTGCCCTTCTGCGCGCCGGTGAGGCGCTCAAGAAGCTGCGAACGCATAACGACGACCAGAAGACCGGCGTCGAAATCGTGCGCAAGGCACTGTCCTGGCCGGCTCGCCAGATCGCGGTCAATGCAGGCGAGGACGGCTCCGTCATCCTCGGCAAGATCCTGGAAAAGGATCAGTACGCGTTCGGCTTCGACGCCCAGAACGGCGAATACGGAAACCTCGTGAGCAAGGGCATCATCGACCCGACCAAGGTCGTCCGGGCCGCGTTGCAGAATGCAGCCTCGATCGCTGGCCTCCTGATCACCACGGAAGCCATGGTCGCCGAACGGCCGAAGAAGGACAGCGGCGCCCCGGCCATGCCGGGTGGCGGCATGGGCGGTATGGACTATTAAGTCCACGCTCGACTGGATTGACGAAGGGCCCGGATGTTTCCGGGCCCTTTTTCGTGACGGTGCTGCAGATCAGACGGCAGGCCCCATGGACCCCGACAATCATATTCTGTGCTCCAACGAAAGCGTTTCAATAAGCCGAGTTAATTCCCGGCCAATATCGGCCTGCGCTCTCCACCCAAGGAGCGCGTTCATTGGCAGCTTTTTGCTCTTGCAAGACAAAATCCTCGGCTAGAGACCATTCGTAGCGTAGCAGGCCTCCCGGCACGCTGGTAGCACCATAGGCTTCTGTTGCGATGTGTCCCGCGCTTTGTTGCCGCCAACACGCAGGGCTTTGCTTTGCCGCAGGCGGATCGTCGGGAACTTTGCAAGAACGTTTTGCCCACCATCTGCCCAAATCCGTCGGGCAAGTGGGCACGGTTCGGAGTTCGTTCAGGCAAATCAAGGCCGGAACGTCATCACCAGAAACGCACCTTTTAGGCCCGTTTTGTAGGGATTTGTTTGGAGCGGGCGAAGGGATTCGAACCCTCGACCCCGACCTTGGCAAGGTCGTGCTCTACCACTGAGCTACACCCGCATCCGTTGGGTAGGGCGGTCAACCGGCCGCCGTGGATAACCTATGCCAAATGGCGCCGGGCTTTGCAACTGATGCCTTGAGGAATATGGGCAGGTCCGTCCTGGTGGCTCGGCATCGGCGTCTCGGCATCGGCGACTCGGGATTGATGACTTCCGCGACGCAATTCGCCAAACTGCGCGAAACGGCAGTTCCCGGGGAACCGTTTCGTCGCGGCGATAGCTGCCCCCGGGTTTCGCCATGATCCCGTTTAGGCGCGTTTTCAAGGTTTCGTGTGGCTCAACCCGGGCTGCAGGACCCTGCAAGTCCTGAACCTCACTCTTACGGCCCTTTCCCCCATGCCCGCCACCCCCGACGACCTGTTCGCCTACCTCGACAGCCTTGGGATTGCGCACCGCACGGTGACACATCCGCCCCTGTTCACGGTCGACCAATCCCGCGGCCTGCGCGGCACGATCCCGGGCGGGCACACCAAGAACCTGTTTCTCAAGGACAAGAAGGACAGCCTGGTGCTGGTGGTGGCGCTGGAAGATGCCGTGATCGAGCTCAAATCGCTGCACCGGCTCGTCGGGGCGAGCGGCCGCTTTTCCTTCGGTTCCGCGGACCTGCTGCGCGAGACCCTCGGGGTCGAACCCGGTTCGGTGACGCCGTTTGCCGCGATCAACGACACAGCTTGCCGGGTGGGCGTGGTGCTCGATGCCGCCATGATGGCGCATGAGACGCTCAACTATCACCCCTTACGCAACACCATGACCACGTCGATCGCCAGCGCCGACCTGATACGGTTCCTCAAGGCCACCGGCCATGAGCTGCGCGTGATGGCGCTCCACGGCGAAACCGGATAGGAGGTCTGCTAACGAGGCCGCCAGCAGCCGTGAGGGCCGGCGCTGGAACCCGGTGACCGATTGCAATCGCCCTGCCGGACACCATTTATTCTGGCATAACAACTATATCGTATTCATCAAGGTTTCGGGGCCTCGTTGCGAGCCGCCCCCAAGAAACACACTGAGGCACGAGAGGGCTGGAACGACATGTTGCAAGGGACCGCGGCTGCTGACAGCTACATCAAGGACACGACGACCCAGACCTTTCTCAAGGACGTCATTGAGGAATCAAAACGCCAGCCGGTGCTGGTCGACTTCTGGGCCGAATGGTGCGGACCCTGCAAGCAGCTCACGCCTGTGCTCGAAAAGCTCGTCCGCGCCGCCAAAGGCAAGGTCAGGCTCGTCAAGATGGACATCGACAAGCATAAGGCCGTCGCCGGGCAGCTCGGCATCCAGTCCATTCCCGCAGTCTTCGCGTTCGTGAATGGCCAACCCATCGACGGCTTCATGGGGGCGCTGCCCGAGGCGCAGGTGATTGCCTTCATCGAGCGCGTGACCAAGGGCCAGATCAGCGGGGAAGAAAAGGATCTCCTGGCATCTGCCGAAACCGCACTCGCCGGGGGGGATCTCCAAGGCGCGGTCGACCTTTATGGCCAGATATTGGACGAAGACCCTGAAAGCATTCCCGCGCTCGCCGGCCTCGCCCGCGCCTATGTGAAGGGAGGCGCGATCGATGACGCCAAGCAAACGCTCGACATGGTGCCGGAAGGAAAGCGCAACGATGCCGCCGTGGCGGCAGCCCGCGCCGCGATCGACCTGGCCGAACAGGCACAGTCCGTCGGTCCCCTTTCCGAACTCGAAGCGAAAGTCGCCGCCAATCCGCTCGACCATCAAGCTCGTTTCGACCTCGCGGTCGCGCTCAATGGCAGCGGCAAGCGCCTGGAAGCAGTCGAGCACCTGATAACCATTGTGCGCCAGGATCGTAAATGGAACGACGACGGCGCCCGCAAGCAGCTGGTACAGTTCTTCGAAGCCTGGGGCGGGACCGACGCAGCAACTGTTGAAGGACGCAAACGGTTGTCGTCCGTGCTTTTTGCTTGAGAAACGAGCAATCCGGCAGCGCCCAAGGCACAAGCGAGACGACGACTCGGCCGTCTGTGAGTGGAGTACGACTATGCCGACGAATGTGACCTATCACGGCCCGGGCGACCTGCCCGAATCTTTACCGGTGTTTCCACTTTCCGGAGCGCTGTTGCTCCCGCGCGGGCAAATGCCGCTCAACATTTTCGAGCCGCGATACCTCGCCATGGTCGATGACGCGTTTCGTTCGGGGCTGCGTCTCATCGGCATGATTCAGCCCGACCCGGCGCATCCGGGATCGGAAGACAGGCCCAACCTCTATCGCGTAGGCTGTGTCGGACGCATCACGCAATTGGCCGAAAGTGGTGACGGCCGCTATTTGATGCAGCTCACGGGCATATCGCGCTTTCGCATCGAGGATGAGTTGAAAGTATCGACGCCCTACCGGCAATGCCGCGTGCGCTACCTCGAATTCGCCGGCGATTTCGTGGGACACAAGGGCGAAGACAAAGTCGATCGCGAAGGCCTGTTGCGCGCCCTTTCGGGTTTCCTGAAAGCCAACAAACTCAAAGCTGACTGGCAAGGGATCGAGAATGCTCCCAATGAGGCGCTGGTCAACGCGCTCGCCATGATGGCGCCCTTTGGCCAGGCGGAGAAACAGGCCTTGTTGGAAGCGCCCGATCTCAAAACCCGCACCGAAATCCTGATCGCCGTGACCGAGATCGAACTCGCAAAGCAGAGTTGCGGCGGTGAAACGCCGCTGCAGTAAAGAAAAGTTCATCATTTCAATTCAAGCTCTTGCATCGAAGGCGCGGCGTTGCTACGTGAGTGGCGTTGCATTCGATGGATGGATCATCGTCGTTCGATGACGTCCAATCACCTTATGGGGCCTCGCCCTGGTTCAAAAGGTGTACGGGTTGCGTGAACGAATTCCGCTTTTTCGGTGTTCGACCCCTGTATCCAGCAATAATTCACTGACAGCCCAGGCCACGCGGGGTGTCCCATTACCCCCGCGATTCGCGGTCGTGTGCCAAACACCTTGGCACGCGCGAATCGCAGCAAGAAAGATTTTGCATTGACGGCTTTTCTCGACCTTGGGCTCGCAGAGCCAATCACCCGTGCCATCACTGACGAGCAATACGCCACCCCTACACCGATCCAGGCGCAGACCATTCCGCAAGTGCTGGCGGCCCGCGACGTCGTCGGCATTGCACAAACCGGAACCGGCAAGACCGCCGCCTTTGCGCTGCCGATCCTCAATCATCTGTTCAAGAACCGCAAACGCCCGGAGCAGCGCTCATGCCGTGTGCTGGTGTTGAGTCCGACCCGCGAACTGTCAGCCCAGATCGTGGAAAGTTTTCTCACCTATGGACGATACCTGCGACCCTCCGTTGCTCTTGCAATCGGCGGCGTGCCGATCAACCGTCAAGTTCGGGCACTCGTCAACGGCGTCGATGTCCTGGTGGCAACACCCGGCCGCCTCATCGACCTGATGCAAAGCCGGGCCATCATGCTCGATCGCGTCGAGGTTTTCGTGCTCGATGAAGCCGATCGGATGCTCGACATGGGTTTTATCCAAGACATCCGCCGGATTGTCGCCAAGCTTCCAGCGAAACGCCAGACGCTGTTCTTTTCGGCCACCATGCCGCGGGAAATCGCCGAACTCGCCAGTCACATGCTGTCGGACCCCGTGCGGGTCGCGGTGACCCCGGAAGCGACCACCGTGGATAAGGTCGACCAGCGCGTCATCCATGTGGATCGCGCCGGTAAACCCAACCTGCTCGCCGATGTCCTCAAAGAAGAGGCGATCGACCGGGCGCTGGTTTTCACCCGCACCAAACATGGCGCCGACAAAGTCGTACGCGCGCTCGCCAAGGCCAATATCACGGCCTCGGCCATTCACGGCAATAAGTCGCAAAACCAGCGTGAGCGCGTGCTGGCCGCGTTCCGCACCGGCCAGATTCGCATCCTGATCGCAACCGACATCGCGGCGCGCGGCATTGATGTCGACGGCATCAGCCATGTGATCAATTACGACCTTCCGAACATTCCGGAGAGCTATGTGCACCGGATCGGCCGCACGGCGCGCGCGGGCGCAGACGGCATTGCGATTTCTTTTTGCGATGGCGAAGAGCGTGCTTTTTTGCGCGACATCGAAAAGCTGATCCGCATGTCGATTCCCGCAACGCGCCGCGACAGCATCCGTGGCAACAGCATGGTCCCGGATGAACACCAAAGCGTAGGTGACTCCTCGGGTGTAGCCGGTGCGAACAACGCGCACGGAAAATCGGAAACACGCCCACATCGGCAACACACGGCGAGACAACGCCCGGCAGGTCAACAACGCGGTTCGAAACAGGGTCGCAATGACAACCGCGCCGGCAAGCCGCCGCACCATAAAGGACCACAGCGGAACGGGGCAGCACGCAACGAGGCAACCCGCAACGCACCAAACGGCCAAGCCCGGCGACCGAAACACCCGCCGCAGGAGCGGCCGGGCGGGGTCCGAGATTCCGAAGGTGGGTCCATCGAGACGGTTGCGTTCATGCGGGCAAAGAAGCACCATCGCCCCCAAACCGGCGGAGACCGCCGGCCGCCGCGTTGATGACACG
>DATGVJ010000272.1:0-21058 GCA_035300505.1 Xanthobacteraceae bacterium
AGAGCATGAGTCGACCTTTCAACTGGGCCTTCAGGATGCGGTTTTCGGCCGCCAAATATTCGTTTCGGGCCAGAAGCTCTTGGTCTACCGTCCCCGTGACGTAGGCCAGGATGCGCGCCCAATCCATGCCTTTATCCCTCCGGACCAGTCCGCGATGGTCGCCTTGATCCCCGCAAAAAAGGTAGCGGACGACGCGCCGCCAAGCTATGCCCGAGGCAGGATAACTGCCGACGTTATCTATCGTTTTATTATTTTGACCATACGGCATTTCCACAAAAGTGGAAATCTTCGGTTGCGCGCGACTATGTGGCGGGCTGGTCGGACTCGAACCGCATTCCTTAACAGTTTGGTTGCTTGTTCGAGTCCGACCAGGCGCGCTACCTAAGTCACACCAGGTATTCGTCAGTTGCCGACCGAGTATTCGATTTCGGTTTGGCCGTCGTTAAAACCGGCCTTCGGGTCAAATACGTTGGTGGACCGCACGATGCCTTTGATCGTCGTAAACTTTCCAGTTCCACCCGTGATAGGGCCTGTTGAAGAAGTGGTGCTCTTTTTTGATCCATCCGGATTGAGATTATTCTGCGCCAGCACAGATAGCCGCACAAAAAACTTGTCACCATTTTCCATCACATAAATGACGTGATTATTGGCAGTTCCGTTGGTGTCGATGTAGTCGGACGTGCCGCGGGTCCACTGTTCCTTGAGCTTCACGCCATTGATCACCGGAGGGTCGTTCGGAAAGGTCCGATGAATCTCAAACACACGCACCTGATGGCCGGGAACGTCTCCCACATCGACAAAGTGTTGCTGTGTGTACTTGGTATTTGCAGCTGGCGTCTTGAAGGAGACCCGTTGCGTCTGTTGTGCGGCGGCATCGTTTGTTGGCAGCGCAACTGCCAACGAAAACAGGGAAAAGGCGCTCAGCGTGATTCCAAGTCGGTTCATAAGTTCCTCCCTTGTGGTTTCGATTGGTCGCCCTCACTGCAAAAGCGTCGAGCGAACCTTTCGATTGTGATTGACGATTCGATTGTGATTGGATGATGCGAAACGAAAGAGCAGTCTCGTGAAAAGGCTGATGCTTGCCGACAGCACGAAAGCTGCCCGTTATAAAGGAGACTTCGGCACGTCCCAGTCTGGGCAGTTACTACTACTTTACCTCAGCCTCGCGCTGATGTGGAAGGGGGTGAGCCCATCAATAGCGGAACTCTTCGAGCGCGTGAGCACCAGCTTACCGAAGTCGATATCGGATTCAATCAAATCGGCGAAATCTTGGCTCAACCAACCGTCGAACTCGCTGGCCCGCTGCCGTCGCCGATTCAGAACTACACCCAGTTCGCCCCTGGCATAGTTACCGGCAGCTGCGACCGTACCGGGGTTGCGGCCAATCGGCCCACCGCGCGGGGACACGAGGTCGGTGACCCACACGATGTTGTCCTTGACGACGTGAACGAGCAGCATGCCGTCCACGTGCGGGTTCGGGATGTTGATGAGATTGATCTCGAGTGCGAGTGTCCTGACGCGGTCGCAAAAATGCGGCTGCATGGGATTCCAAGCCTTATACATAGCAGCAGCGCTGCCGGCTGGTCGATGGCCAAACCCGCTTTGCCATCCCGCGCGCAGATCCCTCCGCTCGACGCAAGTGCGGCCTCATTCCGGGTATGCTATCAGCAATCGCGGCGACGCGGACTCGGAGACATATGATGTCCAACCTCTTTACCCAGTTCCAAGTCGGCAGACTCAAGCTTGCCAATCGGATCGTCATCGCTCCGATGTGCCAATACTCGGCGGTCGACGGCTGCATGACAGATTGGCATCTCATTCATCTCGGTCACCTGGCACTGTCGGGCGCGGCGTTGCTGACGATCGAAGCGACCGCCGTGCTGCCCGATGGGCGTATCACCTACGGCGATGTCGGCCTCTGGTCCGACGAGACTGAGGCTGCAATCGCGCGCACCCTTAACAGTATCTGCCGCTATTCGGACATTCCGATTGGAATTCAACTCGCCCATGCCGGGCGCAAGGCGTCAACCGAAGTACCTTGGAAGGGGGGCGCGCAAATTCCTCCGACCGCGCCGAACGGGTGGCAAACGGTCGCGCCGTCGGCCATTCCGTTCGCGCCGGGCGAGAACGCACCAGTCGCGCTCGATCGTGAGGGGCTGACGCGGGTCCGGGAGGCATTTGTGATTGCCGCAAAGCGGGCGCAGCGTGTCGGACTTCAAGCCGTTCAGTTGCATGGCGCGCACGGCTATCTGCTGCACCAGTTTCTCTCACCGCTGTCGAACCGGCGGGATGATGAATATGGCGGCAATCTGCAAGGGCGGATGCGTTTTCCGCTCGAAGTCTTCGATGCCGTACGTGCGGCCTTGCCGCCGGATTTTCCAGTGACGATGCGCGTCTCGGGAACGGATTGGGCGCCCGGCGGCTGGGACCTGGAGCAGACAATCGCGTTTGCGCGGGAACTGGAGGCGCGTGGCTGCGACGGCATCCATGTCTCGAGTGGCGGCCTCACTCCGGCGCAAAACATCCCGGTTGGGCCGAATTATCAGGTGCCCCTGGCCCGAGAGGTGAAGGCAACGACGAGCCTGCCGGTCATCGCCGTCGGACTCATCACCGATTACGAGCAGGCGGAGGCAATCATCGGTACCGGCGACGCGGACCTGGTCGCGCTTGCGCGCGGCATGCTCTACGACCCACGCTGGCCCTGGCATGCGGCCGCCTATTTCGGCGACCGCGTCAAGGCACCGAACCAGTATCTCAGGTGTCAGCCGCGCCAGCATCGAAACTTATTCGATGTCTGATTTCAGTTCAAACAGGGGCTTGTGGCGTTGGGTTGGGCCGATGGCCGCAATTTGCGGATGGACGTTCGTTGGGCCGTTGGCAATGTTGACCGGGCGCGGACGATCGCGAAAGTTGACCTGCAACCCGACGTGATTCTCGCGCACGCGACCCCAGTGACCGGTGCATTCCAGCGGGAGACGCGGACGATCCCAATAGTATTTGTGTCCGTCACCGACCCGCTCGGCGCTGGCTTCGTTGCAAGCCTGCCGCGCCCGGGCGGGAACCTCACCGGTTTCATCTTCGCAGAAGCGGCAATGGCGGGCAAGTTCGTGGAGTTGCTCACCGAGATTGCGCCCGGCGTCAAGCGGGCCGCAATCGTGTTCAATCCCGACACGGCTCCGGGCGGCGGATCATATTTCTTACCCTCATTCGAGGCTGCGGCCCGATCGCCTCAAGGTGGAGCCGATCACAGCTCCAGTTCAGTGATGAAATTCGCCTCGTCGGAAGCGAGAAAAAGCGCGGCGTTGGCGACATCCCCGGGAAAAAACGAGATAAAACCAAACTGCGCGACCGTAACCACTGGATTTTGCGGTCACCCGACAGCCAGTCATCGGCGTCGGTCTTGCTTGTAAGACCTTTTATGTGGCGATCCTCGTGCCCCGGGATATTTGGAATCGCGGTTCGCCCTGACGCCCATGCTGATGCTCATCTCCTCGTGATAGATCACCGCCAGACGAAACCAAATCCCTTGTCAGTCATCGCGGACGACATGCGGAAAAAGCGATCAATCTCTATGTGGATCCTGGGTACGAGGAGTTTATAAACGCGGTCGGGTTACATCGATCGTCATGACGCTCGACACGTACGGCCATCTTTTCCCACGTGACGACGACGCTGAAGAACTTTCTGAAAGAACCTTGCTGGGTGACCCACGTCTTGGGAATACGATCCCTTGGCGCCCCTCGGCGGGTCGCCTAGGAATAGTCGGTCGCTATCGGACAAGGACACATATCAATCGGCAGAGCAGAAGGACACGGCGCACGTTACGCCGTTGTGCGCTCGATCAAAGATGTGCAGCGGTTGGGGTGTGTAATAAAGAGCCCGGCTCCGCGTCCAGAGCCGGGCCTTATCACCTGGCTGCTTGAGCAGGTGATCCCAGAGGCACACACCTAGGTGGAGGCATAACCAAGAGGCTTGCCTTCCTATGTACCCGTCGGATCAATTTAACGCGGCAATTTAGAGAAGGTTTCCTGCTTAACGGAAAAAAGAGCCTGGCGTAGTGCCGCACCCGGCTCTTCCATCTGCTCTATATTGTTGTAGTTAGTGCAGATGTTAGCCACTGGGCAGCTCGAAGCACGAAGGCATTACCCATAATCGAACCCAGGATCGCAGGCATGTCCATGCCCCTTTGCTGCCCATTGGCTAATAATAACGAATCAAGAAAGATCAGGTTCCTTCGAAAGGCATTTGCATCGGTTCCCATTGACGAACTTTAGGTGGGGTTTGAAAAAAGCTCCCGAAGGGGCTTAATTCGATATTTCATTAATTGTTGATCGCCGCACCTCAAGCGCAGCACGCTCAAGGACACATTTTGAGGCAATCGTCTAATGGGCATCTTTACCATCTATGAGAAAACGATGGCACATCAAGCCCAGGGGCGGTTTTGACGCCGATCAATTGCGGACTCGAATTTCGTGACCTATGTTAGCCTGATCGTCGTAACCTATGTTATCGAATGATGAGGTCGACCAATGACTACTAGGCGCTCGATGGTAAAATTAGCGTGTACGACACTGCCAGCTGCAGCCGTCTTGTTTGCGACGCTCACAACCGCCGCCCCGGCACAATCAAGGTATGACGGTGCCTGGAGCGTGACGATTATCACGGACGCCGGGGATTGCGATCGCGCGTACCGCTACGGCCTTCAAATTCAAGGCGGAAGAGTGTTCTACGATGGAGGCGGTGTCGGCCGCGTGTCCAGCAACGGGCAGGTCACCGTGACAATTCAGCAAGGCAGCGGCGTCGCGACCGGATCGGGTCGTCTGTCGGGAAACTCTGGCGGTGGACGATGGAGGGGCGAATCGCCCCAGGGTCGATGCAGCGGACACTGGCAGGCGCAGAGACGATAGACTTGGCGCGAACTTGCACCGCGGCGGTCGGCGTTCCGCCCGCTGGAGAGCATCATTCATCGAATTTTCGACCCGCCCGGCTGAACGTGGAGATCAAGGAAAGGATCGGTTCGGTAATCCGATCGTGCTATCGCCCTGGCGCATGGAACCAAACGCAGTTCAGCCTGTGGAACCCAAGGATCAATTGCGCGACGCCTGAGCGGATGTCCCTTTTGATGACGCCACGGAGCCCACCGCTATCGGGGTGTCAGCTTCGAATAGTTGGTTTGCGTTTGTGATCCGCATATCGCGAAGCTCTTCTGCGGAAAGTTTGTACAACGGTTCCCACGGCGGTATCCGAAGAGCGGTCTCGATCAATTTGATGTCGCCACCCATTTCGATCGTGTAGCTCGCGAGAGTTCCAACGTCGCGCTGCACGAGCGTAAGCTCTTCGGCAGAGTAGCTTGCCGCAAGAGCCCCCTTGCGCTTGCCCCCGAGCCAGATTTGATGGACCATTACTCGGGCTTCAGCAGGTACATGTCGGCGTATTCCCCCGAGCAGCATGAAGGGGCACATCGATTCGCAATCGGCATAAGGTGATAATGTGGCCCGCTCCGCATCACCGAGTACCGAAGGCAACAAGGAGGCTGTGCCTACGCTCGTTGTCATGCCCAGGCTGCGAATAATCCGGCCGATGGCCAGGGCTGCAAGCACCGATCCGCCCTCGGAGTTCACCACCAGGGTCGCGCCCCGAAGGTCGAACTTTTTAGCGAACAGCTCGAATTCGTGGACCGTGCCATCGGTAATGCTGCCTGTTGCCGAAAACCAGGTGCGGCATTGCCTGCTGCATTGTTCCGCCGGTCCCTCGGTGCGAAGCTCGAAGCGCATTGGCGCCGCTGCATCGTTTGCGAGTGAATTTTCTGCTACCGAACTCTCGTTCACGGGCGCCAGTAAGAAGGCGCCCGCCAACACCAATGCTCCCAAAAAGCATCCTTTCACCGAGATCCCCTCTAAATTACACACCCTCGATCTTGGCGGCGCGTAACTGGCTGGCGACATCAAGAGTGCCGCTTTTTTTTCAAGCAAGAAACGGGCCGCGCACCCCTACCCATTTACCAGAAATTTGCGTCGAGTTCTACTAAGAAATTTTGGCCGCGACTGACCCTGTCCCGGGACAATTTCTCTGTCAACGGGAGATATTAAAATTTACACATTTCGGTTCTTCTTGGCGGGCGCAGGCAGACTGGCACCTTCGGCCGTAATAACAACCCGAGTGGAGATATGCCAGGCGGCGGTCGCCGCTTCGTACAGCGCGTCGACGGCTACGAGGCCACTATGCGTGGAGCTGGTCGGACTCGAACCAGCAACCAGACTGTTAAGGAATGCGGTTCGAGTCCGACCAGCCCACCACGCGTTCGCGCGCAACCGGAGATTTCCCCTTTTGTGGAAATGCCCATCAATAGCGGAAGTCTTCGAGCTTCGAGTGCCTAGTGTTCGACAAGGTCAGCTGGTCGGACATAGCCGCCGCCCATAATCGTCTGGTTGTTGGTTCGAGTCCGACCAGCTCCACCACGCATTTTGTTGCCAGGGGGCGTTGCCAGGGAGTATTCTTTGTCGCCGATGGGCGGAGTGTCGTCGCTTCAATCGGCCGCTGATCGCTGCCGGCCTGATCAGGAATCTTTAGCAATCGCCCCGCACATGTCCCTGTCTTTGCCGCACTTGGCGACCCAGGTCGCGCTGTTTGATGCTTGGTCGCGACATCGGATCGCACGTCTTGCGCCGCTGGTAACCCTTCATTTGGCAGCATTTGCAATCGCGGTCGCGACCGAAACCGGCGTCGCGCGGATTGCCATGTTCATCGCCGCGTGGGGGTTCGTGAATTTTTTCTGGCTCGTCTTGTTGCGCCGCCCTGGCCTTTCAGCGGTGCTGTCGTTCCCGATATTGGTCACTCTGATTGCAATTTCGCGCTTCAAATTCGATGTCCTTTGGACGACGGCGAGTTTTGTCGATGTCATGATCATCGACGCCGATACATTTGCGTTTTTTTGGATGATGTTCCCAACAGTGCGTGGGGCCGCTGAAATTGCCGTCGTTGTGGCCATACCATTGGCTTTCGTGATCTGGCGGGTCGACCCGTATCGCGTTCGCAGGGTGGTGTCGCTGCTGGGCGCGGCGGCATGTCTTGGTGTCATCACCGTTTTGGGAAATTTGATGACGTTGGCTCATGGCGATTCATTCGGCAAAAGGAATTATGTTTCTTATTTTGCGCATTCAGGCGTGCACGCGATCGCCGCCTATTGGCAGCAGGGATATCTGGAGTCCGACAAAGAGGTCGCGGATCGACTGGATACCGCGGATGAATGTCAGCCGGCCGGAAAACGGCCGCACATCATCCTGGTGCATGACGAGGGCAGCTTTGACTTGCTTGCCGTAGCCGACGCCAAAGTGCCACAAGGTTACGGCGGTCACTTTCGATCATTCGATGGCAAAGCCCGCAAGTTGCTGGTTGAGGGCGCCGGCGGACCAAGCTGGTTCACAGAATATAACGTCCTGAGCGGCTTGTCGGTACGTTCCTACGGCCGATTCAGGTTCTTCGTGACCCGCATCGCCGCCGGCCGGGTGCAACGCGGCTTGGCCTCGTCGCTGCGGCATTGCGGCTACCATACCCATGCGATCTATCCGGTGTCCGGCGGCTTTCTTGCCGCGCGCTCCTTCTACACGGGAACCGGCTTTGAACATTTCATTGACGGAAAAGAACTCGGCAGTGGCAACTTCGAGCCGGACCGGTTCTATTTCGACCGGGCCTCGCAATTGATTGCAGATGAGCACCTGCATGGTTCGCTATTCCTTTTTGTCTTTTTGACCGCAAACCACTTCATGTGGGACTATCCGTTTCATGAGGAACTGACGCCCGCGGACTGGAGCAATCCCGGCAATGAGATGCCGGAGGTCAACGAATATTTGCGCCGCCAGGCCATGAGCGAGCGCGACTTCAATGATTTTGTTGCGCGGCTCAAGCGCGACTTTCCGGACGAATCCTTCCTGATCGTGCGCTATGGGGACCACCAGCCTGATTTCGCCAAGCACATCATCGACCCTGCCATCGATGCCGAAGAACGTGCCCGGCGGCTGGGGCGGTATGATGCGCGCTACTATACGAGCTATTATGCGATCGATGCCCTGAACTTCCGGCCGGTCGATTTGAGTATGGCGCTTGACGTGCTCGACGCACCCTATCTGCCGTTGGTCGTGCAGGGGGCTGCAGGTCTGCCGCTTGATCCGTCATTTGCGGAGCAGAGGCGCATTCTCGATCGCTGCCAGGGTCTGTTCTACGGTTGCGCGGGAGGCGCGGAGGCGCGCCGTTTCAATCGTCTTTTGATCAATGCCGGTCTGATCAAGGGACTTTGACCTGTTGCGCTTTTAGCGCTGGCTCGCACCCTTTGCGCCATCCATTCCCATGATCCAGTAGTGCGATCATTCCCTACGAACAATAACAGGGAATTTCGTCCCCGTATCAGGGACGGTAGCTTGCCAAACAGGGAGCTTTTTGGAAGCTGCGCGAGCTAATCCGAGCGGCTCTCTGGCTTCGTCAGCGAGCGCGGATCATGGGCCTCGTCATTCTGCGCTGTGACACTTGGTACGTTGCTAGTTATGGCAGCGCTAATCGAAGACAGCCACGCGAAAAGGTGAGAAGAAGCCGACGATGGCGGTCCCGGTAGCGCTGGCGAATTGACCGATGACGTTGGCGACAGTCTCCTGGTGAGGGTTGAGGGTTGATGGTCTTAGCGGTTGCAGTAAGTCTGGTGTGCCGGGGGCATGATGCAGCGCACTTTGCGGCTCGCCGACACGTGAGCGATGTCTTGATCGCCACCGAGATCCGCGGAAATGTTCTGGCTTGGCACTGTTGGCGACAGAGTCGTTGCGAAGCCCGCGGCGATGCCGACGTTGAGGATCACTCTTGGCCGGTCGCGAGCGTGAAGTAGATCGGCTCCTGAACCTTCTGCTTCGGCGCAGCGAATGTGCTGGAGACTGAGCTGAGTGCGATGACGGCGGCGAGGGTCGAGATGATGAGCTTGGTCATTGTGGTTCCCCTTGGTTGCAGTGAGCACTTGCGCTCATCTGATGGTCCAAGGATGCCTTGATTGCCGCGCGCCGAATACAGTCTTGTCGCTTTCGGACTGCTTGCCGACAACGCTTTCAGCGAGGAATCCCGCGCGATCGGCCTACGAAGCCCCTACCGTCCAGCGTACCGACGCAGCGGAGTTACCTTTGCGTACGCATCTTCTCCGCCATTCGTCGCAGTGAGATCGCATTCAAGCACGGTGCGCTCAAAGCCCTCCCGCTGGTTTCTAATTCGGTATTTAAGGTCATATGCCTGGAACTCTTCGGGCATTTGACGCAACACCATGAACAGTCCAGGCGCAATACCTGTTACGAACACTGCGGTCGCCGCGGGGCGGCCACATCGCGAGAGCCTGCGCAGATTTGCGCATCCTCCAGGGAACTGAGCGGGGTGCGCGCAGGCTGCCCTGACGGTAAAGATGGGCTTGATGCCCGTGACCATTCGGCGCAGGATAGTCGCCGAAGACCCCAGAGCTAACGGGTCGACCATGCTGACTGCCAAATCAATATCCCGAATAGTCGTGCCGTCTCTGGCGCTGGTCGCGGCAGGGGGGGCAGCGATTTTCTTTGGTATCACGCATATGCGGCGTGAACCGCCGGTTGAAGCCAGAGATGTGACCGCCGCGCGAGTCGCAACCGTCGGCGCGGCCGTTCCGCACCGCTTGCCAGACACGGGCGATGAGTTCGCGCCCGTCTTCGACATTGCCCGAATTGAGCCAGCGGGTGACGCGGTTATCGCCGGCAGGGCTGCGCCAGGCGCGAGCGTGGAATTATTGCGCAACGGTAAGCTCCATGATCGAGCGGTTGCAAATCATTTTGGACAATTCGTCATGGTCCCTTCCCGGCTTCCACCTGGGGAATATGAGCTGACGTTGAGGTCCAGGCAGCCGGACGGCAAGGAGGCAACGTCCAAACGGAGCGTGGTGGTTGCGCTCCAGCCGAGCCTTAACGACCAAACGGTCGTGGCACCTATGAAGCTAGATAAAGCAAGCGCCGTGCAGTGCTCACCCTGCCGCCGGCGGGAAAGGAAGGGGTCCCGTCGGCGCTTGTGAGGCGATAAGTCACCCCGCTCCCGCCAAGCACTGTTTGCTGGTCGCGCGGCAACGGTCTAAAGTGATGCGTCCGGTCGGTTGCCCCCTGCGCACTCCGTCAGCGCCAACCGGCTGGGGCCTTCTGCGTTGCGGCCCACAATCAACGCTAATTCCAGTGAGCTTGACCGGCAGGAAGGCGTTGCAACCGAGTTCCCCAAGTCATAGGCGAGTTGGAAATCATCCGAAGGTCACGTCATCCGCGCTCGACGATCCTTGCACGGCACTGCGTCATCGATCGGGCGCCTAATTAAGTGCAGGCCCTCCCCCGCGATATGGAACGTGTGTCATCTCGATGCCGGTCATCATCTTGAAGAGTTCGCCAGACACATGACCTGCGCTTCCGATGCCGGCCGACGCCATGTTGATCTTGCCGGCGTTAGCCCTTGCGTGCGCGATGAACTCGGGAACCGTTTTGGTCGGAAATGATGAATTCACCGCCATAACAAGCGGAAAGCGGACCAATCCGGCGACCGGGGAAATGTCACTAATGAAATTGTAGCTCAACCGCTCATACAGCGTTGCGTTGATGGCGGCCGGCGGACCGACCAAAAGAATTGTGTAGCCGTCCGCGGGCGCACACGCACGACCGCCTCTGTGGCAATATTGGTGCCAGCCCCCGGCCGATAGGCTTCGAGCGAGCACCCGGGCGTGCGGAGGGTCGGATCTGGCACCCGACCAAAGAGCCGGTCTCGTCGGGGATGATCCTTTCTCGCATCAAATGTTCCTCATCGGGTACATTTTAACTGAATTTTGACGTTTCAAGCACAATATTCCCGTTCGGGAACACGGGCCCAATGGACAATAGCGAAAACGCGACGGACCGCAGAGCTTCGGAGACGGCCTTAGCCTTTGGCTCGTTGATCCGGAGTCGGCGAAAAGCGATGAAGATGCGCCAGGATGAACTCGCGTTGGCGACCGGAGTCGGCCGCAGGTTCCTCATTGAACTAGAAGCCGGCAAACCCTCTTGCCAACTTGGACGAAGCCTCTTGGTGGCTGACGCCCTGCGGATGAAGTTAGCCGACATTCTAATCGCTGGTGCTCTGCCGGCCCCCACGGAGCTGCCTGATATGCCCGAAGAGCCGGATGAATGACCCAGTTACGCGTTTTCTTTGAACAGCGTCGCGTTGGCACCATTGATATTGATAGGGCGGGACCCGGGTTCGCTTACGATCCCGAGTGGATCAGGCTGAGAGGCGCATTTCCAATCTCAACGACGATGCCGTTGAAACCGGAGCGCATAGCTTCCGACATCTTTCTTCCTTGGGCAGCAAACCTGCTGCCTGAGAGTGAGCAGTTGCGCACGCTCGGACAGCTCCTCGGGATGGCTGCTGGCGACGTGGTTGGGTTGCTCTCTGCGATAGGGGGCGACACTGCCGGTGCGCTTTCCATCGGTCAACCTGGGAGGACCGCGTCAGTTCAATGGCGGCCGGTCATCAAACCCGAAGACCTGGAGAAGCTCATAGAAGCGCTACCCAACAAGCCGTTCCTGGTTGGGGAGGAGGGCGTCTCCATGTCGCTCGCAGGCGTGCAGTCGAAGCTTCCTGTGGCTATTGATGACAGGGGTCTCGTCTGCATTCCCATGAATGGCTCACCATCGACGCATATCCTCAAACCGGATGCCCCGCGCCTGCGGGGTGGCGTTCAGAACGAGGCATTTTGCTTAACATTGGCGAGACGACTGGGCATACCGACGCCGGATGTGAGCACCGGAAAAGCCGGCGAGCGAACCTACCTACTCGTGAAACGATTTGATCGAATCAATGTCAGCGGCCGTTGGCGTCGCTTGCACCAAGAAGACTTTTGCCAGGCGCTCGGGAAACCGCCATCTGCCAAGTACGAGATCAATCAGACAGGAATTCGCGGGCCTACGTTGAAGGACCTGTTTGAGGTAGCGCGGCGGCACATGTATTCGACCGATATTGTCCATTTGCTTGACATGGTCGTGTTCAATGTCATCACCTGCAATACCGACGCTCATGCCAAGAACTATTCGATCATGATCAACGCAACGGGGGCATCGCTCGCACCGATATATGACGTCATGTGCGGTGAGGTTTGGGAGAATGTTACGAAGAACCTCGCTCAGAAGATCGCCGGCAACAGCAGGGGCGATCAGCTCAAGGGAAGACACTGGCACCGCTTCGCGCGCGAGTGTGGGCTTAATCCCAGGCAGGTTATTGATCGTATCGGCGAACTGACTAAATTGGTGATCGCAGAATGTGGGTCGGCTGAAAACGAGGTGGCGGCAATGCCGGCAGGTGGGCATGCAATCCTAGGTCAAACGCGACAAGCGGTCGAACGCCGTGCCCGTGCAATCTTTGCACAACTGCGCGAATTGGACGGCTATCCGGTTGCTGAAGCTGGAGATCAAGAAGGCGACATTTGTGGCCCGTTTATAAACCAATACTCAGCGTGACAGCGGACATCCTGAATGAATTGTGTTCGGCCTTTTTTAGCCAGCGATTCCCGTGATCGGATTTCTCTACCTTGGCACGCCCGAGGCGCCAACTGGCCCGAGCCTCCGGGGTTCGGCTAAGTTATCCGAGTCCGAGCGCGGCACAAGCATCAGAACCGGTCGAAGCAATCGTCATACGGTTCAATGCTGAGAAGGGCTTTGGGTTTGTGGCCGTGATGGGCCGCTCCGACGCATTCCTACACATCCGTCAGTTGGAGGCAGCAGGGCATAGCAGTCTACCAGCGGGGGCCCACATCAAGGTCCGTATCGGCCAAGGGCAGAAGGGCGCGGCATTACTTCGCGGGGCGCTACGACGCGGGGCGAATGCTACACCGCTTAAAAGAGGACTGCCAAATTAGTAGTTCCATGGCGCTACGGAGGAAGGCGCAAGCGGCCGTGCGACGCGCGGCATTTGAGAATATCCAATATCGGCAAAGCCACGCTGGAACGGTCCCAAATTCTCGAATGTTATCGGCAGTTCAGGAGTCATCTGGAGGATCCTGACTTACGTCGTGGGTTTCCCATGCAGCTTGGCCGCAAATCAAGGTGCAGGAGCATAAAACGGCAAGAATGGCGCAAGAGCAACAATGCTCGGCAAGCGCCTTGCTCGGTGAATCACAATTTTTACTGTCTACAAACGCCTAGCCGCACTTCGTTCACGAGAGGGTATCCGCAAGACACCCAGGAGCGTGTCCTCACAAACTGGAAGAACTAGGGATACCAAGGAGGCTGATCATGACCGCCAGTACTACTCTGGAACGGAGTCCGACAGGCGTCGGAGCGTCGATCATCAACGGCTACACGGCTCGGGGCAGCGGCCAACCTCTGGAAATAATGGCCTATAAGGTCGGGCCGCTCGGCGATCGCGAGGTCGAGATCAAAGTGACGCATTGCGGAATCTGCCACTCGGACCTCTCCATGATCGACAACGAGTGGCACATGACGCGCTATCCCATCGTTCCGGGTCACGAAATTATCGGGACCGTGTCAGCATTCGGCCGCGGCGTTCGCAGTCTTGCGATCGGGCAGCGTGTCGGTCTCGGCTGGCAATCGGGTTCGTGCGGCGGATGTGAATGGTGCGCCTCGGGGAAAGAACATCTATGCGCCCAGGAGGAATGGACTATCGTAGGCCGTAACGGCGGCTGGGCCGACTTCGTGCGTGCCGATGCCCGGTTCATGGTGCCCATCCCGAACGGCATCGCCTCGGCGGACGCCGCGCCGCTCATGTGCGCCGGAACCACGGTCTTCAGTGCTCTGACTCATTGCGGCGTAGACTCAACTGTGCGGGCAGCGGTCGTGGGCGTGGGCGGGCTCGGGCATCTTGCCGTGCAGTTTCTCGCAAAGATGGGCTGCGAGGTTACCGCGATCTCTTCGACCCATTCGAAGGATGAAGAAGCGCGGCAGCTCGGGGCGTCCCGATTTATTGCAACGAAAAACTCGGATGAGTTGCAGAGAGCTGCACGCTCCTTTGACTTCATTCTCGTCACCGTGTCGGCTGACATGCCCTGGCGAGACCATCTCGGCGCCCTTCGGCCGGAGGGCACGCTGTGCCTCGTCGGCATACCGGAGAGCGACCTGAAGGTTCCTCCCTTTGACATCGTTCTACCTGAGAGGCGCGTCGTCGGTGGAAGAGCGGGCTCGCCAGGCGACACCGCACGCATGCTGGACTTTGCGGCGCGGCATGGCGTGAGGCCGATGATTGAGAGATTCAAGATGAGCGACCTAAACACAGCCCTGGCGCGGGTCCGCGAGGGAAAGGTCCGCTACCGGGCGGTCCTCGAAAACTAAGGTCAGAATTATTCTAAGTGCCTTTCAGGCCGATCTCTTATCTATCATGCGACAGTATCATGAGTATTTGAGCGTTAACGCCATCGCAGAGTAGACGCTTCCATGGGGAGGGTGTAAGCGGACTTCATCATCAAGGAGGAAATAATGGCAAGGAAGGCGAAGAGTGCAAAGAGTGCCAACGGCAAGAAGCGCGCTCCACGGCGGAGGTGGTCGAAGGATGATCTAAAAGACCTAAAGGCACACTCCAAAGCCAAAACACCGGTAGCGCGTATTTCGCGCGCAATGAAGCGCACCGTTAGAGCGCTCCAGCAACACGCGTCGAAACTCGGTATTGGTCTCGGGCACCGGCGCTGACGATCGCGGCGGTGTATCGCACGCAAATCATCATGCTGGCTGCCGGGAAGAACGTGCCGGCAGTGTATGGAGTTCCTATGGCAGCCAGGGAGGGTGGCTTGCTATCCTACGGCCCCAACAGAGCGGACATTCTTCGCCGCTCGGCGGCCTATATCGATCGTATTCTCCGTGGCGCCACGCCGAGCGAGCTTCCCATTCAACTGCCAACCCAATTTGAGATGGTTTTGAATCTCAAGACCGCTATGGCGCTCGGCCTTTCCGTTCCGCCTTTGATCCAGTCATCTGCCAACGAATTGATCGAATAGGAGTCTTCGAAACGGACGGCGGGCGGAGCCTGCGCAATACCTCGGAGTCGGCTTCACGGGCCTGGCCGGCGGGAGGTCGAGTTTCATTTTATTGACTGCACCCACGGCTTCGGCCCGGTTGCTGACGTTAAGCACGCGGACAAGGCCGGTCTGATTCTGGAAGCGTTGCACGACCTTCTATACGAAGCAGGATTTCCCCGGTTGCAGGCGACTGGGTGGTGGAGCTGGTCGGACTCGAACCAACAACCAAAGTGTTATGGAACATGGTTGGTGTCCGACCAACTCCCCTGGTCGGACACCCATCCAGATTGCCGGGAGGTTTGTTGTTTTGCGTGATAGAACGCGCGCGCAGGCCAGAAGCGGTCATTCAGGGAGTTTGGCAATCGATGCAACTGAGACTGTGTTTCAACCTTCCGGCAGCCCCGCCTTGCGCGACCCATCGATATGATGCTCGGCATCCTTGGGGTCCTTGTACACGGCAAGACGTTTCCAGCTTCCAATTGTGAACCCCGGGTTGACCCGCAGCACTTCCGCGACCTCCTTCCGCGCCTCCTCAAGTTGTCCGGATTGGGCATAGGCGGCGGCGAGCCAAAGATGGGGCCACTGCAGATTGGGTAGGCGCGATGCGCATTCTCGCAACAAACGCACCGCCTCTCGGTAGCGCTTGAGCATATAATTGGCGTAACCAATCATAGCCGTAAAGCCAACTACGTTTCGCTGAAAAGGATCGAGGCGGATGTTTGCTTTCAGTACCTCGATCGCTCTTGCGGGCTCGCCCGCATACGTCAACGCTCTGGCGTATCGATAGTCGAAGAAATTGGGATTGAGCGCCAAGGCGCGTTCGAATTCGGCGAGGGCGTCATCATGCCGGCGCTTGTAAAGCAAGACATGTCCAAGCTGAGTATGAACTTGTGGCAGGAGGCGGTCGAGATGCACAGCCGTCTCCGCCAATTCAAGGGCGCGGTCGAGCACAGCGGGACTGAGATAATCGTCATCGAACGGTTCGAAATAAGCGTGGAAGTGAGTCCAGGACAGCATCGCGGCAGCGCGCGCGTAATCCGGCTCGATCGCCAGGGATTGTTCAAGCAGACGCCGCGCCTCATAGAGCGACGCTTTCGTGCGTCTATTCTGATGTAAGAAAAAGGCTTCCGCGCCGCGCAAGTAATAGTCATAGGCCTGCCAGTCGGCGGGAGGCTTCAACAGCGTTCTCTCAGTCTCGGCGCGGTTCACATGTGCCGCGAGGATCGCGACAATTGCACCAACTACCTCGTCCTGGACCACGTACACATCGTGCAGTTCCAAGTCGTACCGTTCGGCCCAACGGTGGGCGCCGGTCATGGCATCGACGAGTTGCGCTGTTATGCGGATGCGGTCGCACGATCACCTCGTCGGCGCGTAGCAGGATCGATGGGGGTACGGTAAGGCCGAGCGCCTTGGCTGTCTTGAGGTTCACGGCCATCGCGAATTTTGTCGGAAACTGAACGGGCAGTTCTGCCGGCTTCGCGCCGCGCAGAATGCGATCGACATAAGGGGCGGCGCGACGATAGATGTCTACCACTTCGACTCCGTGCCCACGGCAATTATGTCTGTTCGCCCCACTCGACGTCCTCGACGGCCCCGTGACCGGCCGATAACCACTTTCAAGGAACAGGCCCCGCACGAACGATGCGGGGCTTGTTTCTCATGTGGCACAACCGTGATGCCGGCAGTTGATGTTTACGGGCGTCAGTACTCGGGCAGATAGCAGTTGTAGGGGTTGTAATACGGGTAGCCGTAGCTGCACCCGTAGTCATAGAAGCCGTAATCCCCGCCGGGCCCGAAACGGAAGTGGCGGCCGAAACGTCTGCCGTGGTCGAAGTTGCCGGGCCTCCCGGCGAAGTGCTGGCTCGCAACGCCACTACCGAAGGCCCCGCCAGGACCGCCGAAATGGCCCCGGCCTAAGGCGCCGCCCATATGCGCGCCGCCAAACCCGCCCCCCATATGAACGCCACCACCGAAACTGCCAGCGTGTCCACCCCCGCCGCCGCCACTGTGTCCTCCTCCACCGCCACCTCCCCCGCGCGCAGACGCGTCAGCGGTCAGTCCCCCGAGAGCGGCAGCCGTAGCCAAAACGATCATGGTTTTACGCAACATTGGACATACTCCTTTAGACGCGAATTTAGACGCGAACGCGTCGGTTCGATCGAAAACGTAGTCACGACCAGCGGCTCGGATTGTGCGAACCCGATCGATGATTCCGCACCAAACGTAGTGCGACGTTTCCGAGTCTTTTGCGCCCCACGGGCCGGATGTATTGACGAACGGGGTAATGATAATCCTCCATCTGTTGCATTCGCTGCTGAGAGAAATTCAGGAATGGATCGCGGCAACCTCGCCGATCTGAATGCGTCGCCCCTGAATGCGTGGTGCACCCCAAAGCACATTCTCAATGCTCAGGAGAACAGGCGATCGGCGTTCGTCAACTGGGCCCGACCGCGGACCTTTCGCTGCAGCACGATCAACTGATGACGGAGCGCAGCGTTCTGACATGGCGATAGATGGCGAGTTGGCGATGGCCGCGTTCGGTCAGCCCCGTTTGAGTCGCCCACAACGGATCGGTGCGCCGGGTCGCGGCCCCCGAGATCGAAAACCTCGTCATCCGGCCGTTCGCGATCACGTCAATCAACCGAACTGACGGTGCACTACCTCGCGCGCGAGGAGCACGTGACCACCGCTTTCATATACACTGTTGCGGCTACCATGGCTGGCACCCGACATCACCACGGCAATTATCAACGGTCGCCAACCGCAACAACTCAACACCAATAAATTGGCGCCTCAGCTTTAGATATTGGCCCCGGACACGTGAAGCATATTGATGCCAGCCATCATTTTGAAAAGCTCGCCAGCCACACGGGGTGGTGAGCCACTGCCGGCTATGTAGGCAAGTCAATCTTGACCGTGGTCTCAGAGTAGATCGGCTGCTCGACCTGCACGCGTATCGGGCGTGGCAACTTTGGTAACTTCAGAAGATCGCCAACGGTTGCAGCGGAAATGCCGACATCGGATGCTATTTCCACCTTCATGGAGCGTTCAAGCCCCTGTATGAGTTTGACCAGTTCGCCTGTATCTTTTGCGATAAACATCATGATGTTGCCTTTCAAAATCAGCGCCAGAACAATCGAGCGAATACACCAATATAATACGCGCATTCGCCCATAATTCGAGAGTACTCAATAAAAAAACTGCCTTTGCTAGCTATTGGGGACGCGCGTGAGGTCGAGAGCCGTAAAGCTCTCCAAGATTTTCAATGACTAACTGGTCGAGCACATCACTCCAGCTTGATGTTCGCCGACCGAATCACGGTTCCCCACTTGGCGGTATCTTGCTCGATGAACTTGGCAAAATTGGCGGGCGACCCCGCTACCCCGATAATTCGGGAACTAGCGCGCACACGCGGACATAGGGCTGTCTTATCCACACATCGTTCGCAGCAAGCCATCAGAGGTTTGAGCAATATTGAACTTCTTTGCCAGCAAAGGAGTGCATAACTCAAGCTGCATGAAGTTTTCGTGAGTCTATCAACGACGGAAGTTCTCAAGCCAAGGAGGAGTTCGTGAACTTTCTCACCAAGTTGCTGCTATGGAGCGCGCTTTCGCTCTTCCTCGCTTTTGGAGCGAAAGCCTCTCCTGTCTGTCACGAAAAGGCAGATGTCTACGAACTTGCCCTTGCGGACATGCAAGGCACCGGCAACGACATATGGACACAGAAAGTTTCCGCTGGCGACTGCGCACACATCAAACAAGCGAAGTATCTGGGCACACCACTCTGGACGTACGATGCCGACAAACTCAGCCGCACAGTTGAGTACATGTTGTGGGGCAAAAGCGTCTATGGGCCCATAACCACACTCCCACCTGGCGTGTGGCTCATCCAGCACGAAGGTCATGCACAGGACTTGCCCCTACACGACACGTTCTACTCGACCTGGCTCATGCCCAATGGCCACGACGAGCGGAAGTATTCTTGCTGCAATGAGAAAGACTGCTACCCCACACCCATCCAGCTAAAGGATGGAAAGTACTACGCGCGCCGTCGCGAAGATGGCGAGTGGATCGAGATACCCGAGGGTAAGCTTGAACAAAACCAAGATGACCCTCGGGAAAGTCCCGACTATCAAAGTCATGCCTGCATCGCACCGCCGCACCTTGGACACGTCGTCTACTGCGCAACCTTGGGTGCAGGCATATGACCGGTCAACAACTCCAAATGCCCCTCGAAGCTCTTGTGAAGAGCGACCATGAGTTTGCGCCAATCCCGTACGAAGACAACGCAGCGACATTACTGCCTTTCATCCCCGAGCCGCTCCCCCGTCTTAGAGCAGGATTTCGAGAAAGCCTGCCCCGGACTTTATTCGGGGTTGGATATACTGACAAAACGAGGGTGAAGGCGTTTTCGCCACGCCCTCTATACCAACGTTTAGCGCGCCGAAACGATTATGATACCTCGCACGACCAGCGTGCAATAGATCGCGATATCCCAAATCACCAAGTTGTATCTCACCAAAATTTCGGCGGCACAAGCACCGAATGTCGGCTCGCAGATTTGGTGGAGAAGGCACACCGGTGTCACGAGCAGCAACAATAGGTCAACATCAAGGAGAGCGCTTATGAAGGCCGCCCTGCTCCTCGCTACGCTATCTTTGAGAATTTTCGTTCCTGCGTACGCATATGAGACCACGACTGGCGCGGTCATGATCTGTGACACGCAAAAACAGGTCGAGCGCTACGTTCAGCTATTTGATGGAGACCCGCAAGTCGCAATTCATACCGTCAATACTGAGGAAAACAACCCGAATGCCTGCGCCTTGGTCGATGTCTCTTACGTTGAGGGCCCCGAAGTCGGAATGGCCAGGAGCACCTCGTATGCGTTCCGGATTGTCCCGATCGCAGTAGTTGGCGTGAACACGTCACGCGGATACGGGCCGGTTAAGCCTGCTTTGTTTTTTATGCCCATCAAGATCGACGAGCTTGCGGTCTAGTTCGCGAGACAATGCCTATGCGAGGGCAGAAATGATCCGGACATGGCGACACGCGTATACACGACCGGACATCGCCCGAGGCGCAAGCTCGCGCACGTCTTGGCCGATCCGATTCTGTTCTTGGTATCACTGGCATCACTGACGCTCACGACGGCGCCCCTCCTCATCCTCTTTTGGCTGATGCAGCCGGCCACACTCGCAAATCCTGGACTGAGTGCTTATACCCCTCCTCCCGGCACGCGTGTGGAGCCGGTTGCTCACGGACTGGAAACCAGCGGTCCGCCCAGCGAATTCTCTGTTGCCACCAACTTCGCCCGAGAGTACACGCGACCGAAATTGAAAGAAGACCCGCAACTGCACGTGGCGAAAGTATCCGCGAAACGTGAGGCGCGCCTGACCAACCGCAAACAATCACGCGTTGGTTACAGACGCAGGTACGAGCAAGCGGCCCACGCCTACGCACAAGGATGGGATGACCATCGGCAATTACGCTATCGATAAGTCGGGCCTAACGATCCATTGTCTTGAGCCTCCCAAAGAACGGCAAACGCATCCTCGTGCGCAAATTAGATAGCGGAACGGAGGGCATTGTAGAGGACCCTCGTCGTGGGCTCGATGTCCAGCAGCGCCATAGCGGCAGACGGGCTCCCGCCGATGGGGAATGGGATGTAACCATAGTTCGTCGAAGTCGAGGGAAGAGCCGTTACCATTCACCCCGGTTTCGACGCCTTGTTTTTGATAGAGGCCAGCTTGCGATCGGGCCAGCAGAAAGCAAAGGCGGCGACTGACTTTGATAGCTAAAAAATGCATTCCCGCACTACAGGCTCACGCGCTCAGAAAGGCGTGCTTGCGCTGGCTCACGGCCCCCACGGATAGTAACGGACCGACGTCATGACCATGTTGTTGTCGGTCTTGGGGGCACCGCCAATGCCCGCGAACGCCTCCTTTCTGATAAACGCGTATTGAGCGCCCGCAGCCACGCGGCCGTAGTCGCCCTTAAAGATGTCCTGCCAGAAGCCGGCCGTAATTTCGGCAAT
>DATGVJ010000273.1:0-2995 GCA_035300505.1 Xanthobacteraceae bacterium
CCAGGATGGGATCGACGACAGCGGGGCGATCTTCGGACGCACCGATTTTGCATCGATTGCCAAGGGATTCGGATTGCGCGGAACCAACGTGACCGGCCTTGTTCAACTGGCCCCATTGCTGCGCGATTATGAATCCCAGGGGTTGATGGAGATCTGGAACATTCCGATTTCCGATCAGGTGACGTCGCCAAGAATGCGCCGCGTCATGGCGCGGGGTCACGGGGTGATCTGAGCGCGATCAGTGGCTGGCCTCAATATCATATTCAGTCCGGGGCACGCAGGCGATAACCGATCCCCGTTTCCGTCAAGATGAATTGCGGACGTTCAGGATCGGTCTCAATCTTCTGTCTCAGTTGTCGCACATACACACGCAGATATTGAGCGTCGGTCAGACTGTCCCACAATTCTCCGAGCAGAAACTTGTGAGTGAGGACTTTGCCGGCGTGCCCCACGAGGACGCGCAGGAGTTCGTACTCTTTGGGGGAAAGCTTCACCTCGTTGTCACGCACTTTGACAATGCGTCTTACGAGATCAACCGATAGTTCGCCGGTACGAAAGATGGGGCGTTCGCCGTGAACCTGGAGCTGGTGGCGAAGTGCCGCTCGCATTCGGGCAAGAAGTTCGTCCATGCCGAATGGCTTGGTCACATAATCGTCGGCTCCGAGATCAAGCGCCTGAACTTTTCCGGCCTCATCACCTCGGCTGGACAATACGACGATTGGCACACTCTCATTGCGAGCGCGAATCATTCCCAGCAATTCCAGTCCCTGCATGTCGGGCAGCCCAAGATCGAGAATGATCAAATCGGGTTTTTGCGCAAGCAGCTCCAGCGAAGTTTTCCCATTCGGCGCCTCCAGAACTTCGTAACCTTGCGCACTCAGGCCCATTCGAAGCAGCTTGCGAATGGGCGGTTCGTCATCAATGACGAGAACTTTGGGCGGAGGAGCGCTCATCCGGCGGTGTCCAGTTGTGCAATATTGGCCGGGATCGGAAGCGTGATGATAAACATCGCCCCGGTCCGGTCCGTGCGGTTCGCCGCCGCGATGGTCCCATGCATCGCTTCGATGAAGCCGCGAGAAATCGCGAGGCCAAGTCCGGTGCCCGCCCGCACGTGATCGGCCTTTCGCGCCCGATAGAACTTGTCGAAGATATGCTCCAGGTCGCCGGGCGCAATGCCGTCGCCTTGGTCCAAGACCATCAGGCCAACGGAGTTCCGATCCAGCCTACTCTGAATGCCGACGGTGGTGTCCGCCGGAGCATACTTCGCCGCGTTGTCCAACAGGTTGAACAGGGCTTGCTCGAAGAGGACCGGATCGATTTCCACCATCGGGAGATCTTTGGCGAGATCGACTTCGACCCGATGTTGCGAAAGTATTTTACTGGCCCGCCGCAAGGCGCTGCCGACAACCTCCCCGAGGTCATGGAGAGCAGCGTTGGGTACGATAGCGCCTGATTCCAACTTGGTCATGTCGAGCAGGTTCGCAATGAACCGATTGAGCCGTTCCGACTCGTCGATGATGGTGGCGATCAGATCGTCCTTGGCATTCTGATCCAGGGCAACCGACATTCCCCGAAGCGTCCCCGCTGCCCCGAGCACTGCGGCAAGCGGCGTCTTGAGGTCATGCGAGATCGAGGTGAGCAGCGCAGTGCGCAATCGATCCGTCTCAGCCGTTCGTTTTGTGCGGTCCAGGTCTTCGACCAGGCGGACGCGTTCAATAGCGAGTGCCGCCTGATCCATGAGAGCGTCGAGCAATCGCCGCTGGTCCGGTGTCAGAAGCGGCCCCGTTTTATCGCTGTCGATGCCGACGATACCAATAGCGCCGCGTCCGGTGCGCATCGGCAGAAAGAGACGCTTGGCGCCCGGCAGCGTGTCCGAACCACGTCCCGCCGCCCGGTCGTTCTCCCATGCCCAGCTCGCTGCCGCGAGATCGGCCGCATCGAGCAGGTCCTCCGGCGGATAGCCCGACATTATGGCAATGGAGCCATTCTCCGGCAGCAGCAAAACGACGCGAACCTTGAGCATCAACGCAGTCTGATACGCCGTGGCCCACAGCACGTCGTCGAGTGTGCCTGCGCCCGCGAGTTTCCGGCTGAAGGCGTAAAGCGATTCGGTGGTGCGCGCCCGCGCGATTGCCGTGACAGCCTGCGTGCGTACGCGCGCCGCTACATTCGAGACGATGACCGCCATGACAATGAAGAAGAAAAACGCTGCCACGTTGGTGGGATCGGCGATCGTGAACGTATAGATCGGCGGCAGGAAAAAGAAGTTGTAGCAAAGCGATGCTGCCGCGCTGGCGAAGAGCGATGGCCACAAGCCATAACGAACCGCAACGCCGACCACGGCCGTGAGGAATACGAGGTCGACGTTCTCGATGCCAAGCCAAGGTAGGATCGCCACGCTGATACCGAGCGCAATGGTGACAGCAACGAGCGCGATCAAATAGGAACGCGGATCAAGCGAATTCGCTAGTTCGGCGGTGCGCACCGTCTTCTTTGGAATGGGCTCGCCGGCAACGGCGCCGCCTGCAATCACGTTGACGCTGATATTGCCGGATCGGCGCACGAGATCGTGCACGACGGAGCCGTGCAGGATTTCAAACCATCGCGACCTGGTCGATTTTCCAATGATAATCTGGGTGACGTTATAGGCTTGCGCGTAGCCGATCACATCGTCGGCAATGCCCCGATCGGCGCTCGGGACTGTGACCGCTTCTCCACCGAGAGATTCTGCCAGGCGCAGGGTGTCGGCAATTCGATCGCGATCCTCGTCGTTGAGCTGCAAACTGCGCCGGCCCTCGACATAGAGGGCCGTCCAAGGCCCGTGCAGTCGGTCGGCCAATCGCTTGGCATATCGCACGAGGCCTGCTGCGCGCGGGTCCTCGCTGATGCAAACGAGAATGCGTTCGCCCGCCGCCCAGGGGCCGGAGATCGCGCCTGCCTGCATCTGCGTGAGCAATTGCTCGTCAACCCGTTCTGCCGTGCGACGCAGCGCAAG
>DATGVJ010000274.1:0-6999 GCA_035300505.1 Xanthobacteraceae bacterium
TGTCGACAATCACCCGTTCTGTTGTCGTAAGACTAATCCGCAAGCTTTGCGTCCTGCTGAAAGAGTTCGATCTTGTTGCCGTCGGGATCAGCGACATAAACGGTCAGACCCAGGACGCCGTCATGTAATTCCCTGAAGAACTTGACTTTCTCAGCGCTCAATCGCCCCGCAATGGTACGCACGTCATTGACACGAAACGCCATATGATCGATCTGCGGCGGTGTTCCCGGGTTCCCCGAGGTGAGGGCGATCCCCTGTTTGAAAGGCACGACGGGACGGCCATCAGCCAAAGGAATCGCCGGCCGCGGCGTCATGCCCAAGAGGTCAAGATAGAAATGCTTCGATGCCTCGATGTCTCCGACCTGGAGAACCATGTGGGCGAATTCAAGCGTGCGTGCGGCGCCATCGCCGCCAGTGACATCAAGCGTCATTCTGTTTCTCCTCGTCGCCGATCTTGCAGGACCTACTCGCGCGTGGTCAGGCGCACATCCATGACAATCGACACCGGGTGCAGTGACGAGTTCATCGTACGCCGGGCATCGACAAATGTCGTGGCCACCTCGTCTGCGCTGGACACGACCTTGCAGGGGATGCGCAGACTCGCCAGCAGATCCGGCAGCACGGCGCCGGTATGTGCCGCGTACCATTCCTGGTCGCCGAGGCCGCCGCGATAGGTGGACAGCATCAGGATCGGGATGCCGAAGGTCGCATGGCAGCGCATCAGCGCATAGGTCGACAAAAGGATTCCCGACGTCTCCAGGATGATCACGGGCATCTTGCCCGCCAGCCAGGCACCGGCACAAATGGCGACACCTTCGCCTTCGTTCGTGACAGCGACCGTCTGGAAACGCTGGCTCTTGGACACCCAGGCCTGAAGGGCGTGCAGCTGATCAGCTGGTAGCGTGGCGGCGAAATTGAATCCCGCATCGGCGAGCGCGGTGCCGATTGTTTCGGCGTCGGATTGGTTCATGGCTTAGTCCTTGCGGCCAACGACCGACGGTTTGAGGATGACCGACCCTTCGGTCTCTTCAATGTACCGCACGAAGCGATATTTGTTCTCGCGGCCATCCATCAGCTTCGGCTCGACCGGGGGCTTTTCTGCAACCACCTTGGCGACGATAAACCAGGGACCTCGGCCAGCCAGGGCCTTGGTGATGACCGCGGTGAAGTCTTCGATTTTTCTGACCTCGAAAGCGTTGCTGATGCCGGCGCTCTTTGCCATCCCGGTGAGATTCGTCTTGCCCGCGGTCGCCGTCGGCAGTCCGCCTGTCGAGGCGTAGGATTCATTGTCGAAGATGATCGTTATCAGATTGGGCGGCGCATAATTGCCGACGGTGGAGAGGGTGCCCAGGTTGAGCAGGATGCTGCCGTCGCCGTCGAGCGCGATGACCCCTCGATGCGGTAACGACAAAGCCAGGCCAAGAACCACCGGTGTGACCAGGCCCATGCCCATGGTGTAGAGATTGCCCTCGCGCGGCATCGCCATGTGCGTCTCGAAGCCGGTGCGGGCGACGTTGGTCACGAGCAACTGGTCGGTGAGCATTGGCGCCAGCGCCTGCAAGCAGTCGAAGCGTCGCATCGGGAATAGTCTCCGTCGTGTCGTCACGGTATCGTGCCGCATCAGTGTCGTAATGTGACACTGTGATCACAGCAGTATTCCAGCAGGGGGTGGAATTTACAAGAAAAAAGAAATTGCCTTGCCATTCGCCGCGCCAGTTGCGCGTGAACGTGTGCCGCGCCTAATCTGTTGTATCTGCCCCAGCGTAAACCAATTACTTCAGCAAGCCAAAATGACGTCATGACGCAACGACGCACTCAAGGCAGACCGACCAATCGCAGGAGCCTTGGCGATCGCGGGAGCCCTGCCGCAAATCGCGATCCGGCGCGACACCTGGCGCGGGAGATGAAGGCCGGAACTGGGGCCGGGCCGTCGCAAGAGCGCGATACGATGAGAGTGCGGGTCTATCGCGCCCTTGCCCGCGGCCTGATGGCCGGCATGTTCAAACCGGGCGAGGCGGTGAGCTTGAGAACCTTGGCTCATCACCTCGGCACGAGCGCGATGCCGGTTCGTGAAGCAGTGAGCAGGCTGATTGCGGAGCGGGCATTGGTTCTTCTGCCAAACCGGTCAGTTATCGTGCCACGCATGTCGCGCGCTCGATTCAACGAACTGACGAAAACCCGCCAGATTCTTGAGGGACACGTGACGGAAGCGGCCTGCGCGCGCGCCACGCCTGCACTGCTGCGGGAGCTTTCCGAAATCAACGAAGCCATGAAGCGCTGCGTGACGGTCGACGACTTCCATGGGGCCTTGACGCACAATATGGCGTTTCACTTCACGCTCTATCGAGCGGCGGGTAATCCTGTTGTTCTCCCTCTCATCGAAATGCTTTGGCTACAAGCGGGTCCATTTCTGGCGCTCTCGCTGACGACGCCGGGGGTACGCTGGACGGCGCGGCATCATCAAGCCGTACTCGCCGGCCTTCGCGCAAGTCTCCCACCCGTGGCGCGGCGCGCCATCGAAGCCGACATCGAGGACACCAGCGTGCAACTCCTCAAGAAGGCGATTTTCGAGGATGCCAATGATGTAGCGGCCCCGGAAAATCACCCGATGCTATAGCGCTTTCCGGTCGGTTTAACTCAAGGATCGTAGGATGGGTTGAGTTCTTGCGAAACCCATCAACGTCACACTCGTGGAACCATGATGGGTTTCGGCAAAGCGCGTGAAGAACGCGCTTTACCTCTACCCATCCTACGATTCGCGCTAACATTCGCATCCTTCACGGCATGAATTGCAATCGGCCACCCCCGTCGATAATATCATTTGGCTTGTGATCACAGAGCGGCTTCGTGCGAGATCTGAATGACCGAATGGCCCATCGTTGCAATCGAAACCTACCACATCGCATTGCCGACCCGGCGCGAACACAAGTGGACGGGCCTGACCGAACCGATCGGCGGGTATGTTCTCGTCAAAATGAGCGACGAGGCCGGCGTCGCCGGTTGGGGCGAGGCGCCCGCGCTCAAGGATTGGGGCGGCGAATTCGGCCGTTATTTCGGGGAAAGTCCGGGAACGACGCTCGAAGTGGTCACGCGCCATTTGGCGCCGGCCGTCAAAGGGTGCGTGCCCGGAGAAATCGCCGAATTGCACGGACGGATGGATCGCGCCATCAAGGGCTTCCCCTACGCGAAAGCAGCCGTCGAATTTGCGTCTTATGATCTGGCCGGAAAGCAATGCGGCCTTGCCGTCAACCGCCTTCTCGGCGGCGCCAGCAGGCGACGTATTCCGGTTACCCATTCGATCGGGCTAATGGCGTTCGAGGAGGCGGAACGCGAGGTCGCGCAGGTCGCCCAGGAAGGCATCCGCACCATCAAGATAAAGGTTGGGGTCGATCCGGATCGCGATGTCGAAATGGTGCGACGGATCCGCGAGACTGTGGGGCCGAAAATCTCATTGTGCGTCGATGCCAACCAGGGATACCTCACGCCCGCCCAGGCCATTCGCACTTTTCGGCGCATGGACCGATACGATCTTATCTATTTCGAGCAGCCCGTCGAAGGCATCGAGCGGCTCGCGGAGGTATCACGCGCAATCGACGCGCCCGTAATGGCTGACGAAAGCGCATGGAACGCACACGACGTCATCCAGATTATCGAACGGCGTGCGGCCCAGATCGTCTCAATCTACACGACCAAGCCGGGCGGCCTCTACCGCGCCATGGAGGTTGCCGCGGTGGCGCGGGCGGCCGGCCTCATCTGCAATGTCAACGGTTCGGTCGAGACCGGCGTCGGCAACCTCGCGAATCTGCAGCTCGCCGCCGCCGCGCCCGCCGTCGTGCTCTCCTGCGTCGTGCCGGTGTCGACGCCGGCGCAATTCCAGTCGGGGCAGATTGCCGGCATTTATTATAAGGATGATCTGATCGCCGAGCCGATGCGGTTCGTCGATGGGGCGATTGAATTGCCGACTGGAATTGGAATGGGAATTGCGGTCGACGAAGCAAAAATCCGGCGCTATGGCGTCGGTCAACCACACGGCGGATAGATGCGCCAGGATGTCATTGCGCGGCAGGTTAACGCCATGAAGGCCGTAGGGCTTGATGCCTTGCTGTCTATTTCGCCCGAGAATTTCGCCTATGTCACCGGATTTGTCTCTCCGACTCAGCCTTTGATGCGCTGGCGCCATGCCATTGCATTGGTGAGCGCCGAGTCCACGACCGCGCTGGTCGTCGTCGACATGGAAGCAAACACCATCCGTTCCAAGGCTCCTGCGGGGACCGAGATCGCCGTTTGGCATGAATTCAAGTTTGACGCCATGCATGTGCTTGCCGAACTGCTGCGCAAGCACGGCCTCGCAAAGGGCCGCATCGGTATCGAGATGGATTATCTGCCGGCAGGCGATCTTTCCGAACTTCAACAGATTCTGCCTGACGCTAGATTTGTGGCCGGGCAAAATCTGCTGGCACGATTGCGCCAGATCAAGACGCCGGTAGAGATCGATATTCTGCGGCGATTGTCGCGCATTGCCGACAAAGCGATCACCGACGCCTATCATTCGGTCAGCGCCGGCGCGAGCGAAATGGACCTGGCAGCTGCGCTCACGCGTGGCGTCTACGAACAGGGCGCCGAATATTTCAAGCTGATGATCGTTGCGACCGGCGAGCGCAGCGTTTTCCCGAATGTCGGCCCGACCGAACGCATCATCAAGCGCGGCGATGTATGTCGCGTCGAGATATTTCCAATGATCGGCGGCTATCATGCCGGCGTCTGCCGCACCGCGGCGGTGGGGGCGCCGCCGCCGGAGGCCGAGCGTATCTGGGCGAACCTGGTCGCCTGCAAATATCTTCTGCTCGACGTCATCAAGCCGGGTGCATCGAGCCGGGCAATCTACGACCTCTATCTCCGCAAGGTCAGCGAACTCAGGCTTCCGCCGATCTCCTTCATCGGTCACGGAATAGGCCTGCACCTGCACGAAGACCCCTATCTCGGTCCGACCGGAGATCAGCCGTTGGAAGCCGGCATGGTTCTCGGCATCGAACCCCTTATCTATGAAACAGGGTTCGGCTTCGGCATGCAAAACAAGGACATGGTGCTGGTAACCAACGAGGGCTGCGAACTCTTGTCGGACTACGCAAACACAGACAAGCTACTTATTGTCGCATAATTGCAGCGCTAGTGCTCAACGAATGTGCTCGCATTGGGTGCCTGTGTTTTCTAAACTCTCATGCGGCAGCCGGTCATGCAATCGAGCGAGATATCGACTATGCGCAGACGCGACCTTTTGGGACTTGGCCTGACCTCGCTGTCGCTTGCCGCGCTCGGTTCGCCGTTCGCCACCGCGCAGAGCAGATTTCCGGAGGGGTCGATCAAGCTCATTGTACCGCGCTCGGCGGGTGGCGTCGTCGACGTGGTAGCGCGGTTCTGGGCCGAGCAGGTGAAAACGCAGCTCGGAAATGTCGTGATCGAGAATCAGGGCGGCGGCGGCGGCATCATCGCTGCCAATGCGGTCGCCCGCGCAAAACCGGATGGACACACGCTTCTCGCCGGTACCACGACGGAACTCGTCATCAGCCCGGCGATGGCAACAGTCACCTATGACCCGCAAAAGGACCTTGCCCCAATTGCCATAACGGCCGTCTCCATTTCTGCGCTCATGGTGCACGAGTCCCTGCCGGTAAAAACTCTCAAGGAACTCGTCGACTACGGCAAGGCCAATCCCGGCAAGCTCTCGTATGGTTCGGCGGGTGTCGGCACGTCGGCCCACCTGTGCGGGGAACTGTTCAAACACCTCGCAGGCCTGCCGGATATCGTTCATGTCCCTTACAGGGGCGCCAATCCCGGGCTTGCAGATTTTTACGCCGGACATCTGCCGATGTTTGCTGCCAGCATTTCGCCGCAGGTGATCGACATGCACCGGCGCGGCAGGATTCGCATCCTGGTTGCGGGGAACGACCGCCATCTTGCGGGCGCACCTGAGATTCCAACCAATGTCGAGGCAGGCTTTCCCGAACTCGTGACGGTGATGTTCATGGGACTGTTCGCGACCGGCGGCACACCCCGGCCTGTCATTGATCAGATCGCGTCTGCGACGCACGTGGCGCTGGCAGACAAGGACTTTCAGAAGAAGCTGATTGACGCCGGCTTCGAGCCGGTGATCGATTCGGGGCCGGAACAGACCGGGAAATTCGTGCAAGACGAACTTGCGCGCTGGACGCCGTTGCTCAAGACCGCCGGCATCAAACTGAACTGATCAGCCTGTGATCACAGCTTGACGCAACAGGGTGCCTTTCCTATCATGCGACCATCCAAACTTCTCTCAAGCTTCCTTTGCGCATTGCGAGCGATCACACGATGGACGTCAACGAGCGAATTCACGCCCAGCTCGTCAAAGCCGGCGTAAAACTTGCCGCAAGTCTTCCCGACGATTGGGTCAACAACCTGATCACACGGGTGGAGCGGGGCAACGAGATACGCCACGTGCGCGTCGGGCGGGAGGCAGAAACGATCGCGGTTTGCGCGGGCGCATTCTTCGGCGGCGTGCGCTCGGTCGCGATCTTCGGCAATACGGGGCTCCTCACCTGCACAGGTGAGATGGCGACACTCTGCCTGCGCCACATGATCCCGGTGTTCTGTATCGTCAGTGGACGTGGCTCGATCGACGATCACAAGGTCTACCAGGAGGTCCAGGGCCGGCGGACAATTCCGCTGCTGCAGGCCTACGATTACCCCTACAAAATCATCGACAAGGAAGATGAGATCGACGACATCCCGAATGCCTACGAATGGCACCGGTTGCAGAAGCGGCCCTTCATTCTGTTCCTGTCCAAGAAGCTGCTCGGAACCGCCGCATGAAAGCGAACGAATGCATGAAGGTGCTGGCCAAACACCGCGGCGATGCGGTGGTGGTCTGCGCTTTAGGTATGGCAGCCAATGAATGGTGGGCGGTGACGCGCAGCGAGGACTCCTTCTACATGCACGGCGGAATGGGGCTGGCGTCGACCTTTG
>DATGVJ010000275.1:0-9281 GCA_035300505.1 Xanthobacteraceae bacterium
CACCATGCACGCCATCGACGATCCGCTGGTGCCGGTCGAGGTCGACGCCATGTACCGCGAAATCCGCGACCAGGCCGGCAGCGGCGAAAAACTGGTGCAGACCTTCACCGACGAGCATGTGCATCCCAAGCTCGGCACGCCGCAATATGCCGCCCTGCTCGCGGCCCTGCGCGAGTGGATGGACGCGGGTCACAAGCCGACCCCGCAAAGCATCAGCGACAGCTGTGGCAAATTCGCCGATGTCTACAGGGAGCCGTGTCGGTTCCTACCCGAATATCAGCCGAAGTCATTCTGGTCGCGCGCCTACCGGAGAGCACAGTAGGCGATCACCATGACACTATCTCGCCGACAAATTCTGGAACTCGCCGCCGCCACGACTTTACTACCGGCTGGAACATCGCTTGCCCGCGCGCAAACTTTTCCGACACGGCCGATCCGCATCGTGATCGGCTATCCGGCGGGTGGCTCGACAGATCTGCTCGCACGTATCGTCGGACAATATTTGTCGGAACGGCTCGGCCAGACGTTCGTCATCGAGAACAAGCCCGGAGCCGGCACGAATCTCGCGGCGCAGACGGTGGTCGCGGCTCCGCCCGATGGCTATACGCTGCTGTTCGCTGCCTCGACCTATGCCATCAACGCAACGCTCTACGACAGCCTGCCATACAATTTCCTGCGCGATATCGTGCCGATCGCCGGCCTCGCCGAACTGCCGCTGGTGCTGGACGTCAACACCTCGTTGCCGGTCAATACGCTCGCCGAATTCATTTCCTACGCAAAGGCCAATCCAGGCAAGATCAGTTTCGCATCCTTCGGCGCCGGCACCATCGCGCATCTCGCAATCGAATTGTTGAAGCAAACGACAGGCATCGACGTTGTGCACGTGCCCTATCGCGGCGGCGCGCCATTCATCACCGACCTCCTGGCTGGCCGCGTCCAGGCCGGCATCGACGCCCTGCCGAATTCGTTGCCCCATATCAAGAGCGGCACCGTTCGCGCGCTTGCGGTACTGCCGGCCCAACGTGCAACGGCACTGCCCGACGTCCCAGCCATAAGCGAAACACTTCCGGGTTTCGCGGTGAGCACTTGGTCGGGGGTCGGCGCGCCGCGCGGCACGCCGCCGGAAATCATCGAGCGACTCAACCGGGAAATCAATGCCGCGCTCATGGACCCCGGCATCAAGGCGCGCATTGCGGAGATCGGCGGCACGCCGCTCGTCTACTCACCCGCCGAATTCGACGCCGTCATTCGTGCCGACACCGAAAAATGGGCGAAGGTGATAAGAACCGCCAACATCAAACCGGAGTGAGGGCGTTGGGACCGAGCATTTGCTACTTTCTTTCGTAGGGGCGGGTCTTGTGCCCGCCCGTCGGCCCGCAGACGCGGTCCAACCGCTGGGCACGAACCCTTCCTCTCCGCGCGCGCGGGACGACCGACGTCCACACCGACGCGGTGACCTACGCAAACTGCACCGACGTCATTTGTGGCCCGCCGGGCGGGCACAAGACCCGCCACTACGAAAGAAAGAAAGAACTCTTTCTTTCAAATCCATCAAATTGATTGAAGCGCCCCGCTAGTTGGCCGCGCTCCACTGCGACGCCATAACCGCAGCATTGTAGACCATATGCACGACAATGGGAGCCGCGAGCATTCTTGTCCGCTCATAGGCAAGCGCAGTGCAAAGACCCAGAACGAAGACGGGGATGACTGACGCAGGTGGATGGACGATCGCAAAAATGGCAGCGCTCGCAATCGCAGCGACGGGCAAGTCGAGCGAACGGCGTAGCCCGCCGAAGATCAGACCGCGAAAGATGAATTCCTCAAAGATGGGCGCTGCCACAATGATCATGGCAGCGACCATCGTCGCAAGGCTTGGCTCGGGCAGATTGATGATCTGCCTGGCTTCAGGAAACAAATCGAGCGAGGTTATAACCTGCAGGTAGACCACGCCCACGAGCGCGGCCAAAGCTCCTGCGACAATGCCCCACAACATTGCCTTGCCTACATCCTTGCCGAACATGCGCGGGACGTCGCTTGCGCCTGAACGCCAATAAACAAGCCGCATGAGCCCATAGGTCACAGCGCCGGCGCCGCAAAATGCAATCCAGATCACGCCCGCCGTTGCAACGAGGGTCCCCTCGATCACCAATTGGAGCGCGACGACCAGCGCCTGCAGGACGAAAAAGATGAGCGCGGCGATGAGACCGTCGGAAACCGATATGCGCGGCGGCGGCGAGGCGGACGGGTCGAGCAGATAGTCGAACCGGTCGCGCGCCTTTTGCCACAACGCCATGGCCACCAATGCGGTCAAAGTGATCGACGCCAGCCGTTGCCAGACCGACGTGGCGTAGATCGCATAGGCATAGAGGGATGCCAGCAGCATATAGATGTAGAAATATGTGACCCGCACGCGTCGCCGAATATCCTGCTCCAGCGGATCGCAGGCGAACACACCCAGCGCGGTCGCAATCGTGGCAAAGATCGGCACGCCGACCAGGACGACGATTGCGAGGCCCAACAACTGAATCGAGGATTGCATCGTGATGTCGCGTGCCATCACGACTGCGCCCGCAAACATGACGACGGGATATATGGCCGCCACGGCCGCCCAGAATTTCGCCTTCTGCCTCAGGACTTGGTCGAGCGAATGTGGCACGCAGTAGAGGATCCACAGCGCTTGTCCTTCGGCATTCAACGTCTGGAGCGCCGAGAAAGCGAGCGTAGTGGCCGCCAGACCGAATGTGATTGCGGCCAAATGTACCGGATTCGAAGCGGCATCGACCACCAGGCCCGTGCTCGAATTCGCGAAAATTTGTGCGCCAACCATCAGCGCAGGAACCAGCAACGTCTGGACCATGAACGTGCGATCACGCGCGAGGAGGACTAACTCGCGTCGTTGCACGGGCGACAACGGGGTCCACATACCGGTCCGACCGGGGCGCAGCGCAGGTCGTTGCTCCAACTGGCGCCGCGGCGAGGGCTTCCGCATGACGGCTTCGCGTGCGCCAGCAGCAACCACGCCGTTGCGCAACTGGCGCGCCAGCGCCATAAGCCCGATCACGACGAAGACCGCGATTTGGGCCGTCATCATCATGAACCAGAACCACCCGTCCGAGGACGCGAGCGATCGTACCGCGAGGCCAGGAGGGAGCCAGGCGACCCAAGCCGGCAATGCTGAAACCCAGCCGAACACAAATGACGAAACGGAGATGGCGGGTGACATGGCGACAAACAATGGCGGCAACGCGATCACCGACATCAAGGCTTGCACATTCCTGAGCCGGGACGGCGATAACGAAAGACGCAATCCCGTATCATATAGCATCTGCACGGTCGCCAGCAGGAACAAGAGCGGTACCGTCAGTCCGATGCCGGCCAACGGGGCGCTCCAGCGCAAGCCGCACGTCCAGGCCAGAACCGACAGAAACGGAGCAAGCGCAACGAACCCGGCCGCACCTCCCACCACCCGTTCGATCAATCGGATCACCAACAACGTCGAAAGTGACAGCGGCAGGGTAACGAGCCACTCGAGATCCCACTCAGGCCGCGCGATCTCCCGATTCGCCATTGTTATCAGCAGCGCGACGATCAGCAGCAGCGTCGCGGCGAGCGTGACGCCTTGCTGCACACCGGCGGATAACACACTGCCCGGCGCAGGTGGCACCCATTGCAGATTCGGATGCCCAGGCACGCGCGTCTGCCGCATCGTTTCGCCCCCTCCGGGGTTAGCGGCGTTGACCGGTACTGTCCCAAGCACCAATTCAAAATTGGAAATGCCCTGGCTGGCAAGGTTCGCGAAGCTGCCTACCATGGCAAGACCCACAAATGCCGTGACGAGCCACGTGGTCGGCGAACGGCGGCTCGCAGTCTTCCGGTCTGGCGCCCCCGCGCGAAAGCGATAGATTGCGGCTACCTGGTTCCACTGCCTACGCAGGCGTAATCGAATAAGCAGCCAAGCTGCTCGGGTGGCGCTGATTGGTTTTTCGCTGATCGATTTGGCGCTGATCGAAGTGGTCACTCCCGATCGCTCCCCTGCGGTCGCGTCACCTCCAGGAACACTTCTTCAAGCGATCCGCCCGGAACGACTCTCTCCTGAAGCGCCTGAAGCGGGCCGACCGCGACCAGTTCACCTTTGTGAATAATGGCAACGCGCGAACACAAGCGCTCGGCCATGTCGAGGAGGTGGGTCGACAGGAAAATCGTCTTGCCTTGTCCGGCCGCGACCCGCAAGCGGTCCTGCACTTCGCGCGATGCGCGCGGATCAAGACCGTTGGTGGGCTCGTCCAGGATGAGCACCGATGGATCATGGATGAGTGCACAGGCAAGACCGAGCTTTTTCTTCATGCCGGTCGAATAATTCACCGCGTATTCCTCGGCCGCATCATCAAGCGCAAGGTCGCCAAGAAGCCGCGCGGCGTTTTTTCCAGCATCCTCGCGCGATTGGCCGTGCATTTCCCCGATAAACTCAAGAATCTCCCGGCCGCGCAGATAATCGTAGAAGATCGGATTGTCGGGCAGGTAGCCGACCCGGCGCTTCACCTCGACACGGTCGGCCTGGCAATCGAGTCCGTCGATCCGAACGCTGCCACTTGAAGGCACCAGGATGCCCATCATCATGCGGATGGTCGTGGTCTTGCCGGCGCCATTTGGGCCGAGAAAACCGAACATTTCGCCCTTGTCGATGGCAAGTTCAAGCCCGTTGACCGCGGCGAATTCGCCATAGGCCTTGCGAAGCTGCTGGAACTCGATCATCGCGCATCCATGCCGGCCAGCGAACGCGACGCCGTCGCCAGGCCGTTGGTGCAAGGGCGGTCAACTTGCACGCAATATAGCCGGTAACGAGCGGGTGAATATACCCAGATGCCGGCAGGTGCAGGCCTGTAGCCCGGATGGAGCGCGATCACGCGCGTTTACGCGCGTGATCGAGCGCAATCCGGGAACGGTCTTGGTGCATGGGTGGTCCCCGGATTGCGCCCCATAGGCGCGTAAACGCGCTTATGGTTCTTCATCCGGGCTACGTACTGCGAACTTCACCCCCCTTCACCCCCGGCGCAAAATTGCGCTACGCTGGCGCCATGCAGGATCAAAACCTGATAAGCAACGGAGATTCACCATGCGGTTTCAAGACCTGATTTTCACGGCGGCGCTCGGCACCGCACTTGCAATGTGCGGCGTATCGACAGCCGGCGCCCAGATCGTCGATTTCGGGAAGTACCCCGATTTTTCCGGCCAATGGAAGCGGCCGCCCGGCGCTGGAATTCAATGGGATCAGACCAAACCATTCGGCCGCAGGCAGGAGGCTCCACTCACACCGGAGTATCAGGCTCGCTACGAAGTGAACCTGGCCGACCAGGCCCAGGGCGGACAGGGCGACGACACCACGGGTCAATGCATCCCGCACGGCATGCCGCGGGTGATGACGGTCGTCTATCCGATGGAACTCATCATCATGCCGAAGACCACGTACATTTTGACTGACTATACGATACCGCGGCGTGTCTTCACCGATGGACGCAGCTGGCCCAAGGAGGTGGAGCCTACCTTCAATGGTCTTTCCATCGGGTCCTGGGTCGAACCGGATGCCAACGGACGCTATTCGACCCTCGAAGTCGAGACCCGCGGCTTCAAGAGCCCGCGCACCTTTGAGGCAAGCGGCATCCGCCTGCACGACGACGGCCAGTCCATCATCAAGGAACGCATCCACCTCGACAAGGCCGACAAGGATGTCCTCCTCGACGAGATCACGGTTATCGACAACGCCCTCACCCGCCCCTGGACGATCACCAAAAAATACATCCGCGAAACGAGCCCGAACATCATCTGGCATTTCAATGATTGTGCAGAGAACAATCGGCAGGTGACCATCGCCAGCGAAAACTACATGCTGAGCGCCGACGGCCTCTTGATGCCGGTCAAGAAAAACCAGCGGCCGCCCGATCTGCGCTATTTCGGAGCAGCAACGCGATAACAAATCATCGAGGCAATGGAGGAGACGACATGTTCGCGCGAATGTTTAAGAGCTTCATGCTCAGCGCCGAGGGCGAACTGATGCCGGCCAAGAAGGGGCAGGAACCGCCCACCTTGCGCCATTTCGACGCGTCGAAGAAATGATTGGTGACTCGTAGCCCGCATGGAGCGGACGTGCGTCTCTTGACGCACGGGAGCGTAATGCGGGGAGAGACTTGCGGCGGATACGGTGCCCCGGATTGCGCGCCTTGACCGCGCAAGCGCGGTCGCGACGCTCTATCCGGGCTACAATCTGCCAGTTCACAATCCAAGCGCCGCTGTAAGCAACGGCTCCGGCGAAAGGCCCAAGCCCGGGCGTCGCGGGTTGTCATTTGTGCCGACAATTCCATGCCGCCCGATCTTCACCTTTGGTGTTGCGACGTCATAGGCAAGCAACACAGGCCCGTAACCGCCCTCATAGCCCACGAGGTTGGCGCCCGCGCCTGCAACGAGCGCCAGTCCGGCGCGCGCCAGAATGCTCGTTTCGCCTACTTGCGCGCCGACGATGATCTTGCGGCGCTCCGCCAAGGCGCGGCGCAAGAGGTCGGCGGATCGGATGAGCCCTCCGAGTTTGGAAACCCGGAAGTTCGGGATGAAAACTTCGCCCGCCGGCATGGCGCCAAGATCATCGAGCGTTACGAGACTTTCATCCGCAATGATCGCGAGACCCGTGCGCGCGTTGAGGTCACGCAAACCCCGCCAGTCGCGCGCGGCGAGCGGCTCTTCCACCGCCCAGGCATGCGGCGACAATGCCTTGAGGGCGCCGGCCGCAATGTCGACGTCCTTCCACAGATTGTTGGCATCAAGACGGACTTTGCCGGCACGAGCCAGGAATGCGGCGCGGCGCAGATCCTTCCTGGCATCCCCACTGACTTTCAGTTTTGAGTCACGCATGCCGTTGAGGCGAAACAAAACGGCTTGGGCGTAGAACTTCCACGCCTTGCCGGTACCGTAGACCGCGCTTGCCGCCGCCTCGCAGGGCGGTGGGAGGCCAAGGAAGGATTCGACAGGTTGCTCCGCCTGGCGTGCGAACAGATCAAGCAGCGCCAGTTCGACGGCGCAGAATGCGCTCGGATTGACGTCGATGTCGCGCACCCGGTCCGCCATCCAATGCTGTAAATCGTCGAGCGAAGTAAGCCCAAGAAAATCGGCGCGGTGTTTTTCGATAAAGCCGGTGGCGCTCGCGAGTGTTTCCCCGGTAACGTAGCTGCGTGGACACCCTTCGCCGAGCCCGACCCGTCCCTGCGCGTCGCGCACCGCAACGATGATATTCTCCGCCTGTTCGCGCACGGCCGATGCGTGTCCGAAGCGCACGCGGAATGGAATGGGCAAACTGACAAACCTGAGTTCAAGCGCGCGCATCGGCGATACAGAACGGTGTCAGATCGAAGTCGAATTCCTCGATCGTTTGCAACGCACGGACCTTCGCTTGCGCTTCGCGCTGCCCTTTGATTTCCACGCAATGACGGTGGTAGGCAAGGCCCGCGCCGGCCTTGAGGATTTTCACCTCCAATACTGCCAGTCGTCCGCTGCCGCGTTTGGCGGCATATTCGATGTTTAATTCGCAAAGTTTGACATCGAGCAATTGCGCCATCACGCCATTGGAAAGGATCGGGTCCTCCTGTTCCAGGTAAAGCCTATAGACGGCACGCGGCGTGTCCGCCAGCGCAATGTAGAAATTTGGCTGTGGGAAAACGTTCCCGACCACGGCACCATGGATCTGATCCTCGGAAATCTTCTCGCCTACGATATTGGTGACGCCGCGGCCCTTTCGGATGAAGCCAAGCGAGGGAGTATTTTCGATGTGTGTCGATGCGCGCATGACATCGTTCATGTGGTAGCGCAACAGGCCCGCGGCCGTCGTAACGATGATGTGGTAGTCCCGGCCTTCATCAAGTTCGTGCACGAGTTTTGTATCGCGGACGCCCGCATCCCATTGTTCGACCGGGACGAACTCGAAGAATACATCGCCGAGCAGCGGCAGAGCGAGATTACGCTCGATATCGACAACGATTGTTCCGCGCAACTCGCTTGAGACATAGCCCCCATCGACCATGCGGGCACTATTTGGCAGTTGTTTGCGAACCGCCTCGGCCGCGATGGCACATCCTCCGCCGAGCCAGGTCACGACGGCGCGAATCTCCGGCCACAACGTCGCGAGCGTCACACCCCCGTTGCGACGGAGCAATCCCAATGCCGCGGCTCGCACTTCGGCATTCCCTTGGCCTCCTCTGGGCTCCGCACGAAGAAGCGGCACGATCTCTCGTGCGACAGCGTCCGGAATATCCCCCATCGCATGAAAGCCACAGCCACGAACATCGGCGACAAGCGCATCCCAATGAGTCTCGATCACATTCATCAGTCGCAAAATCGTTGCCGGATTGGCCGTGGCGATCGTTGAAATGTCGGAAGCTGCGAGCGCAAGACGCGCCATCACCAGGTATTTGAGTTCGTAATCCTCGATGCTGAATACTTCAGGCGGAACGAGGTACTTCGCACGCATAAAGCGCGGCATCGATTGATAGATGAGACCGCTGATCGCACCGGCCGGGACATCACGCGCCAGCGTCTCCTCGGTCGTCGCGCCGCCGAGGCCGAGAACGCGCCCGGCAAAACATCCAAGCGCCGCGTGCGGCACGAACGCCATCGCGTGTTGCGCGCTCTTGGCCTGGCGTAGCGCGGTTGGAGTGACCGGAATGTATTTGGGCTTGCCGGTCGTGCCGCTGGTGCGGGCGTACATGAGAGGGATTTCGGGTGCAATCTCGCGCGTGCCGGTCGCGACCTCTCGTTCAATGGCCGGGCGCATATCCTCATAGGACTGGATCGGCACCGCGTGCCGAAAGTCGTCCACCGTATGGACGCGTTCAAGGCCGAAGCGCCGTCCCTGGGCAGTGTCCTGACACAACCTGACGATCTTGATGAGCGCATCACGCTGCGCATCCTCCGGCGATTGCGCAAGCCGCATGAGACGATTATGCGCGCTTCGCCCGATCGTTTCGAGCGATGCAACCATGGCCCAATGGGCGAAAAATTCGCGCAGGTTCACGGAGTGCCCGATTTCTTCAGGCGAAACGGGGCGGACAATTGTTTCCAAAACCCGACCGGATAGGCAGCGTCCACGAGGCCAAGCCGGCCCACCCTTCGATCGCTGGGCCGAAAATATGTACCAAACACAATATCCCATACGACGAAGCTATGGGCATAGTTGTTGTTGGATTCCTCGATCTTTTGCGAATGGTGCCAGCGGTGCACCTCCGGGCCGCTGAAAATGAAAT
>DATGVJ010000276.1:0-9232 GCA_035300505.1 Xanthobacteraceae bacterium
TTTCTGGACTTGGGCTTTCGATATTTAGGTTCAACCATTTGCGTAAGCGCACTCGCGACTGCTTTTCTTTTTTTCACAGTTCCGGCGATGGCCGCCGAAGTCAGTGCGGACCGGCTGATCAATGCGGATCGAGAACCGCAGAACTGGCTGATGAACCATCGCACCTATGACGCACAGCGATTTTCGCCCCTCGACAAGATCAACAAGACCAACGTCAAGTCGCTCAAGCTAGCCTATGCGGTCGCGATCGGCGGCACGTCCATAAACGAGAGCCTGCAATCGACCACGCTCGCCGAAGACGGTTTCCTCTATGTCGTCGATCAATGGGGCGTGGTCTATAAAATCGATGGCCGATCCGGCGATATGGGCCGAATCGTCTGGCGCATGGACCCCAAGCAGGAGAAGCTTCCGCTGGCCAATCGCGGTGCCGCGCTCTGGGGCAACTTTGTTATCTCCAACGCGAGTTATCCGCCCCGCGTCATCGCAACCGACAAGGAAACCGGACGGATTGTGTGGGAGACGAACCTTTCGGAAGGCCAGGTCGACGTACAGCTCTCGGCTGCTCCGCTTCCCGTCAAGGACAAGATCATTGTGGGCGCGGCCGGCGGCGACCGCGGCGTGCGCGACTTCATCGTGGCGCTCGATGCGGCAACCGGCAAGATGCTGTGGCGAAAATATACCGTGCCGGCTCCTGGCGAACCCGGCTCCGAGACCTGGAAAGACAACAACAACGCCTGGCAAACCGGCGGCGCCGCCATGTGGGTCACGGGCTCCTACGATGTCGCCACTAATCAGGTGCTCTGGGGCACCGGCAATCCGGTCCCGATGTACAATCCCTATTATCGCCCTGGTGACAATCTCTACACCAACAGCCTGATTTCCTGGGATCCCGACACCGGCAAAATGAACTGGTATCACCAATATGTGCCGGGCGACATGTGGGACTACGACGAAGTCGGAACGCACATTCTCATCGACGGCCCCGATTCGGGCGCGCCGCACAAGCTGGTGACGCACGCGGCGCGCAACGGCTTTCTCTACACCTTCGAGCGCAGCAATGGACAGACGCTGCTGGCCAAGCCCTATATGGAGGAGATCACCTGGACCAAGGGCATCGACCAGAAGACCGGCAAGCCGGTCGACTACGACCCGACCAAAGACATCCAGGTCTATTCAGGCGTGCAAGCCCAAACCATGACGGACCGCACCAAACGAATCTGTCCGTCGCACGAAGGTGGCAGCAATTACTGGTCAGCGTCCTATAGCCAGCGGACCAAGCTTATCTACATTCCATCGCGGCCGACGTGCAATGAAGTCACGATGAACCCGGAGCAAATGAGGAGCCCCACCGGAAGTTTGTTGGGTGGCGCAATCAAACTGCTCTCGCGAACGGAATCCGAAATCGTGGTCGCCGACCCGTTGACGGGCGAAATCAAAAAACGAGTTCGCGCTCCTTATCCGAACTATAGCGCCGCGCTCACGACCGCGGGTGGCCTGGTGTTCACCGGCTTGGGAGACGGAACATTCATCGCCTATGACGACGAGAACCTTGAGCCGTTGTGGAAGATCAATGTCGGGAGCGGTTTCAATGCCCCGCCCATGACCTTCGAGGTCGGCGGCCGGCAGTACGTCGCCATCATGTCTGGCTTGAGCCTCATTTCGAAAGGCCGGCTCACGCTCACCCCGGAACTAAGCGACATGCGGCACCAGACCATGCTGTTTGTATTTGCGCTGTGATACGTCTGTCTTCCTCGGTTCTGCTCGCGACCACTTTCTTGCCCGAATGCAATCCGCTCTCGTAGCGAAAGTGAGCCCGCCCGCGAAGTTGGGCGGCTCACCACGTGGAAAATGGCGAGAACGACGAACGCCCAGAAAAAGGCGTGCGAGTCCGTGGAGGCTGATAACGGACCTCGCTCGTGTTGCGTCGGATTTTGATCCCGCCTTGCGGCTGGCCGCTCATGACCACGACGAATTCCGTGCCTTTGCCGGTCTCCTTGCTCAATTCCTCGTCTGAAATGATCAGGGAAGATCGCGGCGCCATCGCTGCGATACGATCCAATACATCCGGGGAAATGCTGATCCGCTCCAGTGCCTCTTTGGACGCGCCAAGATCGGTCGAAATCGGCTGGACGTCGCGATCGCGGCTTCCGCGCGCGCGAACAATCAGGTCCGGCACGCCATCGGTACGCCCGCCCTCTACCGAAACCACGCTCCATCGCATGCCGGCGCCGATGCCTGTGCGCTCCATAGCGGTGAAGACGTGCGTGCCGATTGGACGATTCTCGTCTTGGATCGTCACCGGGCTCTCCAGGACCGGATTGAATCCCTGCCGTACGTAGAGGCGCTGAGTTTTGCGGCTGATGAAGACCGAAACCGGCTCGAGGTAGCGCGCCGTCTTGCGCGCCGTCTCCGCCGCCATTACGCGCGCGGCCTCTGCCCCTGTGGCGGCTTCGCTCGCAGGTGCCACCGCATCGGTTTTCCGTTGCAATTCGGCTTTGGCAACAGCCAATTGCGCCTCTAGCTCGGCGATCTTTACGGCTGCCTTCGCCTTGGCACCCTCGGCCTGCTCCTTGGCCGCGTCGGATTGTGCGGAGACAAGCAGGCGCTCCGCGGCCGCCAGTTGTTCCTCGGCTTTGCGCTTCAGATTTTCCACTGTGCGCACCGGAATCATCGCCCGCGCGGCTTCTCGGGATGCCCCTACGGCAGCAAGTCTCGCCTGCTCGGCCTTTCGGGTCGCCTCGTCCGCTTCCGCGGCATTGGCGGCGCCGATAGCCCGGTCATCCGATTTGTCGATGAACCGAGCGAGTGCCGGATGAGCGATCTCGACAGGCTCCACGTCGGTCGGCGCAACAATCACGCGCATGCCCATCCTGGTCATCCCGAACAAGCGCCGTGCGAAATCGTATGGCAGCCTGACGCAACCATGCGATGCCGGATATCCCGGCAGAGGACCACCGTGAAGGGCGATGCCCGACCAGGTGATGCGCTGCATGTGCGGCATCCAGGCATCGTCATAGAGATTCGAATGATGGTCGGGATCTTTTTCTATGACGCTGAAGATGCCAGCGGGCGTCTCGCGTCCCTTCTGTCCGCTCGACACCGGCGCTCGCAAGATCCAGCCCTTGGAGTCATGAACGGTAATCCGTTGGTTGCGTAGCGAGATGATTGCCATCATCGGCTCGCCGGCGATACGGGACGCGACGGAGATGGCGGACCGTTCGTTTCGGTCGCTTGCAGCGCCGGCGTTGTCGCTAGCTGCGATCACCGCCGCCACGCTCGCAACAGCGAAACGCGCAGTTCGCCACGAATATTGCTTTGGCTTTTCGTTGAGGAAATAGGCCGTCATGCGTTGCATCCAACTCGCGATTAAGCCGCCTTCGTCGAGAAACTTCCTAACTTCATTTGGTGCAAGCTGGCATGGCCTGGACATTGCTCTCAACTCACGAGCCACAATGATAGTTCCCACAGGCCTTCGGGGACAAAAAGCACCGGAACAAAAAGCGTAATTCGCGGTTCGTTCTAGAGACGCTGCAGGAGGCTCCCAGGAGGTTGCAATGTCAGCAAGAATCCTTTGGTCCACATTGACGGCAGCACTGCTCGGTGCGGCAGTTCCGGCGCTCGCCCAGCAACCACAGGATTTTCCCGACCGGCCGGGAAAATCGACCTTTCTGGCGGCTTGCGGCGTCTGCCATGACATCAATCGCGCACGCGCCGGTTACACGCCGGAGGGATGGCGCACGGTCGTTCGCATGATGCAGAACGTCGGCGCGCCCGTGCCGAAGGATCAGTGGGAGACACTCACCCAATACCTGATCACAAGCTTCCCGGAAAAACCGCGGCCTGCGGCGGCCTTGATCGACGGCCCTCAACAGGCTCATCTGAAGCAATGGCAAGTTCCGACCGAGGGTTCGCGACCGCACGATCCGATGGCAGCCAAGGACGGTTCCATCTGGTATACGGGGCAGCTCGCCAACAAGCTCGGGCGGCTCGATCCGAAAACGGGCCAATTCAAGGAATTCCCGCTCAAGACACCGGGCACGGGCCCGCATGGCCTTGTCGAGGATCGTGACGGCAATGTCTGGTTCACCGGCAACAGCGCCGGCCTGATCGGCAAGCTCGATCCGAAGACCGGTAATGTGACCGAATATAAGATGCCGGATCCCGCCGTGAAGGATCCCCATACGCTCAACTTCGACCAGAGCGGCATTCTATGGTTCACCGCCCAGGTTGCCAACGTGATGGGACGGCTCGATCCCAAGACCGGCGCCATCAAGATCATCAAGTCGCCGACACCGAACTCGCGGCCCTACGGCCTTCACGTCAATTCCAAGGGCGTTCCCATCGTGGTCCTGTTCGGCACCAACAAGATCGCGACCATCGACCCCGGCACGCTGGCCGTGAAGGAATACACATTGCCGAACCCCGCGTCGCGTCCGCGCCGGCTGGCGCTTGCAAGCGACACGCTCGTCTACTACGCGGATTTTTCCCGCGGCTTCCTGGGCCGGCTTGATCTCGCAACCGGCGAAGTCAAGGAATGGCCGTCGCCGAGCGGACCGCAATCGCAGCCCTATGGTATCGCCTTCACGAAAGGTGCGATCTATTACAACGAATCCAACGCCAAGCCGAACACCATCGTGCGCTTCGACCCGGCAACGGAAAAATTCCAGACATGGGCAATTCCCGGCGGCGGCGACATCGTGCGCAATGTCGACGTGACCGCAGACGGGAATGTCGTTACGGCGAACAGTCTCGTCAATCAGGTCGGCATGATTGAGTTGCGGTAGCCTGGGGCGTGCCCAGGTCACGGCGCGCGCGGCGCAGTTGGAGAGCAGCATGCGAATTCAGTGGTGGCAACTCTGTCAGTGGTGGCAACTCTGAATGTCTCAGAGGGACCGGACGTTGTCGATCAGATTGCCGGCTCTCAGATTGCCGGCGCCACGACACCCTCCGTTGCAATGGGCCCTTGCAAAAAGAGCTCTTGCAAAATGCAAATGCTCACCAACATGCCATAAGCCGACCATTGCGTTTTGAGGGTACCGAGCGATGGAACCCGTTCTCCTTGCGCGCTTGCAATTCGCCTTCACGATCTCTTTTCATATTATTTTCCCGACTCTGACCATCGGTCTCTCAGCCTATATGGCGACCCTTGCATTGATGGCCCAGGCGACCGGCAAAGAACACTATCGGCGCCTTGCGCGTTTCTGGACCAAAATTTTCGCTGTCTCCTTCGCGATGGGCGTCGTATCCGGTGTCGTCTTGTCCTATGAGCTGGGCACCAATTGGAGTCGATTTTCCGTTGCAGCCGGCAACGTCGTCGGACCTCTTGCCGGATACGAAGTGCTGTCGGCCTTTTTCCTGGAGGCGACATTCCTCTCCATCCTGCTGTTTGGGGTCAACAAAGTACCGCGTTGGCTGCACTCGCTTTCGGCGGTCATCGTCGCAATCGGCACGGCCATTTCGGCGTTCTGGATCCTTTCGGCGAACAGCTGGATGAACACGCCGGTTGGCCATGAGTTCCGCGATGGCGTTGCCTATCCGATCGATTGGTATGCGATCGTGTTCAATCCAAGTTTCATCTACCGTCTTGGCCACATGCTCAACGCCTCCTACCTCACGGCAGGATTCGTGGTGCTGGCGGTCGGCGCGCGCTTTCTAATTGCCGGTCGTCACATGGACGAGGCCCGTACCATGCTTCGGATGGCCATCGGCTTACTCTGCGTGCTTGCGCCGCTGCAACTTCTTCTCGGCGATCTGCATGGCCTCAATACGCTTGCACATCAGCCTATCAAGGTTGCGGCCATGGAAGCGCACTGGGACAGCCACCAACCAGGCGATTTTCACATCTTCGCCTGGCCCGACGAGACCGCTGAATTGAACCGATTCGCCATCTCGATCCCACGTGGCGCTTCCCTCATACTGACCCACGATCCGGCCGGCCGCTTCTCGGGTCTCAAGGACGTTCCAGCGAATTCGCGACCGCCGGTGAAGCCGGTATTCTTTGCCTTCCGCATCATGCTCGCGATTGGCTTTGTCATGATAGCCATCACGTTTGCGGGCGCGTTGCTCTGGTGGCGAAACACGTTGTTCACAAGTCATTGGTACTTGCGCACGATAGCCCAAAGCTGGTGGATTGGTTTTGTCGCCGTGCTCGCCGGATGGGTTGTTACCGAGAGTGGACGCCAGCCGTGGATCATCTACGAAATCATGCGCACGGACGAAGCGTCATCGCCGGTGCCGGGCGCTGCTATCGCTGTGACGTTGGTGCTTTTCGTGCTGGTCTACGGACTCGTGTTCTCCTTCGGCATCTATTACATCAACCGTCTGATCGCGAAGGGCATCGAAAGGCCGCTTGGCGAGCCACCGGAGTTCGGCCCGCCCCTTGCGGCGGCGATGCCGCTGGGCCGCAATGCTTAGCAGGTGAACGCAATGCTTAACAGGTGAACATGGAATCGCAACTTTCTCTCATTTGGGCCGGCATCATCGGCACTGCGGTGGCAATGTATGTCATTCTCGACGGCTTTGATCTTGGCATCGGCACCTTGTCCGCGTTGGCGAAGGAACATACCGAACGCAGTCAGATGATAAGGTCCATTGCGCCATTCTGGGATGGCAATGAAACCTGGCTTGTGCTCGGCGGCGTTGGGATGTTTGTGGCCTTCCCACGCGCCTATGCGGTCATCATGCCGGCGCTTTATGTGCCGGTGATCGTGATGCTGCTGGCGCTGGTCATTCGCGGCGTGGCCTTCGAATTCCGCGAGGTTTCACGAAGCAAGAGGCTCTGGGATGGGGCATTCGCCGTGGGCTCAACGCTCGCCGGTTTCTGTCAGGGCGTCATATTGGGCAACCTCATCGGTGACATCCGAGTGGAGAATGGTGCATTTGCCGGCAGCCCATTCGATTGGGCCACTCCGTTTGCAATTGTTTGCGGATTTGGGGTCGTCGCCGGCTATGCGTTGCTCGGCGCGACTTGGCTGGTGATGAAAACCCGCGGAGCCGTCGCCGAGCGCGCCCGAGAACACTCAAAAGTGCTCCTGATGGTCGTGATCATTTTCATGGCAATCGTCAGCCTTTGGACTCCGCTCGCAATGCCACGTATCGCGGAACGCTGGCTACCGAATATACTCTACCTTTGGCCAGTCCCATTGGCCACTGCGGCTGTGGCATTCTGGGGCTGGCGCTCCCTCGCAAATGGCCGTGAGGTCGCGCCGTTCCTGTCGTCGATCTTGTTATTTGCGCTCGGCTATCTGGGTTTGGGCATTTCAACATTTCCTTATCTTGTGCCGCCGTCGTTGACTATTTGGCAGGCCGCGGCTTCGCCCGCGAGTCAGACGTTCATGCTCGCCGGGACGCTTGTACTCCTGCCGCTTATTTTTGGTTACACAGGTTTGATCTACTGGCTGTTCCGCGGCAAGGCCAACCCTGACGAAAGCTACCACTAATTGCCACGAAGGAGAATTGCCGGATGCGCCGGCGGATTACACAACGCGAGGAGCATATTTTCAAGAACCGGCTGCTTACGGCTGGAACCCGCAAAGCCATCGAAGCGTTTGGTTACAGGGAATTACGAGCCGCATTGCGAGTTGAGATGAAGCTTCTCAAAGTGCTGACTTTACTTTTCGTCATTGTTGGAGGCGCCTTCATTGCGATCGCGTGGCGTCCGTCCATTGCCGCAGTCGATTTATCCAGCGTACAGAACTTTGATGCGCCGCTGGTAAAGCGCGGCGCCCAACTCGCGGCCCTGGGAAATTGCACCACGTGTCACACGGCACCCGGCGGCCCCCCATTCGCGGGCGGAGTGGCCCTTCCCACGCCCTTCGGTGTGATCTATTCGACCAACATCACGCCTGAAGCCGAGAGCGGGATCGGCGGGTGGTCTGAATTGGCCTTCCGACGCGCGATGCGTGAAGGTGTGGACCGCGAAGGCCGGCACCTCTATCCGGCGTTTCCGTATGATCATTTCACCATGCTGACGGATACCGACATCGCAGCGCTCTATGCCTATTTCATGGTTCGCGAGCCGGTCTATGCGAAAGCCCCGCCCAACGAAGTTTCATTTCCGCTCAATTTCCGCCCTTTGATCGCGGCGTGGAAGCTTCTTTTTCTTCACGCCGGTCCATATTGGCCCGATCCGGAGCAAAGCGATGCTTGGAACCGAGGGGCCTATCTGGTCGAAGGCCTCGCGCATTGCGGTGGTTGCCACACGCCGCGCAACACTTTCGGCGCCGAAAAATCACGAAGGAAGTTTGCCGGTGGTGACGCCGAAGGCTGGACAGCCTATGCGCTCGATGGATCATCGCCGGCGCCGGTTCCGTGGGACGCGGAAGCACTGCAGATTTACCTGCGCAGTGGCTGGCATGACCATCATGGGCTCGCGCGGGGCCCGATGGCACCCATCATTGATAGCCTCACGGAAGCGGCGTCGGCGCAAGATCTGCAAGCAATGACGGTCTACCTGATGGGATTTCTCGGGGAGCCCGGCGCTGAACGCCGAAGAGCGGGGCAGTCGCGAATTGATCGTGTCCGCATTCCCCCATCGTTGGAAAGTCAAACTGTGGGTCAAGGCGGCACCAGTCAAGACGCCGTCGATGGAGAAAAGATTTACCAGGCCACATGTGCGAGCTGCCATGAAGGACATGCACGGGGTCCTTTCGGCGGCATCGATCTTTCCCTGAGCACTGGCCCGAGCGGCCCCGATGCGCGCAATGTCCTCAATGTCGTTCTCTGGGGACTGCCGCCCGCGGAAGGTGTGCGCAGCCCGTCCATGCCGGGATTTGCAGGCGCCCTGACGCAAAAGCAACTCGTCGATCTGCTTACTTTTGTTCGGTCCCGGTTCAGCGACAAGCCGGCCTGGAAGCAGATCGAGAAGGATGTCCGCGAAACGCTCTCCGGCCAGCGCTCCGTCATGGTTCATCCATCTCCCGGCACCGACCTGACGCCCGTGAGCGAGTAAAGGATTCGATGATGAAGCTCAATGTCAATGGTCGTGATCATGAAGTCGAAGTCGACCCCGAAACGCCGCTGCTCTACGTGCTGCGCAATGAACTCGCCCTCAAGGGCGCGAAATTCGGCTGCGGTCTCGGCCAATGCGGCGCGTGCACCGTTATGGTTGACGGTGAGGCCGTGTTCTCCTGTCTAACACCGCTCCTTGTGCTCGAAGGCAAGCGGATCACGACCATTGAAGGCCTCGGCACGCTCGAAAACCCTGCTCCCCTTCAAAGCTCATTTATCGCGG
>DATGVJ010000277.1:0-3773 GCA_035300505.1 Xanthobacteraceae bacterium
GACAATGGTCGCGAGACGATCGAGAGCCGCATCGTGAATGTCGTAGGCGCGCACGATCGCATCGAACGAGCAGCGTTCGCCGACGTGGCCGAACGCTACTTCTGCGATATCATAGGGTGTGCCTCCGACATCGTGCGCGACCTTGGCCACGTCCTGCACCGGTACGTAGATGAATTGGGCCTGCGGATTGACGAAGCGGCTGATCAGCCAGGGGCAGGCGATGCGGTCGATCTTCGGGTGTTCGCGCGTGACCCATTTGTTCTCTGATGCATCGCGTTTGCGGCGTGTCGGCAGGCCACTTTCCTTCCAGCGCGTGATGCCGCCCTCAAGGTAATTGGTGTTGATGCCGGCGCCATGCAGGCTAGCTGTCACGCCCTGGCTGACTTCGTGCCCGTGCACGCAATAAGCCACCACCGGGCGGTCTTGCTGCAACTCTTTCTTCCAATGTTCCACATCTTCGGGTGGACGACGCAAGGCGCCGATGATCATCGTCTCGTCGGTGTTGAAAGCATCGTTACGGCGAACGTCGATCACCAGCGGTGCCGACGCCGTGCCCAGACGCGCATAAAGATCAGTGGGAGAAACAAGGTGGGTATTTCCGTCCATACGCAATCTCCTCGTAAGAACGAGTGTTGCGCAGAGCTTGGACGGTGTGCCGTCTGGCGGGGAGCCTGCATATCCCCGTATTCAAGAGTTAGTATTGTTTACGACTTGCTTCAAGAGCTGGCCGCAAGAGGCGGTTATCGGGTTCCGGTCATGCGTCGCCGAGATAACTTCTCGGCGCGGCACGTCGCATTTCCATAGCTTCCTGGAACGCTTGCGTGAACGCCACGATCACTTTCATGTACGCGGGTCGCTTCCAGCGAATACGTGTTGGCGCCGGAATGGTGAACGCGGAAGAGCACGTCTTGTTGGCACACATATCTCATCTCCCAATGGAGTTGAGACAACGCTTGGCTGCCGGCAGCTGCCTGGCAGCTGATCGGGCGGTTGTCGCATGCCCGATGTTGCCCGCTTGGCGACGAAATCCAAGCAAACCGTCGTTCCACATTGGTTCTCCAATGCCGCTGCGAGACGGAAAGCCTTGTGGGAATTGAGCATTCGCCAAAAGCCCTCGACCCGACAAGCGGGCGAAGTGCAGTTCTTGGGCGTAATGCCTTGGGAAGCCGGGCGACTGCGATCAAGCCCGACGCCGCTTATGTGTTGTAAGATGCGGAAGAAGTCAAGTTATTTTTCAGAGCCGCCGAAGTTTGTTTGTTCAGGCGCCAGGAGGGGGCCGAAAAATCCGTTGTGAAGATTTTCGCCTGCCGTAGGTCATCTCAATGAATAGCGCTCCAATGTGGAAGAGGGTCGCGATCAAATAGACTCCATTTGAAACAATGAACCCGCCTCCAACCAGTGCGACGCGTGGCTTGCTTGCGACGCATGTCTTGCTCCATTCGCGGATAGTTGGCCGCCGTCAGCGCGCGGCTTTGGAGCCGATCAGCTTCACAATTGACGTCATTTGCGCGCGCTGTTCAGCAATGGCGTTGGCAAATTCGGCTGGCGTACTGCTGCGAACTCTCAGGCCGGCGGCAGAAAGCCGGTCGGCGATGGTGGGGTCGGCTGCGACAGCCTGAATATCGGCTGAAATACGATCCCGCAGTTCCGGCGTGATGGTCCGCGGGCCGAAGAATCCCGAAAACCCTTCAAATCTAAGGTCAGGATAACCAGCCTCGATCGCGGTCGGGACTGCGGGAGCGAGCGGAGACCTGTACTTGTTGGTGACCGCGAGCAAACGCACTTTGCCGGTTTGAGTTTGCGGCAGCACGTTCGTGAGCGGGGTAATAACGACTTGGATGCGGCCCTCGACGAGGTCCTGGGTCGAGAGGATTGACTCGCGATAGGACACCGAAACCATATCGAGCCCGGCACTTCTCAAGAATCCAGCAAACAAGAGCGGAAAGGCACCCGGTGCTGCATGATAATTGAGTTTGCCGGGTTGCGTGTGCGCCATCCTCACGAGGTCGGATAGCGAGCCGACATTCAAGGATCCGGTCGATGCCACGGTCGCAAAGTTGTCCGAAACAATCGAAATAGGAACAAGGTCGTTGGCTAGATCGTAGGGAAGCTTTTCTTGCATTACCGGCAGGACCGACATCGGACCGGCAAATGAGACCAGCAGCGTGTGGTCGTCACGCATATTGACGAATGCGCTGACGCCAACGATGCCCTCGGCCCCAGGACGGTTTTCGACCACAACCGAGTGATTCCAGCGCTTGGCCAGGCGATCCGCGAACAATCGAGCGCCGACGTCGACGGAACTGCCAGGTCCGGTCGGCACGATTACGCGGACAGTTCGTTGCGGCCAGGTTTCAGCCTCGACCACATGCGCCGCAAGGCTGAGCCCAGCCATCACACAGGCGGAGAAAACGCCAATCCTGGTCTTGTTCATTGCATCCTCATGTAAGCGCGCGTGTCAGATGGCGGATTGCGGTCAGGCTTTCGGCCGTTGTCGCTTCTACGACCGTGTCGACAGGCCGGAAGCGTGCCTCTCTCGTGTTGAACAATTGGCCAGAATTGCTAAAAGACGAAGGCCTATTTTCTTCTAACCATATTAGTAGACACTAATGGCAAAACCGCTCAATTGGGAGAGCCGCATTGGTCGTCGCGTCAGATTGCGCGATTTGCATGTCCTGTTTGCCGTCGTTCAGCACGGAAGCATGGCCGGTGCGGGAGTCCACCTCGGCATTTCTCAATCGGCGGTCTCGCAGGCGATCGCAACGCTGGAGCACGCGCTGGCGGTGCGGTTGCTGGACCGTACGCCGCGCGGCGTCGAGCCTACCATGTACGGGAACGCACTCATCCGGCGGGGTCAAGCGGCCTTTGACGAGCTTCGGTTGGGCGTCAAAGACATCGAGTTCTTGGCGGACCCAGCCGCCGGCGAAGTACGGATTGGGTGCTCCGAATCGATATCGGCCGGTATTCTTCCGCCCATCATCGAACGGCTGTCGAGTCGATATCCCAGGATGGCATTTGAGGTGTCGCCGTCGAACGCCTTCAGGCTGGAATTTCCGGAATTGCGCGAGCGAACCGCGGATGTCGCCTTTTCGATATTGTCGCGGCCGTTGTTGGCTCAGATTGCGGAGGACTTGAAGGCTGAGGTGTTGTTCGACGACCGCATCTGTCTGGCGGTAGGGCAACAGAGCCCATGGGCGAGGCGAAGGAAAATCGGTCTTGCCGATCTGGTTGACGCGTCCTGGATCATGCCTTCCACCGGCGCGCCGGGTGAAGCGGCTGTCATGGAGGCTTTCAAGACGCGGGGCCTGCCGCCGCCGCGCGTCGTCGTCAAGACCTTCTCAGTCCACTTGCGCAATTTCTTGAGCTTGCGCGGCCCCTTCGTCGCCGTGTTGCCGGCCTCCATTCTCAGGCTAAACACAGACATAGGCCTCAAGGCGCTGCCGATCGAACTACCATCGCCACCGCGACCCGTTGTTGTAATCACGCTTAAGAATCGTACGCTCGGTCCGGCGGTGGAGTTATTTCTCGATTGTGCCCGCGATGTCGCAAAATCGATGGTGGCCCTGACCCCAAAGAAACGGATGGCGTAGACCAGCAGCCGCGCCGCGGTCACCAAAGCCAGCAGCATTTGCGGCTTGAATGAAGAACCGGGCGATCGGGTATGATCGCCTCCTCGGCGATGGTGAGAATCGCTCGACCGGCGCAGGGTTTATGAGATCACGTTCACAGCGAGTTGCCCGACTGTCCGGTCCATCAAATGGGCGGCAACCCTA
>DATGVJ010000278.1:0-7002 GCA_035300505.1 Xanthobacteraceae bacterium
CGGCCGACACCCTTGCCGGCGGTGGCGCCGGTTGTGGTGCCGGTGTTCACCTGGTCCGGGTGCTACATTGGCGCCCATGGTGGATACGGCTTTGGAACGAAGAAGTTTACCAACGTCCAAGGCGACGATTTTACGGACCACGACGTCACTGGCGGTGTGGCCGGTGGGCAGGTGGGCTGCAATATTCAGACCGGCGTCTTCGTGTTTGGCGTTGAGGGAGACGCAAGTTGGGCGGGCCTTAAAGGCGACAGTCCTGTGGCTGATGTGTCCACTACGCCGTTACTGCAGCCCGGCAAATATAACTCCAAGGTCGAGGCCCTCGGTACCATCGCGGCGAAGTTTGGGTTCGCTGTGGACCGCGCCTTGTTGTATGGCAAGGTCGGAGGCGCATTTGCGCTCGACAAGCATTGGGTGACGCTCGACTCCGATGGCAGCACGCTAGTGTCAACCAGTAGCTACTCACGCTGGGGCTGGATGGCCGGCGCCGGGGCCGAATACGCCTTTACGCCGAATTGGTCGATAAAGGCTGAATACAACTATTTGGGCCTCGGCAAAAAATCTCCGGACTTCTGCGATGCGTCTGGCGCCAACTGCGCGACCGGCATCTCCATCAGCCAGAACATCCACGTCGTGAAAGCCGGCATCAACTTCCGCTTCGGCGGTCGGTGAGTGGTGCAACGCAACTGATCGACCGATCGTTGCGGAATTTAAGAGCCCCGGGGCAGCCCCGGGGCTTTTTGTTTGTTACAGTAATTGTGCGTGCGCGCCAGTTTCCAAAACCTCGTCGATGATCCGGGCGAGCGCGGCTTCATCGAGCGGAAACCCTTGCGCGATCCAAACCTCTTCGGACGCGCGCAACGCGGCGCCGAGCGCGGGGCCTTTGGCTAGTCCACGCGCGAGGAAATCGGCAGCGCGCAGTGGAAACCGCGGTGCGCTCCAGTGCGCCGGCAAAGTCAAAAGCGTACGCCAGCGTTGATCGTCGATGCCTTCCGGTGATCGGGCCCAGGCCAAAAGCGCGCGATCAATGAAACGTTGCGGACCCAACCGATAGATGAGCACGCGTGCGTCTGCTTCGCTCGTGCGCGCGGACAATCGCCACCATCCGTCAGCCATGCAGGCGAGGCGCGCGAATTCTCCGTTCGCGAGCCGCAATCGGTCACGCAGCCGCTCCGCATCTTCGGTGACATGAACGCCGAGCGCGCCGAGCCGCCGCACCGCATCGGGTGCCAGCGCCAGCGCGTGCTCCAGTTCGATCATGCGGCATACGCTCGCAACATACGCAACGCCACCGAGTACCCGGCCAATGAGCCCACAGTCCGACATGACCTCAAGCGCCGACACGACGTTCCGCGCCGGCAGGAGTTTGAGCAGTTCCATGCGCAGGCGCTCGCGCGAGAGCTTATCGAGGCCAGAGCGCTCAACGATGCAGGCGTGCAGGCCTTCCGGATCGGGCGGGCCGTCATGCCCATAGGAGGCATGAAAGCGGAAGAACCGCAGAATGCGCAAATAATCTTCCGCAATGCGCTCGCGCGGATTGCCGATGAAGCGAACGCGCCGCCGGTCGAGATCGGCAAGGCCCCCGACATGGTCGTGCACAATACCGTCACGCCCGACATAGAGCGCATTCATGGTAAAATCGCGCCGTTTGGCATCGTGCGCCCAGTCGCGGCCGAACGCCACTTTGGCATGGCGCCCGAAGGTCTCGACATCCTGCCGCAGGGTCGTGACTTCGAACGGCTCGCCGTCGACCACGATCGTAACCGTGCCGTGGTCGATGCCGGTCGGCACCGCCTTGAACCCTGCCGCCTCGGCACGTCGCGCCACCTCCTGCGGCAAAGCCGTGGTGGCAATGTCATTGTCGCCGGGCGGCTCGCCCAGTAGCGCATTGCGCACGACGCCGCCGACGACACGGGCTTCCTCGCCATCACGGTCCAGCAAAGCAAGAACGCGTGCAAGCGGGCCTTCGCGCAGCCACGGGGCGTCGAGCCGGCGCATCGTCACTGGGTGCATTGTCACTTCTTGCATCGTCACTTCTTGCATCGTCACTTGGCGGACCCTGGTATCAATTTTCCGTTTTCGAAGCGCGCCGGCGTATAGGTCGAGTGGGGTGGCGCGCCGCCGAATTGTACGAACGCGACGAAACCGCCGAGCACAATGAGCAGCGCCGCGATGAACAGCCAGACAATCCGCGACCATGGCCATGACGCCGGATCCATCAGCCCCTGCCGGGTGGCCACCAGAAACACCCCATAGAGCGCGAACGGGATCGCGAAGAGCGCCAGTTCGGTGAAGACAGGACGGATCATGGGGCCCCATAAACTTGTTCGTACAAATTCCGTAAAATCCCGGCCGTCGCCCCCCAAATATAGCGCTCCCCATAGGGCATCGCATAGAAGGTGCGCGTGAGGCCGTTCCAGTCACGGCTGTGCAGCTTGTGGTTTTCCGGCGTCATCAGAAAAGCCAGCGGGACCTCGAAGGCATCGTCGACCTCATGCCGATTGAGCTTGAGGTGGAATGCAGGAGCAACCCGCGCAATCGTCGGTACGATGCGATAGCCGAGCGTGGTCATGTAGAGATCGAGATAGCCGACAGGCTCGATCAAGTGCGGCTCAAGACCGACCTCTTCGAACGCTTCACGCATGGCAGCTGCCGCCGGGCTCGCATCCGTCGCATCGATCTTGCCCCCCGGGAAAGAAATCTGACCTGCGTGATCCTTGAGGTGGGCCGTGCGCTGGGTGAACAGCACCATGGGTTGCTCGCGCGCGATGATCGGCACGAGCACTGCCGCCGGCTTGATCGGTCGCACTGCCGCAATGGCCCGCATGACCGGATCGACGTCGTGGTCGCCGCGCCGTGGCAAGATATTCGGATCGGTCAAAGCCGCCGGCACCTCCAGGGAGAAGCGTTCACGCACGCGGCAGAAGAAATCGTCCGCGCGCAACGGCATCGATCCGGACAATGCAATTGGTTCCGTCATAGGAATTCCGCCAGGCTGTCAGCCGGCGCCATGGCAAAAAACGCCCCCGAAGACACAACACCGAACATCCGCACCCCATCCACGTCACGTTCTTCGCCAAGGTCGACCAGATCATAGAACAGTGCCCGCTTCACGAGCGCCCAAAGATCGCGTCGCACATGAAGATAGGGCTTGAGGCCGCCGGAATGGTTCTCCGGTTCGAAGCGCAGCGCATGTTCCACGCCGCACGCGATCCAGTCGTCGACATTGGAGCGAAAATTCAACACTTGCCGCGGTCCGCGATCATCGACCCGCAATTCGACTGCCAGGAACGGCGCATCGTCGACCACGATGCCGCATTTCTCGACCGGTGTGACAAGAAAGTAGCGGTCTGCCTCACGCTTGAGCACAGAGGCAAAGAGCTTGACAAGTGCCGGCCGGCCGATCGGCGTCTTGAGGTAGTACCAGGTGCCGTCAGCCCCGATACGCATGTCGAGATCGCCGCAAAACGGCGGGTTCCACAGATGAACCGGCGGCAAACCCCTCGGCGCCGGCAAGGGCAGTGGCGTCTTGGGCGGTGCCGAGGGCGCGCCGAGCGCCGCGTCAACCGCCAAGTCCCGAGCCAAGCCGCGAGCCAAGTCATTCGAAACGTCAGCCGCAACGCCATGCGCAGCTTGGGCAACGGCGCTCACAAGCCCATCAAGGCCTCTTGATCCCGTCTGCCCTTCCTTCGCCATTGTTTGACTATTGTCTCATTGGAGTTTGAAGCTGCCGACACGTGGTTCTACGGTTCCGACCACGGGCCCGGGTTGTGCCGCACCTGCGGAAAACCCAAAGAACAATATTGGAATCAAAAGGTTGTAAGCGTTCAGGTGGTTACCAATATCGCACCAAAGGGTCATTGCGGCGCTGCCAAACTTATGGATTGGTTCGTTTGTCCTTTTCCACGTGTATATAGGCGCGCGCAAGCTTATCCACTGCCGCGCAAAATGCCCGACAAAGCAGAGAAAAGCTGCGCAATTCAAGCTTTCGCGCGCTATGGTGACAGGCTGGAAGTGGTGCGATTGTGCCGGACGTACACAATGGCAGAATCGCGCCAATTGAAAAAGAGCCTGATCTGCGAGCAGTTTAGGGAACGAATAGCCTGCGGGCCGCTTGCCATGCAATCGTCGCATGTTCACTCGGCCCGAACTTGGCCCGAATGTTGCCTGTTGGGAGACGGCGCGAAAAGCCGACAGGCGAACGATCGCATATACCGTATCGATCATATATAAAGCCCCGGTGACATGGCTTAATAATCAGGAGTGAGGACATGGCTGGTGAAGTGGCGGAAAAGCTTGACGACATGATCGTACGCCAGGCGGAAGCGACGGGACAACAGGTCGCCGCCGCCAAGGTCGCGATCGGGAAGGTGATCTTCGGCCAGGAGAAAGTGGTCGAGCGGGCGCTCATCACGATCCTCTCCGGCGGCCACGCTTTGCTGGTCGGCCTGCCGGGTCTCGCCAAAACCAAACTGGTCGAGACCATGGGCATCGTGCTCGGTCTTGAGGCACGCCGCATCCAGTTCACTCCCGACCTGATGCCCTCTGACATCGTCGGCAGCGAAGTGCTTGAGGAAAGCCCCGGCGGCAAACGCAGTTTCCGCTTCATTCCGGGTCCGATCTTCGGCCAGCTGCTCATGGCCGACGAAATCAACCGCGCGAGCCCGCGCACCCAGTCGGCGCTATTGCAGGCGATGCAGGAATTGCACGTGACTGTCGCCGGCAATCGTCACGATGTGCCGCGCCCCTTCCATGTGCTCGCAACGCAAAACCCGATCGAACAGGAAGGCACTTATCCCCTGCCGGAAGCCCAGCTCGACCGCTTTCTCATCCAGGTCGACGTCGACTATCCGGATCGCGACAACGAGCGCCGCATCATATTCGACACCACCGGCGCGGAAGAGAGCAAGCCGAAACAAACCCTTTCGTCCGATGACCTGATTGCCGCGCAGCGCCTGGTGCGCCGCCTGCCGATCGGCGAATCCGTGGTCGACGCCATCCTCAACCTGGTGCGCGCGGCCCGCCCGGGCCCGGAGACTGGCGACCTTGGCAAACTGATCTCTTGGGGCCCGAGCCCACGCGCGAGCCAGGCCTTGATGCTGGCCACCCGCGCCCGCGCCCTCATCGACGGACGGCTCTCGCCCTCCATTGATGACGTTCTCGACATGGCCGAGGCCGTGCTCAAGCACCGCATGGCGCTCACCTTTACGGCGCGCGCCGACGGCGAGACCGTCGAAGGCGTCATCGGCAAGCTCAAAGCGCGTATCGGATAACCCGAAATGGCGGCTCGGCGCGCTGACAAGGTTGAGGTCAAGGCAACCCAATATGCGGGCGGCGCAGCACGAACGCTCGCCGAAACCATTCCGCGCCTGATCCTGGAGGCGCGCCGCATAGCGGCGACAGTGATTCATGGTTTGCACGGCCGCAAGCGTGCCGGCCCCGGCGAGAGCTTCTGGCAATACCGGCGCTTCGTGTCGGGCGAACCCGCACGGCGCGTCGACTGGCGACGCTCGGCCCGTGACGGAATTCTTTATGTGCGCGAGCAGGAATGGGAAGCCTCCCATACGGTGTGGCTGTGGCCGGACCGCTCGCCCTCCATGGTGTTTCGATCCGAACTTGCCAAGGAATCCAAACTCGACCGCACATTGGTCATTGCTTTTGCGGTCGCCGAAGTGCTGGTCCACGCTGGCGAGCGGGTCGGCGTACCGGGGCTTCTGCGGCCGACCGGCAGCCGCAATGTGCTGGAGAAATTCGCCAACGCGATCATTCATGACCGCACGGAACGGGCGAGCCTGCCGCCGTCCTTTGCGCCATCAGGCCTGTCGGAAATGGTCGTTGTCTCTGATTTCTGGGCGCCGATCACCGACGTTTGCAAAACCCTGTCGCAGCTATCCTCCACCGGCGCCCACGGCCACGTCATACAGGTGGTCGATCCGGCCGAAGAGACATTTCCGTATTCAGGCCGCGTCGAATTCATCGAACCCGAAGGTGGCGAATCGATCACCGCCGGCCGCGCCGAAGCCTGGAAAGCGGAATACCATTCACTCGTCGCCAATCATCGCGCGGCGATCCGGGCTGAAACCGACAAGCGCGGCTGGAGCTTCGCGATCCACCGTACCGATCGGCCGGCGACGGAACTCCTGCTCGCGCTGCACGCGCGCATGAGCGCGCCGCCGCCGGGGGCCGCTACGAGCGGCCGCGTCCGGACATCATACCATTCCACGAGGCCCGCATGATGTCATGGCTCCCGCTTGGCTTTGCGCAGCCCTTGGTCCTGCTCGGACTCCTGAGCCTGCCGGTGCTTTGGTGGCTGTTGCGCATGATCCCGCCGCAGCCTCGTCGGATCGACTTTCCGCCGACGCGCTTGTTGTTCCAGATCAAGCCGAAGGAGGAGACGCCACGGCGCACGCCTTGGTGGCTCACTTTGTTGCGGCTCACGCTGGCCACGCTCGTCATCCTGGCGGCCGCAGGCCCATTGTGGAACCCGCCGCTTGAGGGAACGACATCGCGGGCTCCCATCGCGCTGATCATCGACGACAGTTTCGTGGCTGCGGGAACATGGGAAGCACGCATGCGCACCGCGGACGATCTGATCGGGCGAGCGGAGACCGACAATCGAGCCGTGACGCTGGTCCCGATGTCCGATCCAACCCGCGATATTTCATTCGAGACTGCGGGCGCTGCCCGCGTTCGCCTCAAGCAATTGCGACCGAAACCCCATGCGATCGAGCGATCCGACATGCTGGTGCCGCTCGGCCGTTTCTTGAGTGCGACACCCGATGTGGAGTTCATCTGGCTGACCGATAGCGTCGACCTCGGCGGTGGCAAGGAATTCGTGGAGGCATTGTCACGTGCGGTGGGTAGCCGGACCATCACGGTGGTCGAAGGCGGCCTGCCTCCGGCGCGTTCGCTCGTGGCCGCGGAGAACAGTGCGGGCGCGCTCACCGTCAAGGTGCTGCGCTCGACAGCCGGATCGGTTTCCTCAGGCGTCGTGCGTGCCCTTGA
>DATGVJ010000279.1:0-2445 GCA_035300505.1 Xanthobacteraceae bacterium
CATTCCACTAATTTTTCGTCGCTGATAGTGTTCGGCGGCGATCCAACAATGGCCTTGAGACGTTGGCGGCGCCAAGCTGTGGGATCGCCCGCGTATCGCTGCCATTCGCGTATTGTTCGGCGCCGCCCGGCCGGACCCCGCGTAGGCTGGTAGGTCGATCCGTTTACCTTGGTAATACCCGCCGAAGGGAAAGTCTCGCACCGGACCCCAACTATCTCCAAAATGCGCAACTGCGTGGTGGAGCCGGTCGGACTCGAACCAACAACCAGACTGTTAAGGAAAGTGGTACGAGTCCGACCAACTCCCCTGGTCGGACGACCATCCAGATCGCGGGCGTTTTGTAAAATGACCGCGTACTGGTGGCCCTTTCGTTTCCAACGATGCTGTGGTAGCTTAATGACGGAGCTGCCAACGGGACGTGCCGAAGTCCCCGCTGATTTCAACGCGCAGCCAGACATGCCGGCGGCCGGCTTCCGTGGATCACTTGTCAAATTCGATTGGGTCGCACGTACACCGGGGCCCAAAGGAAAATTTTCACGACGCAGTTCTTGCGCTTGCTTGAAGAGGGAGCGTCTCATGGACACGACTCGACGTGGTTTTTTAGCTTCCACAGTCGCTGCCAGTGGCGTTGCAGTAACACAGAACGTGGCCCACGGCGCCGATGATCATGCACATGACCATCAGGCGCTACCATCGGATCCCGTTCTGCGCGTCAAGTCGCTTGAATCTTTGCTGGTTGAAAAAGGACTTGTCGACCCGGCGGCGCTCGATGCGGTTGTCGAGACCTATGAGCGCAAGGTTGGCCCGCGCAATGGTGCGCGTGTGGTGGCACGGGCCTGGGTCGATCCGGCCTACAAGTCGCGCCTTTTGGCCGATGGCAGATCCGCGCTCAAAGAATTTGGCTATGGCGGCGCGACCGGCGAGGACACGCTGGTGGTGGAAAATACGCCGCGGCTGCACAACCTCGTCGTTTGCACCCTATGCTCCTGCTATCCATGGCCTCTGCTTGGTCTTCCTCCAGTCTGGTACAAATCTGCTCCCTACCGCTCGCGTGCGGTCATCGATCCGCGCGGAGTGCTGCGCGAGTTTGGCGTGACGCTCGCGGATGATGTGGAAGTTCGCGTCTGGGACTCAACCGCAGAACTCCGGTATCTCGTCCTACCGGAGCGGCCAACAGGCAGTGAAAACATGAGCGAGGAGGCGCTGGCCGCGTTAGTTACGCGCGATGCCATGGTCGGTGTCGCCCAGGTCGCGCTGCCGCAGAAAGGAGCCCAGCTATGAACGGCGTCCATGACATGGGTGGCCAGCAGGGCATGGGTCCCATCCAATACGAAAAGAACGAGCCGGTCTTCCACGCGCCGTGGGAAGGTCGCGTTTATGCGTTTAACCGCACACTCGGCGCATGGCGCAAGTGGAACCTCGATGCGTCTCGTCATGGGGTCGAGTTGCTTCCCCCGGCCGATTACTTCCGCATGAGCTATTATGAGCGATGGCTCACGCGGCTGATCAACATTTCGATCAGCACAGGACTTCTCACCCGTGAGGAAGTCGAGAGCGGCAAGCCTGCGCCAGGAACCGCGAAGGCAACGCCGCCGATCACAATCGCGAATGTTGAAGCTGCCGCGATCATCCGTGCCTCGGCGCGGCGACCCGACGCGGTGGTAGCGCGTTTCGCGGTGGGCCAAAAGGTGCGGGCCCGCAACATGAACCCAGTCGGACACACCCGCTTGCCGCGCTATGCGCGGGCAAAATCGGGCGTGATCGACCGGGATCATGGTGTCTTTCTGTTCCCGGACACAACGGCCCATTTTCTTGGCGAGAAGCCGCAGCACGTCTATTCGGTTCGGTTCTCGGCCCGCGAACTGTGGGGTGAGGAGGCCAAACCACAGGATGGCATCTACCTCGATTTGTTCGATGACTACCTCGAACCCGCCTGACGCAACGGCTGAGCGCGTTGCCGTGCTGCCGCGCCTCCCTCGGGATGCCGATGGCCCGGTATTCGCCGAACCTTGGCAAGCGCAGGCGTTTGCGCTTGCCGTCAAGCTCTCCGAGCAGGGCCATTTCACATGGAAGGAATGGGCCGCTGCGCTGGCCGATGAGCTGAAGGCCGCCGCGGATCGCGGCGAGCCGGATGACGGCACACATTATTATGAGCATTGGCTGGCGGCGCTCGAACGCCTTGTTGTCGACAAAGGCCTTACGGATCGGCAAGCAATGCATGAACGCAAAGAAGCATGGACGGAAGCTTACCTCCATACCCCGCACGGGAGACCTGTGGAATTGAATGGTGCCGGCGGCGAAGGGCAACAGGGGTGAAACGGAGCGTCGAATTTTCATTCTCGGCTCATGAACCGAAATGAGCCATTCCCTCAATGAGCAGTGAGTTCGGCAGATGTCGGCCTGCTTGTCGACGTCGAGCACGCATCATTAGACCGTTGCTCAGGA
>DATGVJ010000280.1:0-12411 GCA_035300505.1 Xanthobacteraceae bacterium
CCTTTGCCGCAGCTATTCCAGACTTGGCATGCGGTCAGCCGGAGGTGCGCATGGTTCCCTTCTTCGTCCAGATAAAATGCCACTTGGGCCAGGCCTACGAGGTTGCCAATAAGCTTGCGGACGCCGAGATCGCCTCCGAAATCTATTCGACCGCCGGAGACTTCGACCTCCTGGCGAAATTTTACGTCGAAGCAGGCACTGACATCGGCCACTTCGTGACCGAAAAAGTACAAACCATTTCGGGTATCCACGACACGCGCACAATTCTCACTTTCAAAGCGTTCTGACGATCTGAATCGTTGTAAAAGCAAGAGAGTGTTTCGCCAACAAGTATTTTATTTCCTAATCGCCATAATATGGGACCGCATCGGTCAACGCTTTGTAAAATTCGCCCCACGATATATCTGATTCAGTGACGAACTCGTTGATGCGATGCGGTGCCTGCTCCTCGCGATACTTGAAAACGTTGCTTTTTGTTTCGGTGTAGATGTGGAAGGTCGCCGCAAAATCGTTTTGATCCATCGGACAATAGACCTTGTGCGCCTGATAATGTTCGGGCGACATCCACGAACAGCGGTCCGCCGTCATCGACAATAGCGCGAGCTTCTTGGGTGCCGCCGCAAGGCTCTCATAGAGCATGATGTCGACGCGACCGAATACGCCTTTCATCAGGCCGATGCTGTTGGCATGTTCGTGGATGGGCGAATGGTGCCCGCCCGGCCAAATCTCGAGCAGGCACGGCGATTGAATGCGTTTCCCGAAGCAATCGACACGGATATAGGTCGATTTCGAGTCCTTCACGCCGCTGCGGTCAGCCTTCATTTCGAGCAGGCGGCGCAACGCGCCATTTCGGGAATTGAGGCTTGACCGGATCGATTCCTGCTCCCAAGCCGACAGCTTGAGCTTTCGGGTTGCCCGAAAGAGGTCAAGCGCGCGCTGGGGGATTTCGTGCTGGCGGCCATAGTCGAATACGCGCCGGGCATCGAAGATCAGCGGCGAAGGAGAAAGATAATCGACAGCTTCGCGAAGGCTTGCTGCCTCCGCGGCATCGATGTCGAAGGCGTCCAAACATGCTTCCGGCACGACGCCCCCGCCCCTCATCGTATTCACGTCCACGGCTGTCTCCTTGAGGCCTGCAATTTAGGGGGGCGATTTGCGCGGTCAAGTCTGGCTCCGTCGAGAAAGCGCCAATGCCCAGGGCCCCGCACTTGCGGCTTCGTATGCCAACAGCTAATTAGTTGTTGCGGCAAGCACATGTAGCAGGAGAATGAAGCTTGGCAAAAGTTGCCGTCGTCGGCGGCGGTGCGGCAGGAATGGGCGCAGCCATCGCTCTCACCAAAGCCGGCATGCTTGTTTCGCTCTTCGAGGCCGCCCCACAACTGGGTGGTCATTGCCGCGGGGTTTCCGTGTCCATGTGGGACCGCCGCACAATCCGGGTCGACGCCGGCGTGAGCGAATTTCATCCCGAGACATTCAATAGCTTTCGCGCACTGCTCGACGAGCTCGATTTGCGCTATCAACCGGTCAATCCCGACGTCTCATTCATGACGGTTGATCGGGCCGCGATCTGGTTTTCACGCGACGGGGAACCCTGCTTTCCTCGACAGCCATCCGACACGGCGCAATTCGTCGAAGACATCAGTCGATTCAACCAGACCAGCGTGGAGGTTCTCGACGACGCGACCTATTCCGGCTGGTCCGCGCAGCGCTATCTGGCGGAGAAAGGATATTCTGAGGATTTTCGCGCGTGCTATTTCGACCCGCGGGCGCGGGCTGAACTGTCGATGCCGGACGGTCCGCCTGGCGAATTTCCGATCAGACCCCTTGTCTCGCTGTGGCGCATGCTGGGTCGCGTCGGCCCGGACACGATACGGCCGATGACTGTTCAAGGTGGCATGCATACCTATTGCGACGCGGTCGAACGCTGGTTGCGCGCCAGAATGGCAACCTTGTTCCTCTCCACCCGGGTTGCAAGCATTTCACGTCTCGGCGACAGCGTCCGCATCCGTTTAATCGATCGAAACAATGCCGGCCAAACGCTGACATTCGACCACGTCGTGGTCGCAACGTCCGCCGCGCAAGTCGTCTCGCTCCTGGAGGACGCCAGTCAAGAAGAGGCGCGCGCTTACGCGGAACTCGAATCGCGACGCATCCGCCTTGTCGTCCACCAGGACACGCAGTTGCTGCCGGCTGATCGGGCGACATGGGGCGCCTACAATTATCTCAGCCGTGACGGGAATGCGGCACCTTCCCTCTCGGTCTATACCAATCGGCTCCAAAACCTGCCCGCGTCCGTGCCCGACGTGTTTGTAACGATCAATCCATTCGTCGAACCTCTGCCCGACAAAATCATTGCTGAATGGCTCGTGTCGCACCCTGTGGTCGGGAACAAGGCCGACGAAGCGTTGCGAAGGCTTGACGCAATGCAGGGACGGCGGCGAACCTGGTTCTGTGGCGCGTACCTGCGCGAACCGTTCCTCCACGAGCAGGCCTATCAAAACGGTTGCGAAACCGCCAGCCGCCTGGTCACTGCGGTCGCCGATGAATCGTTGAAATTCGAATCAGGGGTGCCGGTGAGTGTCGGCGGCTTCGACACTTTTCTGCGCGAGATCGCACTCTTTCGCGATCTTGAAGCAACGGCGCTGTCGGAAGTGCAACTGGTGGCCAGGCCATTTCAGGTCGAGGCCGGAACGACGCTGTTCCGGCAAGGCGATCGCCCGGACGGATTCTATCTAATTAAACGAGGCTCGATCGAGGTGCGTCGCCGGGTGCCGGGCGACGCGCTTGTCACAATAGCAACGCTTGGGCCCGGCGCAGTTGTCGGCGAAATGAGTGTGCTTGACGGTGTGAGCCGCTCAACCCACGCGATCGCCATCTCACCGACATTCGGCTATTTCATCAGTTCCGAAGCGTTCCAAATGCTGCGATCCGACTGCCGTCCGGCGGCATTCGCGGTCATGAATTGCTTCCGACGTGAAATAGCAGCTCGCACCCGCAGAGTCATTGACAGTATCGTGGCACGCGTCGTGGCGAGCGAGGCACACATGGCAACGCCTTTAGATCAAGGCAATGGCCGTTGGCCGACGCCTATTCCGGCGGCAGCGTACAGCGAGGACGTGCTCCTTAGAGTTCCATTCTTTCGCAACTTTCGTGCCGAGGAATTACGGGAACTGGTCGAACCGCTCAAGCGTTTTGATTTTTCGTCTGGCCAACTTGTCTACGCTTACGGCGAACCCGCGCGAAATTGTCTCGTTGTCGTGCGGGGCGCACTGTCACTCAACTTTGCGACTCCGCAGGGAAGGTCCAACTTTTCGCTCCTGGGTCCGGGCAAGATCGCAGGCGAACTCGCGCTTATCGATGGCGGCACGCAGCCGCTCGCCTGTGTGGCGCGCGAGCCCACCATTGCATTCGAGATCGATCGGATGGGATTCGACCTCTTTCGCCGTGGCGGATCCGTGGTGGCATTGAGATTCTTCGAAGCAATCACCGGCAGTGCGGCAAATTTGTTGCGCAGGGCGAGCGCCCATATGGCGCGGATCGATGCAGGGCAGCCAATATCGGATAAATCACCCGGCGCGTGCGAACTTTCTCCACCTGTTCTGGAGGTAGACTGAATGTGCCGAGTTCTGATGTATCGAGGAGAATCGGTCGTTCTCGACGACCTCCTGTATAAGCCCAACAATTCCCTCGTAAAGCAAGCTCACGATCCACAGCTTCTCGACATGCTCAGCCTTGCGGGGTTCGGAATGCTTGCGTGGGATTTCACATCCTACAATTCCGACATTCCATTTAACTATTACTCCGTCAATATTCCGGTCTTCGACCAGAACCTCAAGAAACTCGCCGAGAAAATCCGAATCAATACATTGCTGGCGCATGTTCGCGGCGTTGTATTCGATCACAACCCAACGGTCGGGCCACAGAACCTCCATCCGTTTCGCTACGATGGCTACGGGCTTGCACTCGCCCAAAATGGATATCTCGCCGGCTTTGGCCGCATACGGTTCGATCTCCTCGTCCATATCAAGCCGGAGATTGCCCGCCTCATCAAGGGCAATACCGATACCGAGTGGCTTTATGCGCTGCTTCTGTCGCAATTCAAAAATTCGACGACAACGGTGGAACCAGATGACATCATTCTCGCGGTCAAAGCGACTTTCTCGATCCTGCGCGACATACGGCGTCGGCATGACATCAAAATTGCGTCGCCCGTCAATCTCTTCATCACCGATGGATCAAATCTCGTGGCAGCGCGCTTCACCTTGGACTACGGCTGTTACGACATGCAAGACCTTGATGAAATAAAAAGGAGCGAGCACCTGTACCTCGGAATTTGGTACACAACCGGAAAATCCTATGGTTTCCACGATAATGAATGGAAGATGACGGGGGGCACCAAAGCCACCGGATCAACCATCATATCGTCCGAGCCGTTGACGCGCGACACATCCACATGGTTCGAAGTGCCCGAATACAGCGCCATTGTCGTAGCGGATGGCCATGGTTCACAACAAATCCGTATCGAATCTCTTGACGTCTGATTAATTTTCCGGCTCGCGGTTGCGCAGATAGACGAACCAATAAACCGCGCCGACAAGTCCGCCGCCGCCAATGATATTGCCGATGGTCACGGGAACAAGGTTCAGCCAAAAGCCGGTCCATGTCAGCGCCGCGTAGGCCATCTCGCCTCCCGGGACTTGCGTCCAGAGACTTGCCGGTCCCCACATCTTCACGAAGAGACCAAGCGGAACGAGATACATATTGGCGACCGAATGTTCGAAACCCGCGGCAACGAAAGCCGATACCGGAAAGACGACCGCCAGGATCTTGTCGCCTGTCGAGACCGAATGGGAGCACACCGTCCGCTCCGGCAAGCACCGTCGTGGCCAACATTGCGCCGAAGCCGATGAAGGCGCCGGCGAGGATCGCAAGTACGAACAAGCTCAGTGCGTCAAGCCGCGTTTTTTTGTGCGCCAATGCTCTCGGCCTTGCGGGCGATTTCAACCGGGAGCAACGCATCAAGGCCGTGCATGGATTTTCCTCTTAATCTCAATCAAAAAATATCGCTTAAGAAGGCTCGACCGGAAAGGTCAGCCGGGCGATAGGGCTGATCACGCACAAGCGCCGAACCGTTGTAGCTGTAGCGGTGTCGACAGGCGCCACGGAACGCCCCGCCAATTTGTTGCATATTATTCGCAAAGGGCCGCGGGCCGACTTGATGTGCATCAAGGTCGATGGCGTCGGAAAGTGAAAGTTATTGGACGTATATCGATCGAAGCGTGGCTGATTCAGCGGATTGAGACGAGCCGATCATTGTGACAACTTGGACCGACGTTATGGACGTCATTGCCGAATCCACACATTCCACAGCCCGCTTTATCGATACCGCGCCGCGGCAGTCGCTCCACTGCCCGAATTCGCGCGGCCCAAATTGGCGACGCCGCGACCTGATCCGCTTCGCCGAGTTCGGTCTACATCGCCATTTCCGGCTCGGCCATCGAACTCTTCTTCTCCCCGGGAATTTCCATCATGGCCGGTCTCATCATAAATGCTCTTCGATTTCTTCGGTCACGATATCGCCGCTTGGAGTTACCAGTTCGTCCTTGAGACGCGTGCGAGCGACCTCGCGGATACGCTCTGCGATACGGGGCTCCCGTTCCATCACGGCTTGCAGGTCCTGCGCGTCGAGCACTAACAGATTCGTCCGCACCAGAGCCCGTACATTGGCTGAACGCCGCGCCCGCCGCAGGACGGCAATTTCACCGAAAAAATGGCCACCCCAAGTCGCACGCGTTCGTGCGGCAAGCCGATCTCGACCTCGCCTGCCGCAATAAAATACATCGAGTGCCCGGGCTCGCCGCGACGCACGATCATGGCACCGGGATCGACCTGCTGAGCGCGCAACAGCCGCATAATGTCGGCTATCTCGTTGGCTTTGAGACCGGAGAACAACGGCACCCTGGCGACCATGCCCCAGGTCACAACGAAGTCTCGCCGATGGATTTCCTCCGCAAATGCATTGGCGATGATGCCGACGGGCAACGCGATCATGACCATGCCCAGAACGATGGTGGCTGCGGCTATCGCTTTGCCCAATATCGTTACGGGCACGACGTCGCCATAGCCGATCGTACCGAGCGTCACGATCGCCCACCACATCGCATCCGGAATGGTACCAAGCTTGTCGGGTTGCACCTTTCCCTCAACGAGGTGCATGAGGGCCGCGGTGATCAACATCGTTCCAAACAAGATCACAATGCAGCCAAACAATGCACGACGCTCACTGTTCAGGACTTCGAGTAACGACCGCATGGCGGGCGAATAGCGCGTTATCTTTAGGAAACGCATCATGCGCAGCACCACGAGGACGCGCAAATCCGACGGCAGAAGGACAGCAAACCAGAATGGCAGGACCGCCAGGAGATCAACGATGCCGGCCGCACTACGCATGTATTTGAAGCCCGCCGCCATTGCGGAGAGGTGTTGGTACGGCGCGTGTTCGGCGGCGACCCACACCCGCAGTCCGAATTCAATTGAAAACACTGAAAGCGAAAAGTATTCGATCAGGTCGAACCAGAAGTGGTAGCGCGCAGCAAGGGTCGGCACTGATTCAAGAATGACCGCAGTCAGGTTCACGATGATCAGCGCTACCAGACAGCGATGAACCTTGAGGGCAGCACGATCTCCAACCGGCCCCTGTTCGAGGATTTCGTAGACCCGCCGCCGAACGTCCTTGACCGATCGCCGCTCTCGCCGCTGCATTAACTCAATCCCTGGTGCGTCCGGAAACAGAATTATCAAACGTTGACACGACCACAACGCCATCCGCGGCAACGACGCCGCGGCCCTGCGACAACACGAACAGGGGATTGATCTCGGCCTCGTCAAGCTCGTCGCCGATGGCGACGACCAGGCCTGAAAACGCGACGATGGTCTCGATCAAAGCCGCGATATCGGCCTGCGGCCGTCCGCGAAACCCGTTGAGCAGCGGCGCCGACTTGAGGCTGCCGATCATCTCAAGCGCGTCACGCCGCGTGAGCGGCGCAAACCGCAGGACTGTATCGCGATAGACCTCTGCCGCCACGCCGCCCATGCCAAGCAGCACGATCGGGCCGAGTTGCGGGTCGCGGTGAAAGCCAAGGATCAGCTCGATGCCGCCGGAGATAAGTTCCTGAACGAGGAAGCCTTCCGGGGCATGCCCGGTAGTCTTGGTAAAGCGGCCAGCCATCTGGGCGCAGGTATCCGCGACCTGTGAAGGTGCGACCCCGATAGCGACACCGCCGGCCTCCGTCTTGTGCATCACGTTGCGTGACAAGATCTTGAGAACCACGTTGCCACCGAAGGTCTTGGCAGCCACTTCGGCCTCTGCCGGCGTGGTCGCGACGATCTCGCGCGTGATCGGAACGCCGAAGCTCGCAAACAGCCTTTTGCTTTCAGCTTCGTTCAACACTCCGGGCTTGAGCAAGTCGCGCGCATCCTCGGCAATCGCCTTGGTGGGCGCCGGCTCCTGTTCTGGGGCATCCGCTTCGGCGGCACGCCGCATCGCGGCGAGCGCCGTCGCACAGCTTTCCGGTGCCGCAAAGGTCGGCACGCCAGCGAGATTGAGCTGGCGGACAAGCTGCGGCGCGTCGGGGCTGGCGAACCCGATGATCGGTTTGGTGTTGGCGAGCGCGCATTCGCGCAACGGCCTGCTGGCGGTCTCCGGTTCGCGGAGAGCCGACGAACCAAGCACGACCACCACCGCATCGTAGATCGGGCTTGCCGTGACCACGTCGAGAATGACCCGGAAGGTTTCGGATTTGACGCCAGCCAAAGTCACATCGATTGGATTGCGATCGAGCGTGGCGCCCTCGATCGCGAGCGCCTTGAGTTTTGCGGCCGTCGCATCATCGGGCGGCGGCGTCGCGAAGCCGGCCATCCCCGCCGCATCGGCCAGCAGACTGGCGGCGCCGCCCGTGGAGGTAATGACGGCGACGCGTTTGGCGGTGAGCCTACGGCCGCTGCTCAGCGCGAGCGGAATGTCGAGCAGATCAGAATAGCGTTCTGCTCGTATCACTCCGGTCTGCCAGAAGAGCGCGTCGTAAGCGGCATCAGATCCGGCCAGCGCGCCGGTATGCGACGCGGCCGAGCGCGCCCCGGATTCCGAACGCCCGACCTTGAACGCAACGACCGTCTTGCCTGCCTGGCGCGTTCGCCGCACCGCGTCCCGGAATGCTTCCGGCCTGCGCAAACCTTCAAGATAAAGTGCGATCACACGGGTCGCGGCGTCGTCGGCAAGGTGGCCGATGAAATCGGACACGTCGAGATCGCATTCATTTCCGGTTGCGATCAGTTTGGAGAAGCCAATGCCCAAAGCCTGCGCCCGCGACAGGAGTGACCCGAGGATTCCTCCGCTCTGCGATACGAGCGCGATGGCGCCCGGAATAATGTCGTCGGTGACCAGCGCATTGCTGGCGGACAGCACGACACCATCGCTGACATTGACAAGACCGATGGTATTGGGCCCAAGGAGACGCATGGCTCCGGCAGCCTCAATCAATTCGTCCTGCCGCGCTTTGCCCTCCAGACCGCTTTCACCGAAACCGCTCGCCAAGACAATGGCTGTCTCGGTCCCGATGGCGGCAAGCTGCCGAACAGCTTCCGTAACCTTCGACGTGCCGACGAGCACCATGGCGACATCTGGCGGCTGCGGAAGTGCGGCGATTTCAGGGAAGCAGCGATGGCCACCGATCGCTTCGTAGCGCGGATTGACCGGCCAGATGTCGCCGTGAAAACCGTACTTCTCGAGATAGAGCAGCGGCCGGCCGGCAAGTTTCGCTGCGTCTGCAGACGCGCCGATAATGGCCACGCTACGTGGCCGCAGCAGGTTGTCGAGCGGGCCCATCAGCGATCGGTCTTTTGCAGAAAACTATTGACCGAGTCCTGATGCTCGGCCGTCGTATAGCAGACCGCCTGCGCCTGGCGGCCGAGCGCAAACACCTGCTCTTCGGCCGTCTCGAAGGTACGATCGAGGATCGCCTTCGACAACGCAATCGCCGTGCGGGAGCCTCGCCCCAGTTCGCGCGCCCAGGCTTTGGCATCAGCGATCAGCGTCTCAACCGGTGCAACACGGTCGGCAAGTCCGATGGCAAGCGCCTCGTTCGCCTGCACGCTGCGGCCGGTGAAAATCAATTCCTTGGCGCGCGGCAACCCGACGCGGCGAGGCAGGAAGTACATGCCGCCGCCGTCGGAGACGAGGCCACGCTTGACGAAGCTCATGGCGAATTGGGCATTTTCGGCAGCCATGATGAAATCGCAGGCGAGCGCCATGTCGCAGCCCAGCCCCGCCGCCGCGCCATTTACCGCGGCGATCACGGGCTTCGGCAAACCATGCAGCAGGGCGACGCTCTTGTGGGTCTGCCCCTGACGCCGCCAACCGTTGAACGCCACCTCCCCGGCCGGCGCTTTCAGTCTCTCCTTCATGCCGGAGATGTCTCCGCCTGCACAAAATGATTTACCGTTGCCGGTCAGGACCACCGCACGCACGCCCTCATCAGAAGCGACGCGTTCGAGCGCTGCGACGAACTCAGCGCGCAGCGCATCGCTGATGGCGTTGCGCACCTCCGGGCGGTTGAGCGCGATGAGCGCGACACCATCATCAACCGACATTTCGACAAGAGTTGTCATTCTGCTGTCCTTCGATTAGCGCGGCGGCATCACCGCCTTGGCTTTGTCCTTGAACGCGCATTCATGCGCCATCTGGTTTTTTCGGGCGGCGCTTCGAGCGCGGTCCCATCGGCTCCGGCTGGAACGGTCCGTCGCGCGCCTCGAGGTAGCTCTTTGTGCCTTGCGCGGCCTGGATATCAAGCAGCCTTTGCCGCTCGTCACTGTGCGAGGAATGAACGAGCGCGGAGAGCGTGCCCTCCAAGAGCAGCCCCGCATGCAGACCAGCGGCCTGGATGCCCTGCATGGCGATGGCCTTGTTCAGGCGCAGCGAAGGCTCCGGCACCAACGCCATTCGCTTTGCAAGGGCGCGCGTTACCGTCATGAGGTCGTCATGAGGAACGACCTGGTTGACCATGCCAATACGCAGCGCCTCCTGCGCGTCAAAATGATCGCCTGTCAAACCCCAACGGTTCGCAGCCTTCCATCCGCATAATGCAGTGAACAGAAAGCTGGTTGCGGAAGTATGCCTCACCTCGGGCTGCGCGAAGACGGCTTGGTCCGATGCAATCGTGATATCGGCCGCGAGCTGATACCAAAATCCGGCACCAAGGGCCCAGCCGTTCACAGCGGCGATAATCGGCTTGGCGAGTCGCCACATGTGAGTCCATTCGCCCATTTTTCGACCATCGCTGCGTTGCCAATACTCGATATATTCGGCGTGTGATCTACCCTTCGGATCTGAATTGCGGGTTCCATTTACCGTGGCACCCTGGTCGCGGCCGGCACAAAACGCAGGTCCATTTCCTGTCAGGATGATGACCTTGACCGCACGGTCGCCATCCGCCTCGTCGAAGGCGCGATGCAACTCGCCCTCAAGACTCCGCGAAAGGGCGTTCATCCGCTCCGGGCGATTGAGGGTGATTGTGGCGATCTTTTCCTCGACGCTGTAGATCAAGTCCTTGTAGCTCATGTTGTCCTCTCCGCCGGTCCACTCAATTGTCGTTCTGAAACATTGGCAGATAAAACACCTTCGATCACGATATCAACAGCGACGACCCCCTGACCCGCGGGCTTGACAATGACAGGGTTGAGATCGAGCGTTCGGAATCGTCCCGCGTTGGCAACCGCAAAGTCACCAAGGCGAACAAGGAAAGTTGCCAGCGCATCAATATCGCCGGGCTGGCGACCGCGCGCACCACACAAAATCGGCAGCACCTTGATCCGATGGATTGCGCGCAGCGCGTCATCGTGCGACAGGGGCGCCATCTCCGTCGTCGTGTCTTTGAAGATTTCGACGAAGACGCCACCAAGGCCAAAGCAGATCGCCGGCCCGCAGGTTGGGTCGTTGACGATACCGGCATATACCTCGGCGATGCCGCTCTCCATGGGTTGAACGAGGACGCTGGGGTTGTCGAATCCTGCTTTGCGCGCATTGCCGACAACGAAGCGGTAGGCATCGATCACACCAGGCTCGCTGTCGCAATCAAGACGCACACATCCAAGATCGCTCTTATGTAGCAGGCCGGGCGCCTCCGCTTTGATGGCGACTGCGCCGCCGAACTCGCGATAGGCGGCGATTGCGTCCGCTTCGAGGTTGGCCACCCGGGCCCTGGTCATGGAGACGCCCTGAGCCACGAGAGCGTCATAGACGCCCATCGGGCTCCAATCGTGCGCCGAAACGCCAGGCGCATGCATCCCACCAGAATCAATGACTTGGCGTTGCGTCAATTGGCGCCAAAGATCGCGCCGGACTCGCAGATTCTTGAGCACGCTCATGGCATTCGTGAGCCCCAGCAGGTAGGGGATGCCGGCAGAATGCAGCGCTTTCACGATTTCCGGATCGAGCGGGCCACCGAGCGGACTGTAGGAATAGGCGACGATGGTGCGCTCCGTCTTGCGGGCGGCGTCCGCGATCGTGCGAGCTAATCGCTGCATGTTTTCGCGGCCGGCCGGAATTGCACTGACGCTCGCGGCGATCACCGGCCGGTTTGGTTCGTGGCGCAGCGCCTCGAAGATCTTGGGCAACAACGTCGGGTCGTCGTAGATCGCACCGGTCCCGTCGATCGGGTTAGTCACGCTGCCAAATTCAGGAAGGACCGCCTCGATGCGCTCTCTCGTAGCCGGGGACAGCGCGGCCAAAGGGGTTTCGGCGCGCGCCAGTAAATCGGCTGCGTTCGCGGCCCCGCCGCCGCTACCGGAAATGACGACAATCTCGTTGCCGAGGTCCGCAGTCAGGGGGACATGCGCAAACAGCTCGATCGTCTCAACGAAATGGTCGAAAGTCTCGACCTGCACGATGCCGCAGCGTCTCAGAAAGGCGGCCAGGACCGCCGAGTCGCTGGCGAGCGCGCCCGTGTGTGACTGGATCAAGATCTGACCGGCGGCGGACTGCCCGGACTGGAACAGGACGAGCGATTTCCCCTGCGCCATGGCCGTCCGGGAAACCTCCTCGAGCTTGCGTGGATTTTTGAGGGATTCGACGACGATGGCGATGACACTCACCTCGGAATCCTGCGCGAAGACTTCAACGAAATCCTCGATCGTCGCGCCAAGCTGATTCCCGCAGGAGACAAAATAGGCGAAGCCCAGCTCTCGATCCGTCATCAGAGGGTTGAGCGCGGTCATCCCCAGACCGCCGCTTTGCGAGACAAGCGCCACCGGGCCGTGCCGGAGCGGCTTCGGGAGCCCGCCGCTGTACGCCGCGGTGCTCGCCTTGACGTTGATGAGCCCCATGCAATTGGGGCCGCAGATGCACATGCCTCGTTT
>DATGVJ010000281.1:0-40913 GCA_035300505.1 Xanthobacteraceae bacterium
CCTTGGGGACCTGTTCCGAGACAGCTCGCTCACGGTCATTTCAAAGGCTAAGTTCCATCCCATGCCTGCCGCCCCCTGACAACGGAACGCCTCTGATGAAATTCGCGACCGCATCCGCCAAGCTGCTCAACGGCATGGCTTTTCTTTTCCTGCTGACCATGTTGATGGCCTCGGGAGGGCTTGCCGAGGAGGCCAAGCCGGCGGATGCATCCGCGGCCGCTTCCTTCGATGTCATCAAGACCGAGATCGATGCGGTGGAATCGGCGATCGACGACAAGTCGGTTTCCGCCGAAAGGCTTGTCGAGCTTCGCCAGAAGACTAACGAACTGGCTGCCAGCTTGCGGGAAACGTTGCAAGAAATCGAGCCGCGCGCGGCGGACGCTGCGGAACGATTGAAGCAGCTTGGGCCCGCGCCCGCCAGGGACGCGCCGGCCGAAATCCAGGATATTGCGGAACAACGCAAGAAGCTCATCGCCGACTCGTCGGAGCTTGATGGTGAAGTCAAACAGGCGCGCCTGCTCATCCTGCGCGTCGATCAGTTGGGCGAGCGGGTATCGGCGAAACGGCACACTCTCTATGCGCGCGAATTGTTAGCGCGGACGCAAAGCATCCTTGATCCCAATTTTTGGATTGATGCCGTAAGGGCATTGCCTGTCGAATTGCGCAGGCTCGACGGCTTGATCGCATCCTGGCAGCAATCGGTCGGCGAGAATTTCAGCGACAGCTATCTTGTCGCTGCCGCTTCGACGCTCGTCGCAATCCTGCTTGTGATCTATTTTGTCGGCCGTTGGGCCGCGCGGTTCGCGGATGGATCTCGCAGCGTCGCAGGACCATCACGGGCGTGGTGGGCCTTGCGCGTTTTCGTCCTGCTTGTCGCGCGAGCATTGGTGGCTGCCTTGGCGGCGCTGCTTGTCTTGAAGGTCTTCGGACTCCTCACCGATCGGACCGAATTGTTGGCGCAGACGGTCGTTGCCGGCATTGCGGTTGCCGCCATCGGCCGGGGTGTTGCCGTGAGCATCTTCGCTCCGCACCAGCCGGAGCGGCGGCTGGCGCAACTCGATGATCCATCGGCGATGATCCTGCATGGCTTTCTGGTGTCGGCGTCGGTCGCGTTGGGCCTCACGATCTCGTTGCAAGCCGTTCACAAGGCTGCTTTTGCACCGCTCGTGGTTACCGTCGCCACCAACGCTCTCTTTGCGGCGGTCACGGTGGCGTTGCTGACCGTAATGGTCGTCCGGTTGGGGCGTCTCAAGCAGCAGCAATCGGTCGGCCTGATAGCGGTGCAATGGGGCCATCCGTTTGCACTGATCATGGCTTCTCTCATTTCGGCAGCGCTGCTTGCGGGCTTTGTGAACTTGGCGGCGTTTCTAACCTTGCGGGTCATCGTTGCCGCCGTCGTGTTTGGCGCGCTTTATCTTTTCCTTGATGTGACGAAGGCATTTTTCGCAGGCTCCTTCGAACAGGTCGCGCGCCGCGAGGTTTTGGCAGCACATCTGGGTGTCACGGTGCGGGGGCTTGGACTGATCGGTGCGTTGCTGTCGGGCGTCATCCGGATTCTGCTGGTCGCATTATCCTTCTTGATCATCATCGGGCCTTGGGAAATCTCGACGGCGGACCTGTTCGATACCATCCGCAACGTTCCATTCGGGTTCAAGATCGAAGACATCCACCTGTCGATCACCGCGCTGTCAGGCGCCGTCGTCGTTCTGACAGGTCTTATATTGATCACGCGCATGGCGCGGCGCTGGCTGGAAACCGAGTTCCTGCCACGAACCATCATCGAGCCGAGCCTCCAGCAATCGATTGCGACGATCTTTGGATATCTGGGGGTGATTGCGGCCATCACGCTGGCACTCGGAAATCTCGGCATCGATCTGCAAAAGATTGCACTGGTGGCGGGCGCCTTGTCGGTGGGCATCGGCTTCGGCCTGCAATCGATCGTGTCGAATTTCGTATCGGGCCTCATTCTCCTCGCGGAGCGCCCGATCCGGGTCGGCGATGCCATCGTGGTGAAGGGCGAGGAGGGCTATGTCCGGCGCGTGCGCGTGCGGGCAACCGAAATCGAAACCTATGACCGCGCGAGCGTGATCATTCCGAATTCAGAACTTATCACCGGCGTGGTGAAGAATTGGACGCGTGCCAATACGCTGGGTCGCATAATCATCAAGGTCGGTGCGTCCTATGCGGCCGATCCGCAAAAGGTCCGCGATCTCCTGGCGGGCCTCGCCAAAACCCATGTGCAGATCGTGCAATCGCCGCCGCCGGCAGCCTTTCTGTTGGGCTTCGGCGAAAGCGCAATGGAATTCGAATTGCGCTGCGTTGTCCTGAATGTCGAGAGTGCCCTTTCGGTCAAGAGCGACCTGCACTTTGCAATCATCAAGGCCTTCAAGGATGAATCGATCGAGATGAGATCCGAGTGGATTTCGGCAGAATTGATCCGGCGACGGCTGTTGGGTGAATCTAGCAATCCTGGGAACGACCAGAACTCATTGATCAGGCCGCGGCCGTAGGGTGGGCAAAATCGCTGGCATAAACGCGAACGCGTGGGCACAGCGCCAATGCGATTTTGTCCACGCGTCAAACTGAGAGGGAGGAACGAAAATGCGCTTGATCGCCTTTGTTCTCGCGGCATTTGTAGCAGTCGGATCCGCCTCGGCGCAGAGCTGGACAGAATACAGCTATCCCGACTACGCCTTTGCGGTAGCCTTTCCGGCCGATCCGCAGATCAAGATCACGACCTACAAGGTCTCCGATGGCCGCTCTGTCCCGGCGCGCGTATATTCGGTCCGCCGAAACGACGTCGTTTTCAAGATGACGGTCGCTGCCCTGGCCGGTGCCAGGCTGGAGGAAAGCGCTGTCATCGACCATGCCATCAGGATGCTGTCCGAAAGCGGCACGGTGACGGTCAATATCCCTCACCGCATCTACCGGGTCTACGGCCGTCAGCTCAGCATTGACGGGGAAGACGGGAGCCATGCGACAGTCGCGTTGTTCGACTACAAAGGACGGCTCTACCAGATCGAGGGCATTGTGCTTCCGGGAGGAAACGGTTCCGAAGCCGACGCCATGCGCTTTCAGCAATCGCTCACATTCACAGGCGGCGGCTCGAACCGCTCCGAGGACGCTATCCGCGCTATTCGCGAAGGTTGCCGTAGCGCGGGCGCCAACCCTGCTGGGTTGGACGACCCGCGCTGCCGCCGTTGACACCCCCGTGGTGTAAAATTGAGGTTCATTCGAGGAAACCGTCCAAACTCGTCGTGAACAATCCCCCGCCAATCGAAAGTCTGCTGACGGCAGTCGTTGTACACGAGGACAGCCTCGCACCGTTGCATTCGACAGCCAAGGTGTTGTTTTGGGGCCCGTGAGCGTTCAACTTGCTATCCAGGACCAACCACGCAACTGGACTGGAATAGACGAGTGCAAGAATTACGATGTGCCATATCTTTTTCATGTCATCGGCCTCGTCAAGGATAAGGGCTATGCGTGATTCGGCTATTCGTAGGTACGGTTAGATGACCGTAATGCGAGTTTCGCGAACGTAATCTGATCCTAATATATAACATCAAGATACTAAAGTATAGTGTAGGTACGGTGCCGTACAAAGCGTTCATTGCCGAATGCACCCCGTGATGTCCGGTATTTTAATACCATTAACGCCTGATCGGTGTTCATCCGGGGCCTTCCGGCTCATATTTGCCCCCTCAAGGAGGTGAGCAGAGGTTGCGATACCTTGCATTTACCAATCATGCCGAGGTCGATGCGACCAAGGTGCGAGATAGCCCTCTCGAACGATCCTCGACCGCGTCGTCCATACGCTCGATTTTTTAGGGAACGAAGCCAACGGGAGATTCTCCTTAGGTTTCAGGGTAGTTACAGGCGTCGTGCCATTTGCCAGCCCGTTGGGCGCTGACTACAGTCGCTACCATCCCCTCATAGACGGTGCTTTATGATCGAAGTTGCGCGCGCCGCCAAAGACCTGGTCATTGCCAATCGAATCCTGGCGCATGAAGGCCTGGTCGACGCCTTCGGGGATGTCAGCGTTCGCCATCCGGTCGATAAAGACCGTTTTTTCCTGGCATGTGGCAGGAGTCCCGGTGCCGTCATCCCCGATGATGTCGTCGAGTTCGCGCTCGATGGCACGTCGCTCGACGGAACGTCGCGCGGCAACAAACGCGAGTTTCCCGGCGAACGTTTCATTCACGCCGCCATCTATGCGGCGCGTCCGGACATCAAGGCCGTGCTCCATGCGAGCCCCGAGGACATCCTGCCGTTCGGCATTACACAAACCCCATTGCGCCCGGTCATTGCATCCGTCGGCGACATGGGCCTCAACGTTCCGGTATGGGACATTGCGGAAAAATTCGGCGAAGCGACGAGCCTGCAAGTATCCACTTTCGAACAGGGACGCGATCTCGCGCGCTGCCTTGGCCGAAACCGGGTCGTGCTGTTGCGTGGTGAAGGCATTGTGGTGACGGGGCGTACCCTCAATGACTTGGTGCGGCTCTCCGCCTATATTCCCCGCAATGGCCGGACTATTCTTGGCGCGACGTCTTTCGGTCCCATGATCGGTATATCGGCTGGAGAATCGGCGGCACGTCTGGCGATTGATCCGGAATCAAACGCCATGCGCCGTGGCTGGGAATTCTGGGCGCGTGCGGCCGGTTGTGAACAATGGCTGGCCGACTAAGCGGCGAGGAGGATGCAATGAATAGACAAATTCTTCGCGGCATGTTCGCGCTGTTCCTCGCCGCGCAAGCGCAAACATCAGCGCTAGCGCAGACCGACGCGGTCGCCGACTTCTACAAGGGCAAGACCTTGTCACTCATTGCGGGTTTTCCACCTGGCGGCGGCTACGACACCTATGTGCGTATTCTGGCGCGGCACTTTGGGCGCTTTGTTCCGGGGCAGCCCTTCGTGGTGCCATCCAATATGCAGGGCGCCGGATCGCTTTCGGCCGCCAATCACATCTATAACAAGGCCACGCCCGACGGGCTCTCGATGGCGATGATTGCTTCTTCTGCCGCGATGGAGCCATTGCTCGGCAACAAGGCTGCTGTATTCGACGTGACGAAATTCAGCTGGATCGGCAGCATGTCGAACGATGTTGCGTTTTGCGGCGTCTGGCAAGGCGCGGGCCTGCCGGCGACCTTCGATGAAATGTTCACAAAGCCCACGATCTTCGGCGGCGGTGCCGCGGCTGCCATCACGTTCCAGCACCCGATGGTGCTCAAGACCGTGCTCGGTGCCAATATGCGTGTTATTCCCGGCTATCCGGGTTCGCGCGAAATCAACATCGCGCTGCATCGCGGGGAGGTGAACGGCGCCTGCGGGCTGTTCTCGTCTTCCATCAAGGCGCAGTTTTTCGACGACGTGAAGAGCGGCCGGCTCAAGATCGTCATCCAGATGGGCAGCAAATTGTCGGATGAGTTCGGCAAGGTGCCGAGCGTCTTTGACTATGCCAAAACCGACATGGATCGTGCGGTGCTCGATGTCCACTTCAAGCAATTGCTGCTCGGCCGTCCCTGGGCCGCGCCGCCGGGTGTTCCAGCGCCCCGCCTCAAGGCGTTGCGCGATGCGCTTGCCGCCACGATGAAGGATCCGGAATTCTTGGGCGAAGCCAACAGGGCCGGCCTCGACATCGACCCGGCGACACCCCAGGAGGTCGACGATCTGCTCAAGCGACTGTCCGCTTTCCCACCGGAAGTTTTCCGCAAGGCGCAAGAGGCGATCGGGCGGTAATCACACCGGCACATCGCCCACGACCGCCGTTCGTTCCATGCGCCGCCGCTGCGGATGATAATCGTTGGCGGCGTAGTGCTGCGTCGAACGGTTGTCCCAGAACACGATCGTGCCGGGCATCCAGCGCACGCGGAATTGATATTCCGGCACATGCGCCTGCGCGAACAGCACCTCGAGGATCGCTCGGCTTTCCATCGGCGCCATGCCCTCGATGTGCAGCGTGAATTGCGGATTGACGTAGATCGATTTCCGCCCATTCGCCGGATGCGTGCGCACGACGGGATGCGTGGGGTTGGGAAACAGTTCCTCCATTCGGCGGAGCTTCGCCTGATCTTCGTCGGACCTGGTGTAGAGCGTCCGGAAGTTCTTGAAGTCGTGCACCGCCAAGAGGCCGTCGATCAACTTGCGAAACACGGGGCTCAATCCCTCGTAGGCGGCCTCCATGTCCGACCAGAGCGTGTCGCCGCCAACCTTCGGCATGATCTCGCAGCGCAGAATGGTATAGCGGGTCGGGTTTTTGCGGAACGTCGTGTCACTGTGCCACACATCGGTCGAGAGCACCGGATTGTCCTTGTGATTGTCGAGCACCAGGATTTCCGGAAACTGCCCTTGCGGCCGCATCGGGTGGACTTCCAATTCGCCAAACAGCCGGCTGATCGCGACATGCTGTTGCGTGTTCAGGTGTTGATCGCGCAAGACCAGCACCTTGTGCTCGATCAGCGTCGCCTCGAAGGCCTTGAAGGTTTCTGGGCTTAAGGCCTGCTTGAGATCGAGGCCATGGATTTCCGCGCCCAGCCTGGCGCCCAGACGCTCGACCTCGAATTCGGTTGAGGCACCAAGGCTTGACGGCATGTCGGCGGTAACGTTGATATTCATTGGAACCTCTAATGGCAATGCGAGAAGTATCCTAAAGGAGATTGCTTTTCGTTTGTAGTCCCGCCTTTACAGCGGCTGCGCCGCCGGCGGACTTCTTTTGCAGTCCCTCTCAAGAAAGTAAGCCCGCCCGCGGCGCAGCCGCCGTGAACGCGGTACTACGAACCTTCCCGTCACTGATCGCCCGGGCGCGGCAATTCGATCGGGTTTCCGCGCCCCATCTGCTTGCATTGCTCATAGACCCATTGCGCGATCGCAAGGTCGGCAGCCGCCGTGCCGTTGTTGTTGGCGTGGAGGGTGATTTGATCGTCGCTGGTGCGGCCCGGAAAGCTCCCGTCCAGGATTTCGCCAAGTTCGTGGACCTTGTCCCAGGAGATGATGCCCTTTTGAATGGGGTCAAAAATCCCAGCCTGGCGTTCGGATTCGATTGATTCGCGCCAGTTCGTGACGATGAAGTCTGCGCGGCGGACAGCCTCGTCGTCGTTCTCGCGCCGCCCCTCTTTCAGCCAGCCGCCTTTGACCAGGGCGCTGTTCGAACCAACGACGGTGACGACATGCTGGCCGGGTTCAAGCCACGCGCCCTCGAACACCGGGACGTTGGAACTCGTCGCGCAGATCAAGACATCCGCGCCTTTCACGACCTCGCGCGGATTGTCGACGGGAATGAATTCGGCGTCGACCAGGGTCGCCATGCGTTTGCAAAATGCGTGTCGGTTATCGGCAGTGCGGCTGTAGACCTTGTAAGTGGCGATCGGTCGCTCGTTCTGCAGGGCCAGCACCTTGTGCAGGGCCTGGCCGCCTGTGCCGTATACGCCGGCCGTCCTTGCGTTTTTCCGCACCAGGTGACGGAACCCGACGCCGCTCGTGGCTGCGGTGCGCAACGCCATGAGGCTGGAAAAACCAATGCGCTTTTCGGTGATTTCGCCGATCATGATGCATTGCAGTTGGGCCGTCTTGGCGTTCCAAAGAAGGTAAATCGGATGCTCCCGGTAGGGATATTCTTGCGCTGTCGCATCATGGACGACCTGTTCGCCGCGCGTCAGCGAGCCGATCACGCCAAGTCCGTCGACGCCGCCGGGGAAATTTGAAATCCGCACATTCTCGCGCGAATGGACGCGCCGCCGGGGTGCGTTGATGATCGGAAAACCCTGTGCCTCCCGGTAACCCTGCTCAACCAGGTCGATCGCCTGATTGATGTCGATAACGTCCTTGATGTCCTGCGGCCGAAGCAACAAGACATCAAAATTGGCGCGTTCCATTGCTCCGCTCCGATTGGGTGACCCTGCGCGCGGAGCTTACTGCATGTATTGACCCGGCGCGCGCCTTGACAGTGCGCCTTGACAGAGCATGGGCCCGCTCGTTGAGTAGCCGCTCGCAAGGCCTTCCGCGCGGCACGGGTTTTTGATGGCAAAGCTGGAAATCGAGGACGTGGTGGTGTGCTTCGGCGACGTCGTCGCCGTCGACCGCGTTTCGCTGCAGGTCGAGGAGGGTGAGACCGTCGTTCTGTTGGGCCCGAGCGGCTGCGGCAAGACGACGCTTCTGCGTCTCGTGGCCGGGTTCAACCGGCCCAAATCCGGCACCGTGCGCATTGCGGGGCGCATCGTCGCATCGCCGACGGTCGTGGTGCCGCCCGAGAAACGGTCGCTCTCCATGGTGTTCCAGAGCTATGCGGTCTGGCCGCACAAGACCGTATTCGAAAACCTCGCCTATGGGTTGCGGCTGCGCCGCATGAATGCGGCAATGATCTCCGCGAAAGTCACCGATGCGCTCGCGACGGTGCGCATGGAGGCTTACGCGAGCCGTTACCCGAGCGAACTCTCCGGCGGACAGCAGCAGCGCGTGGCGCTGGCACGCGCTCTCGTCCTCGAGCCGGAAATATTGCTGTTCGACGAACCCTTGAGCAATCTCGATGCGACGCTGCGCGAGCACATGCGGTTCGAGATCAAGGCGCTGCTTTCGAAACTCAAGATCACCAGCATCTACGTAACGCACGATCAGAATGAGGCCATGGTGGTCGCGGACCGCGTTGCGGTCATGAACCGCGGGCGGATCGAGCAGATCGGCACGCCCGAGGATGTCTATTATCGCTCCAAGACCGATTTTGTCGCGCAATTCATCGGGCTTGCCAATGTGCTCGATGCCAGGATCATGGGGGCGGCGGACAGCGATCATCTCAACGTGCGTGTGGAACACGTGGGCGACCTTGTGGTACGCGCGAATTTGCGAGGCAACGACACATCGACTGCGCGCATATTCGTGCGACCGGAACATATCGAGCTGACATCAGCACCGAAGCATGGGGCACCGAAGCAGGGCATGAACACGCTCAAGGGCCGCGTGGCGCGGCGGAGTTTTGTCGGCGCCCAGACGGATTATGTTATCGACGTGAATGGTGTTCCGCTGCGCGTGATCAGCCGCAACCGGGACGTCGACTGCCAGCTCAGCCAGGATGTGCTATTGAGCTTTGCTGCGGCAGATTGCTTATTGCTTGCGGGTTGAACCGCGAAACCAACCAGGGAGGCATTCGATGCACTGGCGCTTATTTTTGCGAATTTCGGCGGCTCTCGTTTGGTCGTTCGCTTGGGTTGCGTTTGCGGCGGCGCAAAACATTCCCAGCATGGACGATCTCTACAAGGCGGCCCGGACCGAGGGGCAGGTCGTATTCGGTGGCGCCATCAAGGAAGAAAACGAACAAAAACTCATGGCGGTGTTCCAGCGCCGGTTTCCGGGCATCGCGGTGAAATATACGCGGCGTTCGTCCGAGCCGATGGTGCAACTGGTCGAAGCTGAACGCCGCGCCAACCGCGTGAGTTTCGATGTCCTCAATTTGACCGAGCCGAATGACGTGGTGCGCTGGATCAAGCAGGGGTTCCTGGCAGCCGTGCCGCTTCCCGACACCGACAAGATGCTGCCCGACACTTTTGATCCGGGCGGGCTTTTTGCGGCCATGTCGGTGACGCCGATGCTCGGCATTGCCAACTCGAAGGTGCTCAAGCCCAACGAAATGCCGAAGTCGTTGAAGGAACTGGTGACCGATCCAAAATGGAAGGGCAAGGTTGCGATCTCACGTCCCGTCCGTGGCGGAACGAGCAGCGGCGCCCTGATGAATGTCGTCAATGCGGTCGGGCGGGATTTCTTCAAGGTCGCGAAAGACCGCGATATCCTGCTCACGCTCGGCAATGAGGGCGCGATTGCTTCCGTAGTTTCGGGAGAACGCCCGGTTTCCTGGGGCGTCAGTGGGTATCGTGCCATCGAGGCCAAGGCCGAAGGCTCGCCGATCGAATTGATCGTGTGGGAGGAGGGGCTCGCCCTCGCGCAATTCATCGGCGTGGTACCGGCGCGCGCGCCGCATCCGAATGCGGCACGGCTTCTCATGCGCTGGCTGATGTCGCCCGAGGGCCAGGAACTGCTGGTCGACAACGTCAATCAATATTCGGCACGCCGCGACGTGACCAAAACTCCGCTTGGCCAGCCGCCGCTCTCGCAGCTCAAGATCAATGCGTTCAGCAACGAACGCATCGTCAACGAGGGTCATGCGCTCGCGGTCGAGTTCGACAAAGCCGTGGGAATGTGAGGAAGCGTCGTTGGAATTGTACCGCTCGGCCCCCCTCACCCCAGCCCTCTCCCCAGAGGGGAGAGGGAGCAGACCGAGCTAGCCAGATGGCGGCGGCTCACGCGCGACCATGCGCTTTGGAGCGCGATCTCGGTTCTTGCGTCCCCTCTCCCCTTTGGGGAGAGGGACAGGGTGAGGGGGCACGCGCCGAGTGAATTCTTCGATCACTCATTCTTTAACTGCGCGCCTCATCCGCACTTTCGATTCCTTGCGGCAGGAGCGGCAGCGCAGCCTTGTGATGATTCTGGCCGTCATTGTCGTCGGCTGGCTCGTCCTTTATCCGCTTGGCATTCTGTTCGAGATCGGATTGCACACCGAAGACGGTGCGCTGACGTTATCGAATTACAAACAGGTTTTCGCCGAGCCCGGCATAGTTGCGGCGCTGATCAATTCTCTCGTCATAAGCACGGCGGTCACGGCCTTCTCGCTCGTTCTTGCATTGCCGATGGCTTGGGGCGTGGCGCGGACCGACATGCCTTGGCGTGCGTTCGTGCGCGTGACCGTATTGATTGCCTTCGTGGTTCCGAATTTCATCACGGTGATTGCCTGGATCCTGCTGCTCGGCCCCAACGCGGGCTTGATCAATGTCTTGATCCGCGATGTCTTCGGCATCAGCGGTATGTTCAACATCTACAGCCAAGGCGGCTTGATTCTTGTCCTCACATTCAGTTTCTACCCGTTGATCTTCTTTGCGGTCGTGGCAGCGCTCGACAACATGGACCCGGCCTATGAGGAAGCCGCGCAGATGTCGGGTGCGTCAGCGTCGCGCGGTTCGCTCGGCATTGCCTTGCCGCTCGTCCTCCCAGCCATCCTGTCGTCGTCCGTATTCGTTTTCCTTGAAGCCATGGGCGCGTTCGGGGCGCCGGCGGCGATCGGTCATGGCGCACGATTTCACACGCTGACCACGAAAATCTATGAATTGTTCAGCTATCCGCCGCGCTTCGAATTGGCGGCCGCCGCCGCCGCGCCCATCATCGGGTTCACAGTGCTCGGACTTGTGTTGCAGCGTTGGGTGCTGGGCGGACGCCGGTTCAATGTCCTGGGCGGCAAGACCAGTTCGGCGCGGGCGGTCGATATCGGGTGGCGGCGCTGGCTGGTCTTCGGCTGGTGCATGCTGGTGATCGCGGCGAGCGTCGTCCTCCCGCTGTTGATCCTGCTGCGCACGTCGATGCTGTCGCGGTGGGGGCTGGCCTTTACGTGGGAGAACCTCACGTTCAAGAACTATGTCGCATTCACGGCTTCGTCATCGATCGTGCCGACGGCCGTCTTCAACAGCGCTGTCGTGTCGGCCGTGACTGCAAGTGCATGTGTGGTGCTTGCGATCGTCATCGTCTGGATCGTGGAGCGGACGTCGCTGCCTGGGCGTGGCCTGTTGACCTTCACGTCGACGGTGACTTTTGCTTTTCCTGGTGTCGCGCTCGCGGTCGGCTTCGTGCTCGGCTATGGCTCGGGGCCGCTGGCGCTCTATGGAACGCTCTGGCTCTTCTTTATTGCCTTCACGGCTCATCGGTTTCCATTCGCATTCATGTTCGTGCGCAACGCCATCAAGCAATTGTCGTCGGAAATGGAAGAGGCGGCGCGGATGTCCGGCGCCTCTTGGGGGCGAAGCATCGTCGACATTTCGGCGCCGCTGCTCAAATCCGGGATTCTCGCGGCCTGGATGATGGTATTTGCCGTAACGCTGCGGGAACTCAGTATGGCGATACTGCTTTATGTGCCGGGTACCGAGACCTTGCCGGTTGCAATATATAGTTTCATCGACAACGGCACCTTCGAAATCGCGGCGGCGGTATCCGTGCTGTTGATCCTGATGAGTATCGTTGCCATGTTGTTGCTGCGCTGGCTGACCGGCAAGGCGCAGATGGAACTGTAAATCATGACCGTCTTCGTGAGCATGGACAAAATGGTGGGCAAGGATTTCGAGGCGGGCCTCGCCAATCTCAAGGCCGCGGCTGAAAAGTGATTGGGAGTCCGCAATTGACCGTGAGTCACGGCGCCCTTAAGCTGAGCGGAAAATCGCCGCACTCGGAGGAAACGCAGATGCCGACATCATCGAATGCCACCGGCTCCACGGAGCCCGCGGACGACCAGGCGAATGTCGCTATGGACCGGCGACGTTTTCTGACGTCGGGCGCCGCCATCGGGGCTGTGGCCGTCGCGACGGCTCCTGCGGCCCAGGCCCAGACCGCCAACGAGATCAAGTGGGATCGCGAGGCCGATGTCGTCGTCCTTGGCGCCGGCGCCGGCGGGCTCGTGTCATCGATCGCGGCACGCGAGAAGGGCGCGTCGGTGATTGCAGTCGAAATGAATTTCGATATCGGCGGCCGCTGCATGATGAGCTTCGGCGGGCTTTACATCGGGGGCGGCAACCGCCTGCAGCAGGAGAAGGGCCAGAAGGATACGCCCGATCTCGTATTTGCCGACTGGTCACGTCCCGAAAAGCCGATGGGCCGTTTCAGCGACCGCAGTCTTGTGCGCACCTATGCGGACAACAACCTCGATTTGTTCGACTGGCTGACCCGGCATGGCATCAAGTGGGAAGGATATCGACCGAGCCCCGATCGCCTCGACCGCTCGCGCACGCGTCTCAACGTGGTGCCGTGGCCGGGGGAAGTCACGAATGGCGGCCGTGGTTCAGGCTTTGTGCGGCCGCTGGCGCAGGAAGCCCGCCAGATGGGCGTCGAAATCCTGCTCAAACATCGCATGACGACGATCCACCGCGAGCAGCACTATGCGGGTCGCGTGATTGGCATTACGGCGGTCGAAGTCGATGACCAGTTTCGCTCGCTCAATCGCACCGTGAATATCCGCGCCCGCAAGGGCATCATCGTGGCGACGGGTGGCTGTGCCGACAATGTGGCGTTCCGTACCATGTTCGACTGCCGCCTCACGGAAGAGTACCAGGCTGAGAATAATCCGTGGTCGAAGCGCACGGCTGACGGCGAGATCGCCGCCATGCAGATCGGCGCCTCGCTTGGCGCGACTGCCTGCCAGACGACGCAAGACGACAACATGCTGAATAAGGGCCGCATGGGCGCGAAGTCGAACGGTTCCGCGACGACCATCTTCCCGACCAGTCCGCATTTCTTCCGTGCCAAGGCGGTGGGACTCGCGGTTCGCGACTATCAGAATCTCATTCTGGTGAAGGAGAATGGACTGCGCTTTCATGACGAGATGGCGGACCAGCGCGACTATGAATATTTCGCAGCCGCACTCGCCTGGACCGGCGATCCGAAGAAGATGAATGGCGGTGGTCCGATCTGGGCGATTTTCGACTCCGATGCCGTGACGCGCTCGAATTGGCAGGTCAAACCGCCTCATGTCGATCCCGACGGCTACTTCTTCAGCGCCGACACGATCGGGGAATTGGCGACCAGGATCGTCAACGAATATCAGTGGCGGCCGATGCCGCCGGAGGCGCTCGTCAAGACGGTGGAGCGCTACAACTCCTTCGTCGATTCCGGTGTGGATACCGACTTCAAGAAGCGGACGCCGCGCTTCAAGATTGCGAAGCCGCCGTTCTATGCGGCCTGGCATACGCCGGCAATTCACGACTCTTATACCGGCATCAGGATCAACACGTCCGCCCAGGTGCTCGACCTGCATGGCCGGCCGATCCCGGGCCTCTATGCGTGCGGCGATTCATCCGGCGGTTTCGGTCAGCACGGCATTTGCCGGGCGTCGACGTTCGGGCGGCTGGCAGGATGGCATGCTGCGGAGCTGAAGGTTTAGTGAGCAAATCGTAAGATATTGCGTGTTATCCTGGCCTTGATTTCAGCCATATCGATGGTGATGGTTGGAACAATGTCTTGCTAATCGAGCCTCACAGTTTTTACGCCCAGCCCAGGCGTTCCATGATTGAGCGGCCCATAATCCAATCCTTGTCGTCTTCCGTCAGAAAATTGAGTTCTTCGGTAAAGTGGATGAGGCGCTGTTTGTAGGTCGCCTTAGTGAACGAATTTGTGACGTCGGTTCCCCAATGGCAGCGCCGCGGTCCATAGGCATCGAACAATTTGCGAATATGATGGGTAACGTCGCGGAACGGATAGGCGTCTTTTGAGAGCAGCGGTACCGACGACAGTTTCACTGAGACATTCGGAAAACGCGCGAGCGCGACCGACTGGTCGATGGTTTCCACCGCCTTGTTGTGACTGACGGTTGCGGCTGAAACGCCCATATGGTCGATGATGAGGGTGAGCTGCGGGTGTCGCTCGGCAATGCGCGCAAAGTGATTCATCTGACCGGTGGTGAGAAACATCATGGGGAGGCGCGCGGCCTCCGCTGCCGGCCAGATCCAGTCCGTGGTACCATCGGTCAGCCATGCGGCCTGGTTCTCCGCGATGTTGATCCGAAGGCCCAGAACGCCGGTCTGTTGTCGCCATGTCGCAAAGCGGCGCGCGGTCGATGGGTCGTTGGCCGCAAAGGTGCCCATGATACCGAAACGCCCCGGATATCGTTTGACGGCCTCTTGCGCATAGTCGAGCCGATTGTTCTCCAGGCTCGGCGGTACGATGACGACGCGATCCACGCCGGCTTCATCGATCAGCGGCACGACGCGCTCGATGGTCATGGGTTCCGGGGTTTGAGGTCTGGCTCCGGGGGCCCAAGGTCGTTCCGGGGTATTCGCGGTCCACAAGTGAATCTGCGCATCGACAATGATCCGGCGCGGGCGCGCCGGCGCCACCTGGGCCAGGGCGTGGGGTGGCATTTGCGCAGTCAGTGCAAGACCTGCGGCGGCAGTGCTCTTGAGAAATCGACGGCGTGACAGCATCGGATCGCTCCTTCCGGTTCGTTGGTTGAAGGGTGCTGATTCCTGCGATGATGGGTTTCGCAATGGCGAGCCGAGGGCTCGCTATTGCTTGCCGAGCCGGCACAGCTACCGGAAATAGGGTTCGACCTTGCCTTTGAGCTTCAGCGTCATTGGTTTGCCCTTGCGATCTCGCGCTACGCCGGCGGCCACGCGGATCCAGCCTTCGCTGACGCAATATTCCTCGACATTGGTTTTTTCGACGCCGTTGAATTTTATGCCAATGCCTTTCTCGATCAATGCGGCATTATGATAGGGACTGTCCGGATCCGTCGCCAAACGATCGGGTAGGGGGTCGTTCGGTGGTGCTGTCGGTTCTGTCGGTTCCATGGGGTGGGGTCTCAGGGCCTGTTGCGGCGTCGATTGAGGAGCGAGGGGAGGAAGTACCACGGCTGCCAATGCCACGGCCAGTATTGTTGACGAAGCATGTTCTATTGGATCGTCACAAGGTCAATAAGGCTTGCTACCTTTTCGTCTTCGAGTCGCGCGACGGTTGCGATCACTTTCGCCACGCGATCTGCCGGCAATACAGGACCCGCTAGCGCTTCGAACTTGCGCTGCAAATGCTGAGGTTGCAACGGGTTGGCCGGGCTGCCGGGACGATCGAGCACTTCGCGCTTGAGCGTACGGCCCTCTTTCGTCGTCAATGCAACACGCGCGCAGTGCCGTGTCGTGTCGCCGCCCACGTCATAGGCCGGATCGACCTCGATGCTGATCCGTTCGATCATGGCAAGCGCCTTGGGGTCAGTCAGGCGCGCATCCGTGAACTGATTCTGCATGGCCGCGCGATCGATGATCATCATGGCGGTTGTGAAAAACAGATTCATCTGCGCGGCCGTGACCCCGATCGGCTGATAGGGCCAGGCGCAATGCCGGTGCGCCATCGTGCTGCAATTGATGTGCACGCGTTCGATGTCTTGCGCGGCCAATGAATTCTCCGCCATCAATCCGTCGACGGCGAACAGGACCGACTGCACGCTTGCCGCGGTGGCGTAGGGCTTGAAACCGACGCTGAGGATTTCCCAGCGCGTGCCGAGACCGTCGCTGAGCCGGGACAAGTCCGGCGCGCCGCTCAAGGTGCTCAGGAAACCCCCATAGGAGGCCTCAAGTACATTCGGAATGCCGGTGAAGCCGCGCGCTGCCAGTTGCGCGCCTTGCACACCGGCCTGCGCTGCCCGTCCACAATGAAGCCGCTTTGACATCGCGCCCTCTTGCGCCGCCATCAGGCCAGCCCCAAAGGAGCCCGCGATGCCAAGCGCGTGGCGCGCTGCCTCCGGTGAGAGTTTCAGCAGGTTTGCTGCCGTCGCTGCCGCCACGAAGGGCCCGCAGGCTCCCTGGAAGTGGTGCCCGCGCATGAACAAAGCGCCGGTTGCGGCAAGCGAGACGCGCAAGCCGACTTCGTAACCGGCCGCAAGTGCTGCGATCAGGGCGCGGCCATTAAGCGACGGAAGGGTTTCGGCCAAGGCCAGCGCCGCCGGCAGCGCGAGCGAGCCGGCATGCAGGTGGGCGGCGGCGTGGATGTCGTCCATCTCGAAACCGTGGCCGGCGGTGGCTCCGATCAAGACCGCCTGCGAGATGCTGGCCTTGAGATCGGTGCCAATGATGCGCGATTGCGGATTGCTTCCTTCCTCGCGCACGAGGTCGATCAACATCCGGGTCCACGGCAGGGTGACGCCAAAGATGCAACAGCCGAGCGCGTCGAGCACGCAGTGCTTGAGGCGTTCAATGACCGGCACCGGCAGTTGGTCAAACTCAAGCCCGACCGCGAACGCGGCCAGTTCCTGGGTCGCACTTGTGGTCGGGGTGAGCGATGCGGTGTTCATGAAATCTCGGTTCGTAGGGTGGGCATTGCGCGCATTCACAAGTCTCCATTTCGATTTCGATCGTTCGTGCGCGCATTGCCCACGCGAACGGAAAACACATTGTGCGACGACGCGTGGGCAAAGGCGCCACGATAGCGGATTATGTGTTATTGCATTCGTGCCAAGCGCCTTTACCCACCCTACACCGCCTACATTGCGTCGACTTGCAGGAGACGCACGAGTTCCTTGGCGTCGGCAAGCCGTTCGACATTGAGCATCGCATCCACGAGGGCGTCCTGCTGGCTCTTGGGGAGCGCGGCCCGGGTCAATTTGCGAAACTTCTCGACGATATCTTCCGCGGGGGCAAACGAATGCTCGCTCCCGCGCGGGGCCTCACGCGTTTCAGAGTGAACGGAGCCGTCGGTCAAGTGGACATCGACCCGCACCATATGCCGGAACCGTGCGCCACGCGCCGTGATCGCAGGTTCTTCCACGACCGATACCTTGCGGGACAGCGCGATGCGGTCGGAATCGTGCACCGCCTGCTCGGTGAACTGCTCGACGAATACATCGCCTTCGATGAGGAGCGTCGCGACGCAATAGGGCAGGTTGAGCTGCGCGGAGGTGAGCCCCTCGGGCCGGTAGGGCCACCCCACATGATCGGCAGTGACCTTCGAGCCGTGCACCACGATGCGATCGAGTTCTCCGAGCCCAAACGGCCGGCGTTTGCGGATATCGCGAATGGCGTCAAGCGTCGTGTGATTGCTGCCGACGCACGAATAGAATTTGAGCGCGATCCTCGTGGTTTCCCATTCGGTGCCAAGCCCGGAGCTCAATGCGTCGAGATCGAACCGATCCTGCGAGCGGGAAAACGTGGTGCAGAAGCCCCCATAAGGTGCTTCAAAAACGTCGCGGATTCCAGTGAATCCGTTTTTTGCGAACAGCGCCCCATAAAGGCCACTCTGCGACGAGCGTCCGGCATGCATGCGTTTGACCATGGCGCCGTATTGCGCCGCCATCAGGCCGGCCGACTGCGTGCCTGCGATGCCGAGCGCATGAACGGCTTGCTCGGAGGTAAGCTTGAGGCCGCGGGCGGCACCAGCCGCCGCCGAGAATACGCCGACTGTCGCGCCCGAATGCCATCCTTGGCCGATGTGCTCGGGCCGCATGCAACGCCCCACTCTCGGGCCGATCTCGTAGCCCGCAACTGCGGCAGTGAGAAACTCGCGACCGTCCAGCGTGCTATGGCTCTCTGCCACCGCAATGAGTGCGGGCAGTGTAACGGCGCCGCAGTGGAGGACGCCGTCGCGATGGACGTCATCGAGTTCAAAACCCTGGACCTCGGTGCCGTTGACCAAGGCAGCGTGGGGCGAGGACAATTTGCGGTTGGTGCCCCAGACGGAGGTCGTGCGCGTGGTGTCGAGACCGCCGAGCGTGTCTTGCAATATCCGGCACCATTCGAGCTTCGCCCCATAGATGGCGCAGCCAAGCGAATCGAGAATGAGCAGCTTGATGCGCTCGCGAACGTTTGCCGGTATCTGTTCGTAGGTGAGTTTCGAGACGAATTCGGCAATCCGACGCGTGTGGAGATTGTCGGTTTCAGTATGTTCCGCCATGGCCTCAATCGGCGCACGACGCGATGGGACAACGCGAAACGAGGGCCGCCTTTCGGGCGAAAATCTAGACAGCCAGAACTGCACTGTCTACAGTCACAATGTCATTAAACGAGCGCGTACCATTGGGATCCGCGTCTTTCCAGGACACCACCATGCTGTTGCGTGCCATCGCGGATCGGATCTGTGCCACGACCTTTGAGGGTCTTCCGGGCATTGCGGTTGCGACCGCGCGGGAGGGGATTCTCGACACGATTGGGGTGACGCTTGCGGGCGCCCGCGAAGACACCACCGCGGTGGTCACCCGGGCGCTGCGTCGGACGGCCGCGGCCGGTCCGGCGCTCATTTTCGGCCATGGCGCACGTCTCGATGTGCTCAGTGCGGCTTTGATCAACGGCGTCGCCTCCCACGCGCTTGATTTCGACGATTGCAGCAACACGTTGGGTGGACATCCGTCGGCGCCGATCGTGCCGGCGCTGCTCGCAATCGCAGAGGGCGTATCGGGCCGGGCCTTCATTGCTGCCTATGCGGCCGGAGTCGAAACCGAGACCAAGCTCGCGCGTGCCGTCAATTTCCATCATTACGAAAAAGGCTGGCACCCGACCGCGACGCTTGGCACCTTCGGTAGTGCGGCGGCGTGCAGTCACCTCATGGGTCTTGACCCCGAGCAGACCGCAACAGCGCTCGCAATTGCGGCCTCGATGGCCTCAGGAATAAAAGCCAATTTCGGCAGCATGACCAAGCCGTTTCATATCGGCCATGCCGCGCGCAATGGACTTTGCGCTGCACTGCTGGCGAGCGAAGGCATGACAGCGAAGCTCGACGCGCTCGAACACCGGCAGGGATTCTTTGCGGTCTATAACGGCGCGGGTACGTTCCATCCCGATCGCATCCTCGCCGAATGGGCGAAGCCCTATGACCTTGCCGACCCTGGCATTGCCTTCAAGCGGCACCCGTGCTGCGGCTCGACCCATCCGGCCGCGGACGCCATGTTGCACTTGCGCGCCGCGCACAAGCTTGAACCCGGTCGCGTTGCGCAGATTGAATCATGGACGCATCCGCGCCGCCTTGCCCATACCAACAGGCCCGATCCGCAGAGCGGCCTTGATGGCAAGTTCAGCATTCAATATGTGCTGGCGCGTTCGTTGATGCATGGCATCGTCTCGCTTGAGCATTTCGGCGATGACACGGTTCGTGATCCCGCGGTGCGTGCCCTGATGGCCAAGGTGCATTCATTGCAGGACCCAAACGCCAAGCCGGACACCGCCGACCATTTCTACGCGCGGGTGCGGGTTACGACGATTGGCGGGGAGGCGTTCGAGCATTTTGTCGACATGCCGCTTGGCCGCGACCGCAACCACCCCTTGCCGGCCGGAACGCTCGAAGCGAAATTTCGCGACTGTGCGGGCCTGGTGCTGCGGCCGGACTGCGTTGACGATCTGCTGGCGCAATGCGGCAGGCTGGAGATGATGGAAGACGTTGCCGAACTCATCGACGATATCGCGGCCGGAACAATTCCCGCGATCGAAGTCGTGCCTTCTCGGCATGCTCACGCATAGACTTGCCACACAAACAGACTTGCCACGCGAACAGACTTGCCACACAAACTTCCCACACATAGCAACGCTATTTGGACATCATGCAACCTTTGGAACTTTTACAGCAGCGCCCTGATGTGCTTGTGATCGGGGCCGGCAATGCGGCGCTTTGCTCGGCGATTTCGGCGCACGAGAACGGCGCCCGCGTCATGATGTTGGAAGCAGCCCCGGCAGAAGAGCGCGGCGGCAATTCGCATTTTACGGGCGGGGCGTTCCGATTTGCCTACCGGGGCGTCGAAGACCTCACGACGGTGCTCCCTTCGCTCGCCAACGAGGATCTCTCGAACGTTGATTTCGGTACCTACACCGAAGATCAGTACTTCGACGACATGTTCGAAGTAACCGAATATCGCACCGACGCAGAGCTATGCGAATATCTGGTGCGCAACAGTCTCAAGACGGCGGCCTGGGTGGGCCAACAAGGCGTGAAAATGCAGCCCGGCCTTGGCCGTCAGGCCTATAAGGTCGACGGCAAGTTCAAGTTCTGGGGCGGGCTTGCGCTGCACATCTGGGGCGGCGGCCCGGAAATGCTCAAGGCGCTTTATGCCAATGCGGAGCGGCGCGGCATTCCGATCATCTATGAGACGCCGGCGATCAGCCTGATCCGCGAGCGCGGCCGCATCGCGGGTGTCGTTGCGGAGCATGGCGGTGAGCCGGTCGAAGTGCGGGCCGGCGCGGTGGTGCTGGCCTGTGGCAGTTTCGAGTCCAACCCGGAAATGCGCGCGCGCTACCTGGGGCCCGGCTGGGAACTCGCGAAAATCCGCGGTACGCGCTTCAACATGGGGGCCGGGATCAATATGGCGCTTGCGGCCGGCGCCCGTCCGCACGGCAACTGGTCCGGTTGCCATTCGGTGGCCTGGGACATCAATGCGCCGCCTTACGGGGACCTCGCCATCGGCGACCAGTTCCAGAAGCACAATTATCCATTCGGCCTCCTGATCAATGCCAAGGGCGAGCGCTATGTCGATGAAGGCGCAAATTTTCACAGCCATACCTATGCGAAGTATGGCGGCGAAATCATGCGGCTGCCTGGCATGTTTGCCTGGCAGGTGTTCGACGCCAAAGCCTCGCCGCTGTTGCGCGGCGAATATCGCATCCGCCGCGTAACCAAGGCCGAAGCCAATACGCTGGAGGAATTGGCACCGAAGCTCGAAGGCGTGAACGCGCAAGCGTTTCTGCGGACAGCGCATGAATATAATGCCGCCTGCCGCAGCGACGTGCCGTTCAATCCGAACGTGCTCGACGGCCGCCGTACGCAGGGACTTGCGATCAACAAGACCAATTGGGCGATCGCGCTCGATACGCCGCCGTTCCATGCCTACCACGTGACGACGGGTGTGACTTTCACTTTCGGTGGCGTCAAGATTTCGTCAAAAGGCGAGGTTGAGAATCTTTACGGCCGCGTCATGCCGGGGCTCTATGCGGCCGGTGAAATGGTCGGCGGACTTTTTTATCATAACTATTGCAGCGGCACGGGACTGATGTCAGGCGCGACCTTCGGCCGGCTGGCCGGACGCAACGCGGCCGAGTTTGCGGGTGGGGCAACGTAGGATGGGTTGAGGCAAAACGCGTTCTTTCTTTACGCGTTTTGCCGAAACCCATCATTTTTTTCGCGTCCGAGATGATGGGTTTCGCGATAAAAGGACGCGTTATCGCTCTACCCATCCTACAAGGGAAACCATCATGTTGCATTCGCCGTCCGAACCAGCCGATCATACTCACGTCGAAGCGGCGACCGAGCGGCTTGCCGCTTACGCGACCACATTGCGTTATGACGATATTCCGCCTGCCGTTATCGAACGTGCCAAGCACTGCCTGATCGACGCCATCGGCTGTGTGGTCTTTGGCCAGCAATTTCCGTGGTCGCAAATCGTGTTGGCCGAGGCTTTATCGAGCGGGGGCGGGGGCCCGTGCCGCTTGCCTGGCATCAAAGACGTAACGTTCCATGTTCCGCAGGCGGCGCTCGCACTCGGCGCGCTTGCCCACGCTTTTGAATTCGACAATCTGCGCAAGCCCGGAACGGGTGTGCATGCCGGCGCGACGGTTGCCTTGCCGGCCCTCGCCATGGCGGAATCCATCAATGCTAGCGGCGCGGACCTTATTGCGGCGATCGTGGCGGGCATCGAGGTCATGTTTCGCATCGGCCTGGCGACACTTCATTCAGCGGAAAAAGTCGGGTTTCATGCGCCGGGCCTCACGGGGCCGTTTGGCTCAGCCGCCGCTTGCGCCTCGCTGATGCGGTTGTCGCCAGGCGAAACCGCAAATGCGTTCGGGATCGCGGGCTCAATGGCAGGCGGTCTCCTGGCCTTCGCAAAATCCGGTTCGGGCGGCATGGTCAAAAGGCTTCACCTTGGCCGGGCTGCTGAAGCCGGTGTCGTCGCAGCCAGGTTGGCGCAACGCGGCTTTGAAGGGCCGCGCAATGTGCTGGAGGGACGCTATGGCCTTCTTGATGCATTCTGTGACGACAAGAACCCATCTTTGCTGACCAAAGGACTAGGGTCCACTTACGAAACCGATCGCATCTGCTTCAAGCGTTATCCCTGCCACGTGACCGCGCATGTCCCGGTTTCGCTATTGCGCGGCTTTATGGAGCAGCATGGGTTTGGCGGAGACGACATTCGCGAGCTTGCGATTGGCGCCCCGGCCAAAGTCGCTTCGCACCACTGCGAACGCGATCCGGCCGATATCATGCTGGCACAATATAGCGTGCCCTTCTGTACGGCCCTATCGGCGTACCGTGATCCGCTTGACCCGGCGGTTTTCTGCGATCGCGTGGTTGGAGAAGCCCGTGTCCGAGAGTTGGCCGGGCGCATTTCGATGTCGACCGACGAAAATGTCGGGTCATGGGGCGCCCGGATGCGGGTCGCCTTGCACGACGGTCGCTCGTTTGAAGGTGCCAGCGACACGTGGCTCGGATGCCCGGAAACACCATTGAGGCAGGAGCAATTGCGCTTGAAGTTCGACTGCCTCATGCACGGCACATCAGCCGAACGCACGGCGTCGCTGTTCGACGATCTGATGCGGCTTGATGACATCTCTGATGTGGGGCAGTTGGTCCTCGTCTGAACACTGGAAAAATGATCAACGATGGTTAACCCGCAGGTGGATTTGCGACGGGCGAACGTGCTGCGTTTTTCATTCGAGGGCAGGATGCTAAGGTAAATATAGTTTTTCTTATCGTTGGCGTTAGCAAATGATTAAGGTAAACTCCCGGTTAGCGGCACACGTTTGCAGCCGAATTCGCGGTACGGGGTGACGGCATAACCTTGCGCCCAGTGCTTCGAATGTCGCGTGTGGTTGTGCTGAGTATGTAAAGGGAGAGTTCAATGGCTGCAATCCTCAATCAAGCAAGCCTCAATCAAGCAAATATCAATCGTCGCGACCTGCTGGTTGGTGGAGCCGTTGCCCTCATCGGTTTGCCCTGCACCGCCGCTGCCGCCGATGTTGTCGGCGTTGGGATGATTTCGCGGACGTTGTTCTACCTGCCGCTCTGGTGCGCTACGCACGCCGGGTTCATGAAGGCCGAAGGCCTTGAAATTCAGTTGAAGAACCCGGACACGTCGGCCGAAGTCAACAAGATGTTGCGAACTGGCGAAGTGCAGATCGTGCTGCGCTCGCCGGAAGCCGCCATGATGGATGCCAATCGTGGCGGCAGCCTGCGCGTGATTGGTGGCGGCATCAGTAAGCTGCCGCATTTCATCATCGCCAATCCCAGGATCAAGACTCTCGCCGACCTTCGCGGCGCCAATTTCGGAATTCTTGCCGAAAAAGAGGGGACGACACACATCGTGCAGGACATCACAAAGTCGATCGGCCTGACACCTGCCGACTACAAGATGACCGTAGTCGGCGGTTCGCCGGCGCGTTGGCGCCTGCTTCGTGAAGGGAAGATCGATGTTGGCCTTCAGCCGATACCAAACAGCTATGAGGCCGAAGCTGCGGGCTTTACGAATCTTGGATCGGTGATCCCGTTCGTGCCGGACTGGCAATTTACAGCCGTGAACGCTGATCAGAAATGGGCGCAGCCGAATCGCAATACCGTCGTGCGGTTTCTGCGTGCATTGCAAAAAGGCCGCGAATACCTCAAGACCAACCCGCAAGAGACAGCCCTGATTGCCGCCGAGGAATTGCGCAGCAACGTCACACTGACGGCCAGGATGCTTGTCGATATCGAGAAATATGGAATGTTTGACCCGCAGACGGCCATCAATGTGGCGGGTCTGCGGCGCGTTCATGAAACCTTGCAGAAGATCGGCGACATTCCGGCCAACCAGGCATTTGATCTCAATGCATTCACGGATCTGAGCTATTATCAGCAAAGCCGTGATCCCGTCGTTACGGGTTCAGTGCCGGTGACCGGATCGATACCGGCGCGGTAGTACTGTTGTGCCATTAGGATTACGTTAGTTTTAACAATGTGTAACGACCCGCTGCGGATTTTGCGCAGCGTTGTTGAGCCGAAATTAGGCGTTGTGTGTGTATTGTGAACACGGCCCATTCGGATTGGGTATGCGTCGCTATTGGAGAGCACGCAGGTTGACGCAAATCGGGAAGGCCGTTCATGTTGGGGGGAACTCGAGCGCGATTGCTTGGCCTGCTGCTGGTTATGGTGGTTCCACTCACCGCATTGGCGGGTGCTAATCTTTGGATGCAATTACCTGTCGACGTGGTCTTTGGGAACGTCTGGGCGGGCCTGATTTGGGGCGCGGCCGTCGCATACTTGTTGGTCATATTCGGATTGGCATGTACTTTGTCGCATCGGATCGTGCGGCCGTTGCGTGAACTTGGCAAGGACGCGGCGATCCTTGCGTCCGGAAACTTAAGTCATCGAACCACTATTTCCGGCAGTGATGAGGTGGGGGCTCTTGCCGCCGCGTTCAATGCGATGGCAACGGCGCTTGAGGTCCGCCATCGTGAACTCAATGAGGCCCGAGAGGCTGCCGCATTGGAGGCGCGCAAGCGGTCCGACTTGGAGCAGATGGAGCGGCAGGCGAAGGAAACTGTTGCCGCTGTGATCGATGCCTCTCCGGTTGCAATAGCGTGCTGCAATACCGAGAATAAGATTGTGCTGTGGAGCCGGGCCGCGGAGCAGACGTTCGGCTACTCGGCCGAAGAGGCGATCGGGCAGCATCCTAAGATTGTTCCGCCGGAATTCAAGGAACAAGCCGAAGAGTTGTTCCATCGAGCCATCAATGGTGAGGCTATTCGCGATCTGGAAATCAAGCGTCGGCATAAGAGCGGTGCGTTGATTGACATCGAATTGGCCGCAACGCCGATATACAATCCGAACGGTACGGTTTGGGGCATCGCATGGACTTATGACGACATCACGCATCGAAAGAAGGCCGAGCAACAGCTCAACAGATTGGCGCATTCCGACCAGTTGACGGGTTTAGCCAACCGGACCGCCTTGCAGTTTGAACTTGCGGCTCTATTCGGGGCGCCAGCCAGTGCTCCGACCGCAATTGTTTTGTTCGATCTCGACGGCTTCAAAGATGTGAATGATGCCTCCGGTCACTCGATCGGCGACCTCCTCTTGGTGGAAGTGGCGAGCCGTCTATGTACAATTGCCCAGGATCGCGGAAAGGTTTTCCGTCTCGGTGGCGACGAATTTGTGGTCGTCATTCCAAATTGCGGCGATCTCCGTATGGTCAGCGACATCGCTGACGCCATGTTGGGGCGGTTGGCAGAACCATTTCATATTGGTGACCACGTTCATCATATCGGCGGGAGTGCCGGGATTGCGATTGCGCCCGACGATGGCTCGACCGCGGATGAATTGATCGCCAACGCCGATCTCGCACTCTACAAGGCAAAAGGCGAGGGCGGTCGAATTGCGCGTTTCTTTTTACCGATGCTGCGCGCACAGACACAGAATCGGCACGGACTTCAGAACGAATTGCGGCGAGCTTTTGCCGACCACGAATTCGAACTCTATTTCCAGCCTCAGATCAGATTGACGGACAGCGCCGTTGTCGGCGCAGAAGCGCTGCTGCGCTGGAGGCATCCGACACAAGGCGTGGTAGCTCCGGGCGCCTTCATCGAAGCTTTGGCGAGCAGCTCGATTGCGCCGGAGGTTGGCCGATGGATTATCCAGGAGGCCTGTACGGCAGCAGCGTCGTGGCGCGCCAAAGGGTTCGGTTTGTCGCGGATCGCGGTCAATTTGTTTCCATGTCAATGTACGGCCGCCTTGCCGAAAGAAATCGAAGCGGCGTTGCAGTATAGTGGCCTGCCTGCGCACGCCCTGGAATTGGAAATCACCGAGACGGTCGCGCTCAAGCATGATGAGGCCATCGTGCCGTTACGCGAACTCCACGACAAGGGCATACAGCTTGCCTTCGACGATTTCGGCACCGGATACGCCTCCCTGAGCTACCTCACGCGTTATCCCGTATCGCGCATCAAGATCGACCGCAGCTTCGTTGCGAATATCCATGAGGGTGCGCAGGATGCTGCGATCATCCGTTCGTTGATCGCAATGGCGCACAGCCTTGGGCTGGCAATCATAGCCGAGGGCGTCGAAGAAATTGAGCAAACGGAATTTCTCCTCGGCGAAAAATGCGAGGAAGCGCAAGGCTTTCTCTATGCGAAGCCGCTGCCGGTCGCCGAATTCGAGGCTTTTGTCCGCAGCCGGCAAATTGATGCGCAAAGCCGCCAAGCTGCGGCACCGGTCCGCTGTGCCGTGTGACGCCTGCCTACCTGCCCGATGAGATTTCGGCGGCGCGCCTGACAATATCGGCCGGCATCGCATATCCTCGTCTCATTATGGTGTCGATTTCCATAGCGGTAATCGCGCTGATCTCGCGCCCAGCTTTTGCGGCCGATGCAAGAAAGGCTGGATCCCTGGAGGTCCTGTCGAACGCTTGGCGCAACATGTTGAGACGGTCCCTTGGAACATCCGGTGGCGCAACAAATGGTCGGGACATCTCCAGGTTTGCGAGAACGAGTTGAACGACCTGCTGGTCCTTTGTATCGGCAACAAGATCGAGCACGGAGGGAATGCCGAGAGCCGTCGTCTCGGGATCGCGTCCAAACTGCACGAGCACGTTGACCAGCTTGTCCCGCAGGTATTGGGGCTTGTCGGCTTTCATGCAGGTCCAGCACCAGCCCACGAAGCCATCCAGTTCGCCCCGCTCCATCGCAAGCGTAATGTCATTCGAGCCGCGATAGCCTCGAATGGAATGGAGCCTGGTACCCAGCATGTCATTGAGAATCTGGCCATAGAGTTCGCCGCCACTTGCGGGTCCGCTTGAGCCAAACCGCAGTGTGCGCTGCTTGGCATCGCTAAGACTCTTGAACCCGGTAGTATGCCAGGCAATCCCGATAGGCGTGAATTTCTCCAGGCTTCCAAGCCAGCCAAATCGCGCGACGTCGAATTTTGCAGCAGCTTTCTCCTGCTCGGTCCCGATCAGCGGTGCGAAGGCCGCGCTACTGGCCGGAATGCCGAAGGCGGTGCCATCGCGGGGTGCGACGCTCCAAAGATAGTTCATCAGCGCGAGCGAACCCGCGCCGGGCATGTGCTTGATGATGATGGTCGGTTCCCCGGGAATATGCCGGCGGATGTGCGGCGCCAATAGTTGCGCATAAGCGTCGTAACCGCCGCCCGGACCAAAGCCGACGTAGATCGTCACCGTCTTGCCCGCGTAGAATTCCGCGGGCGCCTGCGCCGACGAAATGCATGGGTTAAGAATTGCGCTGAGTGACGCGCTAAGCAAAGTGATGCTGCGGTACCATGTTGCAATCAAGCCGTGACGCGTCATGATTGTTCCTTGTGGCAATCGCGATATTGGATTCAGGTCCCCCAGACCTCGCGTGCGACTTCGACGATGCGCGCGAGCTTGGCGCGTTCCATCTCTTCGGTTACTCCGATGTGCTCCGACGCGCTGGTGGAGAAGCCGCATTGCGGGCTGAGGCCCAACTGGTCGATATCGATGTGACGGCTCGCTTCTTCGATGCGCCGTTTGAGGCCATCGACTGTTTCCAGTACGGCAACCTTTGACGCGACCAGGCCCAATACCACCAATTTTCCGCGAGGAACGAAACGTAACGGCTCAAACGTACCCGCGCGCGCGTTGTCATATTCGAGGAAGTAGGTTTCAACCTTCATGTCGTTGAAAAGCTGTTCGGCGATCGGGTCGTAGCCGACATTGGCCTGCCAACTTGGATCCTGGCTGCGGCAGATGTGCATCCCGACCCTCATGCCGGGTGGCGCAGACGCAATGACGGCATTGACGACATTGATGTAGGTTTTCAGCAGGTCTTGCCAATCATCGCCTCGCTCCTTGAGCAGCGCACGTGCCCGTGGGTCGCCAAGCTTGACCAGCGATGTTTCATCGATCTGCAGATAGGTGCAGCCAGCGCCGGCGAGTGAGCGCATTTCCTCTGTGTAGGCGCAGACCAGGTCTTGCCAGAATGTATCGAGGTCCGGATAGGCGTCGCGACTGATATTGGCCCGACCGGCGCGATAGTGGATGTAACAAGGGCCGGGGAGGGTGATCTTCGGTATGCAGTGCGTCACGGATTTGAGGAAACGAAAGTCGTCGGCATTCTGGCCTCCGTTCCAGGTGATACGGCTCTCCACCCTGGGGATGCGTCGCGCCGTCCGGTTTCCGTGAGTTTTCGAAGGCGTCCAGCCGCGGTCTTCGGTCAGTTCGATCGATACGCCGGAAATGCCCGAGCTTGTAAATGAATCAGAATAGGTCCCGCGCCGGAATTCACCGTCGGTGATGACCGCAAGGCCTGCGTCTTCCTGCAATCGTACGGCATCACGGATTGCCGCGTTTTCAACTGCGGTCAATTCTTCGCGGCCGATCCGGCCGGCCGCATGCTCGTTCCGTGCGCGCAACAATTGCGTTGGGCGCAGCAGGCTGCCGATGTGCTCGGCGCGAAAGGGGGCTGGCAGTTGCATGGGACCCTCGATTGACGCGTATTCGCCCCCTTTGGGGCGACTTGTCCAGTCCCGGCTTCCCCGATAGACCATATCATGCGGAATACGGATCGAGCCGCCGGCAGGCGGAAATTGCCAGCTTCGGGAGGTTTTCAATGAATGTGCGCGCCCAGATGAAGGGCCAAATGTTGATTGGCGGCGAGATGGTCGCGGGCCAGTCCAACAATTGGATCGAGTCGGTAAATCCCGCCAATGAAGAGCGGCTGGGCGAGTTCGTGGCCGGTGATGCGGCCGACGTGAACCGGGCGGTGGCCGCCGCCGAAAAGGCACAGCCAGCTTGGGCAGCCCTCGATATCAAGGAGCGCGGTAAATATCTCAAAGCGATGGCCAAGCGCATTCGTGAGCGCGGCGAGGAATTGCTGCATACCGAGGTGCTCGATACCGGCAATACGATCGCCAAGATGAAGGGCGATATCGAACAGGCAGCCGAACAGCTGGAATGGTACACTGGTCTTGCGATCGAGATGAAGGGCGAGACGGTTCCGGCTAGTTCCAAGCACCTGCACATCACGGTGCGTGAACCCTATGGCGTTGTTGCCCGCATCGTCCCGTTCAATCATCCCTTGAGCTTTGCTGCGCGCGGTCTTGCCGGCCCGATGATCGCCGGCAACACGGTGGTGATCAAGCCACCGGAGACGAGTTCGCTTTCGTCCCACATTCTCGGAGAAATCGCCAAGGAGATCATGCCACCCGGAACCGTGAACATCGTGACCGGCAACGGCATGCCGGCAGGTGACGCCATCGTGCGTCATCCACGCGTCAAGCGAATTTGTTTTACCGGTTCCATCCCGACCGGCATGGCCATCCAGCGTTCCGCGGCGGAAGGCGGCATCAAGGCGCTGACGCTCGAACTCGGCGGCAAGAACCCGTTCATCGTCTATCCGGATGCGGATCCCGACAAGGTCGCGGACGCAGCCATCGCGGGAATGAACTTCGCCTGGTCGGGCCAGTCTTGCGGCTCCACCAGCCGGCTCATGTTGCACGAAACGCTCTACAAGAAGGTTATTGACCGCGTCACCGAGAAGGTTGCGGAAATCAAAATGGGCGACCCGATGGACATGAAGTCGCAGATGGGGCCGATGAACTCCAAGCGCCACATGGACCGCGTCAACATGATGATCAAGTCTGGCATCGACGATGGCGCCAAGCTGATGATCGGCGGCAAACGGCCGCCCGGCAAGCAGTTCGAGCGCGGATTCTGGATCGAGCCGACCGTGTTCGGCGACGTTCATCCGCAAATGAAGATTGCGTGCGAAGAAATTTTTGGACCGGTGCTCTCGGTGTTTTCATGGCGTGACGAGGAGGCGACCATCGAACTTGCCAATTCGGTCGAATACGGTCTCACGGCCGCGGTGTGGACGAACGATATCAAACGCGCGCTCAAGGCCGCGCGGCGCGTACAATCCGGCATGGTCTGGGTCAACGGCGTCGGCAATCACTTCAAGGGCACGCCTTACGGAGGCCTCAAGAATTCCGGCATCGGCAAGGAGAGCTGCTTGTCGGAATTGCTGAGCTACACGGAAGAAAAATCGATCCAGATTTTTCTTTAAAGGTCCGACATGAACTTGTTCCGGTCCAACACGAAGCTGTTGATCGCGGCTCTGCCCCTGCTCTTGACGATGGTCGGTCACGCGCAGGCGTTCGAGCTGATGCGGACGCACGAGGCGACGATCGAGGACATTCACGCGGCGATCACGGCCCGGGACATCACATGCCGGCAACTTGTGCAGATGTATCTCGCCCGCATTGCGGCCTATGACAAGCAAGGCCCCGCGCTCAATGCCATCGTGGTCGTCAATCCCGATGCGTTGTCGAATGCCGATGAAATTGACGCACACTTCGTGCAGTCAGGTTTCGTTGGCCCTCTCCATTGCGTGCCGATGATCGTCAAAGACAACTACGACATTGTGGGGGTTCCAACGACGGCTGGTTCGCTCAGTCTCAAGAATTCGATGCCGCCGCGCGACGCCTTTCAGGTTCGCAAGCTGCGCGAGGCCGGCGCCATCGTGCTGGCCAAATCGAACATGGCGGAGTTTGCGCGTAGCCCCTTCGAAACCGTGAATTCGCTCGTGCCGGGCCATACGCGCAACCCTTATGCGCTCGATCGGGTTCCAGCGGGTTCGAGCGGCGGAACGGCCGCCGCGGTGGCGGCGAATTTCGGTGCCGCGGGGCTTGGAACCGACACCGGCAATTCGATCCGCGGGCCGTCTTCGCACGCGAGCCTCGTCGGCATCCGTTCGACCATGGGCCTCACCAGCCGTGCCGGCATCGTGCCGCTGTTTCTCGACCGCGACATAGGCGGACCGATGGCGCGCACGGTCGCGGACGCGGTCGCCATCTTCGACGTCATCGCCGGCACCGATCCCGACGATTCCGTGACCACACCGGCCGACAGCCGCCGGCCCGCGAGCTATTTGAGCGCGCTCGACCGAGATGGACTAAAAGGTGCGCGGATCGCCGTTGTGCGACAGTTCGTTGTCGATCCCGGCGCAGACCCGGATGTGATCAGGCTTTTTGAACAGGCACTGATCGACATGAAGCGACAAGGCGCGGAAGTTGTCGAAGGCATCAACATTCCCGAGATTGATCAGATTCCGCTTTCAAGACTCGGCTGCGACCGCTTCAAGGCCGACATCAACGCTTATCTCGCAACGCTTGGGGCGCAAGCGCCGATGAAGAGCCTCGACGAAATCGTTGCCTCGCAAAAGTTTCATCCTTCGGTCCATATGAACCTGCTTATTTCGCAGGCCGAGCCGCCACCCGATCAGAATCCGCGATGCGAAGACGCGGCCCAGAACCGCAACCGCCTCGCCCAAGGCGTTCTCAAAGCGATGGACGGTGCCCGGCTCGATGCTCTCGTCTATCCGACCTGGAACAACCCGCCACGGCTGATCGGCGACCTCAACAGCCCTCACGGCAACAACAGCAACCGGCTCTCGCCGCCGACCGGCTTTCCGGCCATGACGGTGCCGATGGGTTTTGTCCGCGGCGCCCTGCCGGCCGGTTTGCAGATTCTTGGACGTCCCTGGAGCGAAGCGACACTGTTCAAGATTGCTTACAGCTACGAACAGGCCACGCGCCACCGGCGGCCGCCTATGAGCACGCCGCCCATTCCGTGAGGTGCGATTGGAAAGTGTGTAGGGCACAATCGCTTTATTGCGCCATTGGCCAACATCGGCCTTGCGGGTTTCGGCTGACAAGCGGCGCAATAAAGCGATTGCGCCCTACGAACGCGGTTTGATCAATGACAAACCCTTCAGGTCCGCGACATATGAACTGAAGCATTGAGATCTGGACCGGGAGCGACCGTGCTGTTCTAATCTTGTGCCTCGATTTCGACCGTACCTTTTGCGAAGTCGATGCGCAGCAAATGCGGCAGGAGGAGATCAGTTCCGAGCAGCGCAACGGGCGCGTCACCGATTGTGGTCCACTCGTCGGACACAAGTACGCGCACGCGGCGTTCCTGATCGAGCCACGTGATTGTGATTCGAGACTCGCAAACCTGTGCTGTTCGGCCGTCGCCAAGTTGCACCTCGGTCTCGTCGTCACTCGGGTCGACGCCTAGGAGCGTTGCCGCATCGCGCGTCATCATGAGGTCCCCGTTGAATCCCGTATCGACCATCACAAGGATGCTTTCCAACTTGCCTTCGATGCGGATGACCGGACGTCCGCGTTGATCAACGGAGCCGACTACCTTCGCCACAAGCCACCACCAACGAAAATTGGGCGACCGATGGTGAATGAGTGACTGAACCGGCCGCCGATACCAAATCGCTGTTCGAATGCGTCGCGGGCCAGATGCCAAGTTGTGCCAGTCACGTAATCGCCTGAAACGATGTCGATAATCACCGTGGTGCCTTCTGGGAGTTTCGCAAACGCTTCGGCATGATGTACTTTCCAGCGGTCGGCTTCCTGGCCGATAAGGTTTAAACGTTCTTTCAAATGAACAGGGTCGGTTATCTTCTGCATATTGCATTGCCTCGCCTGGGACGCGCTTCATCCAGTGGGAGTGGAATTGGTGCTAATGTCCATATATGATTTTATCCCGCAAAAAGGCCAAAAGACAATTCGGGATCTTGGCACCCGTTTCTCTTGCGGAGCAATCCTTCAGCGTCATGACACTCACTGAAATTGAGCAAGTCGGAAGCTCCGTCTTGGCCGGGACTTCCATATTTTGATTGACTTTGCGATGCAGATCGATTAATGGCGAAATAGCAATGTGGAATTGCGCCCGTAGCCATGACCGACCGGGCGCTTTTTTTTGTTTTGACAGGTTTCCAGCCGCCGGTGCGCTCATGTCCCAATCGACGAACTGTTTCTGCAACTTAAAATATCATGCTATCATATAATTCTATCAGAGATTGAAGCGAGGCAGCACGAAGCCAACTGTTTTGGGCAAAATGAACCCATGCCGCAGGTGATCGACAAGGCCCGGCGCCCTATCCCTCGCCGATCTCCCGAAGGATTTCGTCGGTATGTTCACCCAACCGTGGTGAGGGACGGTCTGACGCCATGGGGTGTCCACCGATTACAAGTGGAGTTCGCAGTCCAGGGATTTTGCCACCCTTGGCAGCGTCGCTTGCGATTTCAAGCCGCATGCCGCGGTGGATCACCTGCGGATCGGCGAATACCTGGTCGATATCGTTGATGGGCCCCGCTGGCACACCAACGGCTTCAAGCTTGGCGAGGAGGTCTGCGCGCTTCATCCGCGTTGTCAGCTCCGTGAGCCGTCCGACCAGATCCTCACGGTGAGCGAGGCGGCCGACATTGTCCCGGTATTCGGCCTGTTCGGCCAGTTTCGGCTCTCCGAGAACGCCACACAGCTTGGTGTATTGGCTGTCATTGCCGGTGGCGATGATGATGTGGCCGTCGGCAACTGCAAATACCTGATAGGGAACGATATTGGGATGGCTGTTGCCCTGGCGCTTGGGCACGTTGCCGGACACCATGAAATTGAGGGCCTGATTGGCAAGAACGCCAACTTGCGAGTCGATGAGGGCCGTATCGACCAACGTGCCGCGACCGGTCTTTTCGCGTTCCGCAACTGCCGCCAGGATGCCGACGACCGAGTAGACACCGGTGAAAAGGTCCGCCACGGGCACACCCGCGCGGGTTGGCTCGCCGTCCGCCGTGCCGGTGAGGGACATGAAACCACCCATGCCTTGGGCCATCAGGTCATAGCCGGCGCGTGACGCGTAGGGGCCTGTCTGCCCGAATCCGGTGACCGAGCAGTAGATGAGACGCGGGCATTCCTTGGCGAGGCTCGCGTAGTCCAGACCGAATTTCCTGAGGCCGCCGACTTTGAAGTTTTCGATCAAAATGTCCGATCGCGCAGCCAGTTTACGCACGATGCGCTGGCCTTCCGCCGATTCAAAGTCGAGTTCGATCGAGCGCTTGCCGCGGTTGGTACCATGAAAATAAGCGGAGTCGAGGTGTCCGCCGTCGGCGGCTGGTACGAATGGAGGGCCCCAGGCGCGGGTATCGTCGCCGGCGCCCTTGCGCTCGACCTTTACGACATCGGCTCCGAGGTCGGCGAGGATCTGCCCTGCCCAGGGCCCGGCCAGGATGCGGGCAAGTTCAAGAACACGAAAACCGGTCAATGGACCCGGCATTGAGTTGATCCTTCCAGATAATGGCTCGGCGGACGCCGCGCTCTCCGGGCGGCCTTCTGGCGCTTTAACCGGCACTTGTCCATAGGCCGGCATTCAAACCATCCGTTGCCGAGACGGGCGGATGCGTTGCGGACGGCCAGGCCCAGGATCAAATCAATTGGCCCAAAATTTGATCCAAATTCGCGTTTCGGTAACCATGCCGGTTTGTGAATTGGTCATGGAATTCCTATTTAATAAAGTCCTCGGCAAGGGGTTCGTTTCGTGGACGCGTACTTTTTTGGCGAATTGCTCCAAAGCATCACTGAGCGCGGCCGATCCCTCTTGGAGCGCGCCCGCGACCGGCGCGAAAGCGCAGAAGAGCTGTCGGAGACTATCGTCGACCTCAGCGAGCACCTTCTATCGGGCCGTGGCGAGGCATCGGGCGTTGCGCTCGCCAGTGAAATTCTATCGCAATATGCAGAGCTGACCTCCGGGCCGCGCATAGCGTTCTTTGAAGCACTTGCGGCCCGATTTGGCCCCAATCATGAGCAGCTGGAGCGCGCAATCGATGCTTGGCGCGCTGCCCCATCGGATACCTCAGCCGCACTGGTGCACGCCGCGGCCGAACCGCGCCGGCAAGAACTGCTGCGCAGGCTCAACCTGGCTGCCGGCGGTACGGGAGCGCTTGTACGCATGCGGGAGCATGTCCTTGAGGCGATGGATCGCCGCGGCGACCTCACGGTTGTCGACAAGGATTTCGCGCACATGTTTTCGTCGTGGTTCAACCGCGGCTTCCTGGTGTTGCGGCGGATCGATTGGTCGACGGCCGCAAGCGTGCTCGAAAAGATCATTCGGTACGAGGCGGTACATCAAATTCACGACTGGGAAGATCTGCGCCGACGCATCGATCCGCCCGATCGTCGATGTTACGCCTTTTTCCATCCTGCTTTGATCGACAAGCCGCTGATTTTCGTCGAGGTCGCGCTGACCAAAGATATTCCGTCGGCGATTGGTCCGATCCTGGCCACCAGGCGCGATGTGGTCGAGCCGGCGCAGCAAACCACCGCCGTATTCTACTCCATTTCGAACTGCCAGCGCGGCTTGGCCGGGGTATCGTTTGGAAACTTCCTGATCAAGCAGGTTGTCGAGGAGATTGCACGCGAGAACAAGCGGTTGACGACGTTCGTTACGCTGTCGCCAGTGCCGAATTTCGCACAGTGGCTCAATCGGGAGCGCTTGGCTCCCGCATCCAGCGTGTTGAGCGCGGACGACCGTAACGCGCTTTCTGGGCTTGACCGGCCGGCCTGGTGGCAAGACCAAACGACGCGCGAGGAGGTCGAGGAGCCGATGATGCGGGCGGCAGCCTGGTATTTTCTTCATGCCAAGACGCGTTCAGCTATGCCGGCCGACTCGGTTGCGCGTTTCCATCTGGGAAATGGAGCACGGCTGGACCGGCTGAATTGGCTGGCCGACACTTCGGAACGGGCGATGGCGCGGTCCCATGGTTTGATGGTCAACTACCTTTATGATCCGGACGAGATCGAGAAGAATCATGAGGCCTATGCGCAACAGCGTACGGTCACGGCTTCGAGTGCCGTAACACGGCTCGCGCGCACCAAGGTCCGTGATCTTGCGGCGTCGGCTGGAGCGATAAAGTCGCTATTTACTTAGACCTTCCGTAGACCGGTACCATCGCACCGCGCGTGACCCGGTTTTCAGGTGAGGCAAGGAAAAGGATCGTGGCCGCGACTTCCTCCACCTTTGGCCAGGATGCGTGGTCGGCTTTCGGCATGGCGGCGCGATTCCCCGGTGTGTCCATAATCGAAGGAACAACGGCGTTGACCAGGATATCGGATTTGGCCAGTTCCTCGGCGAGAGCAGCCGTGAGAGCCATTACGGCGGCTTTGCTTGCCGCGTAGGCGGACATGCCCGCGCCGTCGCGCCACTCAAGTCCAGGTCGTGCCCCGGTATTGACGATACGTCCGCCTTTACTGGCGCGCGCGATGATTTTTGCCGCATTTCTGCAGCACAGGAAAGTTGTAACGAGATTGGTTTCGAGCTGCAGCATGAGGTCAGCTTTTTTCGTGTCGGCGATCGTCGCCATGGCAAATCCGCCCGCCAGTTGGATTGAGGCCCAAAGCTCAGGCACGCTGTCGTAGAGCCGGGCAACCTCCGCCTCATCGGCAAGGTTGGACACCGTCAAGAGCTTGACCTGGCCATGATTGCGATACGTAAATCGTTTCCCTTCCGCCGGATTCATGTAAGGCACGTGGACCTGTGCGCCCGCTTCAATAAGTGCTCCAACGACGGCAGTTCCAAGCGCCCCGGTCCCGCCGGTGACAACCACGTGTCGGTTGCGATAATCCATTGTGCGTGCTCCTGGAGGTTCGACGCCATCTTCAGCGAAATTAGCGATGAAGCAAGGCTCTTGGCCGATCGGCACCTTGAGGCAGCTTGAGTTCAGGGGGGCTCCCACGCCATGCTGTTGGCTGGGAGGAGTCGGCAGGCATGACGCAATTCGATGTTGCCATCATTGGCGGTGGTATCAACGGCGCGGGGATTGCCCGCGACGCCGCCGGTCGCGGGTTGCGCGTCCTGCTGGTCGAGCAGAGCGACCTTGCCTCCGGGACCTCTTCGGCTTCGACTAAACTCATTCACGGCGGCCTTCGTTATCTCGAACACGGGTGGTTTCGCCTGGTGCGCGAAGCCCTTTTCGAACGTGAAGTCTTGCTCCGCATGGCGCCGCACCTGGTGCGGCCGGCGCGTTTTGTGCTGCCCCATGAACCCGGTATGCGGCCGGCCTGGCTCTTGCGGCTTGGCCTCTTCATCTATGATCATCTTGGCGGCCGCAAAATCCTGCCGGCGACTCATACGATTGATCTGTCGCAGCATGAACTCGGGCGGCCACTCAAGGGGCGCTATCATTACGGATTTAGCTATTCGGATTGCCAGGTTGATGATTCCCGTCTGGTGGTTTTAAACGCGTTGGATGCTGCGGAGCGCGGCGCTGTTGTTCGAACGCGTACGCGCTGCGTCAAGGTCGAGCGGTCGCAGGCGTGGAGTGTCGTGCTTGAGAAACACGGCCGACGCACTTTCGTCAGCGCACGCGTATTGATCAATGCCGCTGGGCCATGGGCCGGTGTCTTCAATGAAACGGTCGTGCAGCAGTCCATGCCGCAGCCGCTGCGGCTGGTTCAAGGCAGCCATATCGTGGTGCGGCGGCTCTTCGCCCATGAAGACGGATACATCTTCCAGGCCGCCGATGGCCGCGTTGTATTTGCGCTGCCATTCGAGCAGGACTTCACTTTGATTGGCACGACCGATCGAAATTTCACCGGTGATCCTGCAAGTGTTGCTCCGACCTCTGACGAAATCTCCTACCTGTGCGGAATCGTGAACGACCATTTCCGAACGGCGATTACGGCGCCTGACGTCATCTGGTCGTTTGCCGGCGTACGTGCACTTTACGGCGACGCATCAGCGCGGCCGCTGGCGGCAAAGCCGCAGGCGACGAGGCCGCAGGATACGCCGCGGGACTATGTGCTGGCACTCGACGAGGCGACCGGGATGGCGCCGCTCTTGACAGTTTATGGGGGCAAGATCACGACGTTTCGCGTGCTCGCCGAGGCCGCGTTGAAAAAACTGGGGGCCTGGGTCGGTGGCGGCGCACCCTGGACCAGCAATTCGCATTTGCCGGGCGGTGATTTCGCTGTCGGGAGTGTCGATGAATTTGTGAAAAAGACCTGCGTCACCTGGCCATTCCTGGATGATTCCCATGCGCGAAGGCTGGTAAGGTCCTATGGAACGCGATTGCCAAGAATTTTGGGGTCGGCCAAATGCATGGACGATCTCGGACCGCGGTTTGGCACAAATCTCACCGGCGCGGAGGTACGCTATCTGATGGCGCATGAATGGGCGCAAACTGCCGAGGACGTGCTTTGGCGCCGCAGCAAGCTCGGCTTGCTCCTGTCGCGAGGCGAGCAGGATCGTCTTGGATCATTCATGGTCGGTGAAATCGGCAAGGTTCAACCCAGCGAATCGTCAGGTGGGGCCCCTTGAGTTTTCTTGTCGCGATTGATCAGGGCACGACCTCGACGCGTGCCATTGTGTTTGATTTAGCGCTTGCGCTGGTGGCAAGCGCGCAGCAGGAATTCAAGCAGATCTATCCGGGACCGGGCCTGGTCGAGCACGACCCGGAGGAGATCTGGGCCACGACGGTATCGACGGTACGCGACGCAATGGCTAAGGCAGGTGCTCGTGCTGCCGACGTCGTTGCGCTCGGCATAACCAATCAGCGCGAAACGACGATCGTCTGGGATCGTTCCACAGGTCGGCCGATTCACAATGCGATCGTGTGGCAGGACCGACGTACCGCAGAGGCTTGCGCGCGTTTGCGACGGGCCGGGCACGAGGAAATGGTGACTGCCCGAACAGGGCTTCTCCTGGATCCCTATTTTTCGGCAACTAAAGTTTCCTGGTTGCTTGAGCATGTGCCAGGGGCAAGGGATGCCGCGCAAACGGGGCGTCTTGCTTTTGGCACGGTCGACAGTTTTCTGCTCTGGCGACTTACGGGTGGCAAGGTGCATGCGACCGACGCGACCAACGCGGCTCGCACATTGCTGCTCGATATCAATCGCGGAACGTGGGATCCCGACCTGTGCCGAATTTTTGGCGTGCCGATGTCATTGTTGCCGGAGGTTCGCGATTGCGCAGGAAATTTCGGAGCGACGGAACCAGGCTTGTTCGGTGGTGCGATAAATATCCTGGGGATTGCGGGTGACCAGCAGGCTGCCACAGTGGGGCAGGGCTGCTTCGCCCCGGGAATGATGAAAGCGACCTACGGTACGGGGTGTTTTGCGCTGCTCAACACCGGCGATACGCCGGTCGCCTCCAAGAGCCGGTTGCTCACAACGATTGCCTATCAGATTGGGGGCAAGCGCACCTATGCCTTGGAAGGTGCGATCTTCATTGCAGGGGCGGCCGTGCAATGGCTGCGTGACGCGTTGAAGCTGATCAGCAAGGCTTCTGACGTCAATGCGCTGGCCAACGCCGCCGACCCCGCCGAGCAGGTCTATCTGGTGCCGGCATTTGTCGGCCTGGGCGCGCCTTGGTGGGATCCACAAGCGCGAGGCGCCGTTTTTGGCCTTACGCGCAACGCGGGGGCAGCGGAACTGGCCCGTGCCACGCTCGAATCGGTCGGTTACCAAACGCGTGATCTGCTTGAATCCATGCAGGCAGATTGGCCCGGCGCGTCCGATGCCGTCTTGCGCGTAGACGGTGGCATGGCGGCGAGTGATGTTGCGATGCAGTTTCTTGCTGACATTCTGGCGGCGCCGGTCGAGCGACCTGCAGCCATGGAGACGACAGGGCTCGGAGCAGCCTACCTGGCGGGCCTGGCAGCCGGCATCTGTCCGGGTTTGCCGGAGTTTGCTGCGACCTGGAAACCAGCGCACCGTTACGTGCCTGCGATGGATGCTGAGGTGCGAAACCGTAAATGGGCGGGCTGGCGGGACGCCGTCGCCCGCACGCGGACCAAGATTTGAATCATGTGGAAGCCCCGTTGCCTGTGTGCTGGAGGTTGAGGGATACGCTGTAGGCGGCTAACGTCCTGCCATGGACGGGGAACTCGGGATCAGCGATATCGGTCGAATTGGCAAAAATCGGCGGTTCGCGCCTTGGGCTGATCCTGCCGCAACGCCGCTCGTGCGCTTCGAGGGTGTGAGCAAAGCATTCGCCGGCGTCGGGGCCGTTGCCTCGATGACGTTGGACATATTTGAAGGCGAATTTTTTGCGCTCCTTGGTCCGTCAGGTTGCGGCAAGACCACGTTGTTGCGACTGATCGCCGGCTTTGAAACGCCCGATGCAGGCCGGGTGTTGCTCGATGGTCGCGATTTGGCGGGGGTGCCGCCGCACCTTCGGCCGGTCAACATGATGTTTCAAAGCTATGCGCTGTTTCCGCATCTCACGGTCGAGGGAAATGTAGCGTTCGGGCTCAAGCAGGATCGTCTGCCCAAGGCCGAAATCGCGGCACGTGTGAAAGAGATGCTCGCCCTTGTCCGGTTGGATGGACTGGGAGCCCGTAAGCCGCACCAGCTTTCAGGCGGGCAACGCCAGCGTGTGGCTCTGGCGCGGGCCTTGGTCAAGCGCCCGCGGGTCCTTCTGCTCGATGAGCCGCTGGCCGCGCTCGATAAGAATTTGCGCGGGGAAACGCAATTCGAACTGATGCATTTGCGCGAGCGCTTGGGCCTCACATTTGTGATCGTGACCCATGACCAGAGTGAGGCCATGACGGTAGCCGACCGTATCTGCATTATGGATCAGGGGCGCTTG
>DATGVJ010000282.1:0-5682 GCA_035300505.1 Xanthobacteraceae bacterium
CGAGGCGGTAAAACCTCTTCAATATAGGTGACGCGCAGCACTAGGTCACAATGCCTGTTATTGCGCTGCCGCCTTGAGGTAGGCGATCAGGTCCGCGCGCGCCTGCGCGTCAGGTAATCCGGCAAACGGCATTTTGTTGCCGCGGAAGGCGCCCGACTGCGGATCGGCGAGGAACTTGTCGACCAATTCTGGCGTCCAAACCACGTTGGCGCGCCGCAGCGGCGGCGAATAAACATAATCGCCGACGCTTGCGGACTTGCGGCCGAATAACCCATGCAAATTCGGCCCCAATCCATTCTGGCCCTCGGCGAGCGAGTGGCAGGCTGAGCATTGTTCGAACACCTGCTTGCCACGTTCGGCATTTTGGGCACCTGCGGGCACCGCAACAGTAACGGCGGCCGTGAAGGCAGTTATAGCGGTCAACAAACGCATCGACATTGCTCTCTTCCGTTAAATCAGCGGGCCTGGATTCTTGAGATATTTGTCGCGGATCACCTCGGCCGACATAAAGGCGAGCGCGCCGACCGGGCCCGTCGGATTGTAGCCTGAATTGTGCGGGAAGGCCGACGCACCCGTGACGAACACGTTTGAAAGATCCCAACTCTGAAGATATTTGTTAAGCGCGCTGTTGGCGGGATCTGCCCCCATCACGGCGCCGCCGGTATTGTGCGTGCTTTGATACGGCACCACACTCCAGGACTGCCGCGGCGCCGGATTGCTCATGCGCGTCGGGTTCATTGCCTTGGCGATGTCGCCGATGATCTTGGCCGCATGCAAATTGATCTTCTTCTCGTTTTCCTTGAAGTCGAATGTCATGCGCATCAGCGGCGAACCGAACCGGTTGGTATAGGTCTTGTCGAGTTCGAGGTAGTTATACCGGTTCGGCATCACGGAAGCGGAGGCGCCGATCGTGAGCGCGTTGTTGTACCACTTGGCCGTCGCGCGTTTCCAATCCGAGCCCCATTGCGGCGTTCCCGGCGGAACCGGGCGATACGTGATGGGCCGGCCGTTGCTGCCACCGACGCTAATGTAGGCCCCGCCGATAAACCCGTGGGGCGCACGGTCGAACTCCCAATTGGTATGGATGTCGTCGATCGAGGTGCCCCAGCCGCCGGTCGCGATAAACGGATTGAAGCTCTTGTCCTCGAAGAACAAGTTGATGTTGGCGCCGGCCTGGTAGGCGTAGTTCTTGCCAATGATGCCGGTTTGCGTTTCGGGATCGTAGGGCTTCCCGATACCCGACAGCAGCATGAGATGCACGTTTGCCAACCCATAAGCCGATATGATGACGAGATCGGCCGGCTGTTCGACTTCCTCGCCGGTCAGCACATTGGTGTAGAGCACACCCGTCGCCTTCTTGCCGGTGGAATCCTTGAGCACCTTGGTAACCCAGGTATAAGTACGCAGCTCGACGTTGGGGTTGCGCAACGCAACCGGGATCACCGTGATGAGCGGACTGCCCTTGGCGTTCGCCTCGCAACCGAAGCGCTCGCAGAAACCGCAATACTGGCACTGACCGATCTTCATTCCATCCGGGTTGGTGTATGGCTGTGAAGCGTTGGCGGTCGGCCGCGTATATGGATGATAGCCCAGTTCGGCCGCGGTCTTGGCAAACAGCTGGCCCGCGTGGTTCTGCACCAGCGGCGGCAAAGGATAGTCACGCGAGCGGGGATCCTCGAACGGATTTCCCCCCTTCTGGATTTGCCCCTTGATGTTGCCGGCGCGGCCCGAAACACCCGCCGTGTATTCGAACTTGTCATAATAGGGTTCAAGCTCCGGCCCGCTGATGCCCCAGTCCTGCAGCGGCATGTCGCCCGGAATGAAACTCCGACCATAGCGCTCCTCGTATTTGGTCCGGATGCGCAATTCATGATCCGGCCAGCGCCAGGTCACGCCGTTCCAGTGCACACCCGCGCCACCGACACCCTCGCCCGGCAGGAATGAGCCAAGCCGGCGCATCGGCAATGCGGTCTCGGATGGATTGTTGCGGATCGTATAGGTGTCAACCGACGTGTCCATCATCATGTCGTGACGCTGCGAGAAGCGCAGTTCGTCGCGGATGAGCGGGACCGCAAAATCATTCTGGGGGGAGCGCTGGCCGCCGCGTTCGAGCACGACGATCTTCAAGCCGGTCGGCCCGAGTTCCTTGGCCATGATGCCGCCGGTCCAGCCCATGCCGACAATGACGATATCGACGGGAGGAAGTTTGGTTGCCATGATGTGTTCTCCCCTTAACTCATGTCTGCGATGCTGGTCGGATCGGCGACGAAACGCCGGCCGTCACTGAACTTCTTGATGTTCTCGGCATTGTTGGCATAGACGCCGGGGAAGCCCAGCATCTTCCAACCAACCTTGTCTTTGTTGCCGCCATAGATCGGATCGGCAAACATGCCTTCCATGACGTTCTGGTAGAGCAGATCGAAGAAAGCGCGCCCCGGAAGCCCGCCCGAAAGCACGATCTTGCCGCCGGCTAAATCTTTGAGAAATGTCTCCTTCTGATCAGCCGAGCACTGGTCGAACGTCTTGCCGAAGGTCTTGCGGCAATAAGCGTTCGATCCTTCGATGGCGGCACGGTAGAGCCCGGCCGGCGCGAACGGCAGTTGATAGCCCTGGTTCGCCGTGCCCTTGCCCCACGGGCCTTGGCTGTAGAGCCGGTCGCCCTTGCCCCATGAGCCGCCGAGCGCGCGATCGATAAAGGTCGCAATCCCCATGTCGGTGCCGCTTGGCGTGAGCTCGTCCTTGGGCACCATGTGGTCCACGACGGCTTCGACGAACTGGGCTTCCTGCGGATGCAGGAACATATAGCCGTCCGGGAGTTTGGCGGCGGGAGCCGGAGCTGCGGCTTGTATGACCTGCGCTTGTGCGGGCGCGACCGGGGCGAGCGCCGTCGCAGCGGCTGCGCCCGCGACACCAACGCCAGTCAGAAATTCACGGCGCCCTACCTGTGGGTTCTCGTCGGCCATCATTAACCTCCCTTGCGACATTTCGCGCCCCTGCTGCCCGTCCAGGCAAGCGGGATCGCGGCTTCGTACAACACGTTAGCGATAGACGAGCCGTTCGGCAATCGCGCCGCCAGCGCAGTGCGTCCGACCGTATTCGGCACACCTTCGGATTGCAGCGGCAGCTATTTGGATTCGCAGGAACTCGGCAGGCGTCGAATCTGGATTCTGTCAAAGCGGGTGACGTTGTCTTCCTGCGTCAGCAGCGCAAATCGTTCGTCCTTCATTCGGGTGCGGTCGAAAGTGATGAGAAGCTTGTTCTGATCCAGAGAAACGAGAAGGGATCGTCTTCTGTATCAAGTGTGATATGTGTCTGCAACATATGTATCATGCGTAAATGCCGAAGTTCTACAACTGCAAAATCGGAACCTGCTCTGCTGCGTGACTATCGCGAGCACGAACTCATGGGTACTGTGGAACGAAACCGATCAGGTGACCGATCAGGAGGAAGGCTCGTGGAGACTAGCCGCATCAAGGTGGGCTCGCACCGCCACCGTGCCATTCTATCTGTCATCAGCATCGCGGTTCTCGCCGCGAGCGGCACCGCCTACTGGTACTGGTCGCAAGGGCCGGAACCTACCCGTGCCGCGCGGCCGCCTGCGCGCGCCCCGGTTCCGGTGAGCATCGCCGTCGTGAGCAAGCAGGACCGGCCGGTGTACCTCACCGGTCTCGGCACGGTGCAGGCTTCGGCTACCGTTCGAATTCAAGCCCAGGTCGAAGGCAAACTGCAGGAAGTGCTGTTCATCGAAGGCCAGCACGTAAAAAAGGGTGACGTGCTGGCAAAAATCGATCCGCGTCTTTTCCAAGCCGCACTCGAACAGGCCAAGGGTAAGAAGGCTCAAGATGCCGCCATGTTGGTTGCAGCAGAGAAGGACCTCGTTCGGTCCAAGTCGTTGGCGAGCAGAGATTTCGGATCGCAACAGAACGTCGACCAGCAGCAAGCCAAGGTCGATCAGCTCAAGGCGTCGATCATTGCAAATGAAGGCGCCATCGATACCGCGCAGGCGCAGCTCGATTACACCACGATCCTCGCACCCAGCGACGGGCGCATCGGCATCCGCCTCGTCGACGCTGGGAACATCGCGCGCACGTCCGAGGCCGGATCAATCGCGACGTTGATGCTGACGCGGCCGACGGCCGTCCTTTTCACCCTGCCGGCGCGCGTCCTTGGCGATGTGCGCCGGGCCTTGGCGCGTGGTCCGGTCGAGGTGATTGCCTACGACCAGGACAACCGCCGCCCTCTGAGCACCGGGACGCTCCTGCTCGTCGACAATGCGGTCGACCAGGCCAGCGGGACCATTCGCCTCAAGGCAATGTTTGCCAATGACGAAGAGGAGCTTTGGCCGGGCGAGTCCGTCAATGCACGCTTGCTGCTGGAAACCCGCAGCGACGTTCTCGCTGTTCCTCCGACCGCGATTCAGCGAGGTCCGCAAGGCCTTTTTGCCTGGATCATCAATGCAAACAATGCCGCCGAACCGCGCACCATCGAGGCAGGTCCCGCAACCGGCAATCTCGTCATCATCACCTCGGGCCTCAATGAAGGCGAGCGCGTCGTGACCGACGGACATTACAAGCTGGCGCGGAACGCACCGGTGACCATCACCACACCGGCATCGCCCGCCTCAGGGGGCGCAAAATGAATTTCTCGGAACCCTTCATCCGCCGGCCGATTGCGACCTCGTTGATCATGGCGGCTGTGGCGTTCGTGGGCATTGCGGCCTTTCCGTTCCTGCCCGTCGCGTCATTGCCGCAGATCGACTTCCCGACAATCCAGGTCACGGCGACGCTTTCGGGAGCGAGTGCGGAGACCGTGGCCTCGTCCGTTGCCGCCCCGCTTGAGCGTCAATTTGCGCAGATTTCCGGCATCACCCAGATGACCTCGGTGAGCACGCTTGGCGCCACGCAGGTCGTAATCCAGTTCGACCTCAACAAAAGTATAGATTCGGCGGCGCAGGACGTGCAGGCGGCCATTTCGATTGCGGGCAAGACCTTGCCGCAAGCGATGACGATCCCGCCCACCTACCGGAAGATCAATCCAGCCGATCCGCCCATTCTTGTTCTGGGCGCGCGTTCCGAAACACTGCCGCTCACCGCGATCAACGATTATCTCGACCGCTTCCTTGCCCAGCAGATCGCGCAGGTGCCGGGTGTCGCCCAAGCCCAGATTGGCGGCGACCGGAGACCGTCAATACGGGTTCAGGTGGACCCGGCAAAACTTGCCGCCACCGGCCTGACCCTCGAAGAAATTCGAACGACGATCGTCAGCGCCACCACCAATGCGCCCAAGGGCACGCTTTATACCGACGACATCGGCTTCATAATTGCGGCCAATGACCAGATCATAGATGCAGAACCGTTCAACGATGTCGTTCTGGGATACCGCAATGGCGGTCCCATCCGGGTGCGCGATGTGGGCCAGGCTGTCGCCGAGGCATCCAACCGGAACCTGGCCGCATACCAGGACAACCAGCTTGGGGTCCTGTTGCAGATCTACAAGCAGCCCGGCGCCAACGTCATCGATACGGTCGATCGGATCAGGGCACAGCTGCCGCGGCTCACCGCCAATATTCCCCCCGCGATGACGGTCGATGTCCTTCTTGACCGCACGCAGACCATCCGTGCCTCGGTGCGCGAAGTCGAGTTTACGCTTGCGCTCACCATTGGCCTGGTGGTGTTGGTCATT